>JBJSXF010000060.1:0-7043 GCA_046086225.1 Actinomycetota bacterium | reverse complement strand
GGGAGGCTTTCGAAGTGCCAAGGTTTCTCTCCCGGCCACAGCCGCACGGTGCCCGTGAACTTCATCCACTCCACCGTCGATCGCACGATCGTCCGTTGGTTCAGGTGCGGTGCCACCGCAGTGGCTTGGCCCCGGTGTCTCGAACGAGCAGTCCCCGCGCCTCCAGATCGAGTTGCACGGTCTTCTGCCACCATCCGACCTTCTCGCCGTTCGGCCACAGTTCCTCGGGGAGGTGGGGTCGGACTCGCTCGATCATCTCGGCCGCGGTCAGACCGGGTGGGGCCTTCGGAGTGACACGCAAGATCGACTGCCTCATCGCCGCGTACTTTTCGGCGTCAACGTGCGTGATCCGCCCCGGGACGTTGACGTTCTCGATCGGGACCTTCATGGTGCCCCCGCTGCGGTGTCGTCGACGAGGCGCACGAGCTGGCGGTGCAGCACATCGAAGACCTCATCGCTCCGGGCGACACGACCGAGGATGAGGGCCCCTTCGACCGCGGCGAGCGAAAGCGCGGCAATGTCGCTCGCCGTGCTCCCGTCGAGCCCGCTGCGCACGAGCGCCTGGGTGAGCGCGGCGCGCCAGGAGTCGAAGGCGGCATCGGCCGCGGTCCGGATCGCGTCGACGTCGTCCGCGCCCAGACCGGCCGCCGCGACCGCGCAGCCGCGGGCGAAGCCGCTCCCGGTGAGCAGCGCGCGCCAGCCGTCGAGGAAGGCGGTGACCACCTCGGCGGGGGACCGGGCGTCGAGGCCGTCGATCAGTGCGGTCACCGAGGCTCCGACCGATGTGACCGCCTCACCGACGAGCTCGTTCTTGCCGCCGGGGAAGTGGTGGTAGATCGACCCGCGCGGCGCGTCGGTTTCGGCGACGACGAGCGCGAAAGACGTGCCGGCGACCCCGTGGGCGGCCAGGAGATCGACGGTGCCCTGGATCATCTCTCGTCTCACGTCACGGCGGGTCATTGACTATGACGATCCTCATAGTTAGGGTTATGACGTCCGTCATACTAGGTCGCGGAGGTTCCCGATGCCGATGATCGATGTCCACCTGCCCGCCGGGCTGCTCCCGGCCGAAGCGGTTCCCGAGCTGGCCGAGCGCCTCACCCACGCCCTCCTGCGCTGGGAGGGCAACCCGGTCGCGCCCCCGTACAGCGAGCACACGGCGGCGTTCATCCACGAGCTCCCGCCGTCGTCGATCCGAACCGCCGAGGCGGGCCAGACGGCAGCGGTCAGAGTGAACGTCACGACGCCTCCCGGCGGGCTCGACCGAGCGGGGCAGCTCGGCTTCGTGGAGGAGGCCACACGGGCGGTGGCCGACCTGGTCGGGGATCCGGCGATCGCGGGGCGGACGTGGGTGATCCTCAACGAAGCCGTCGACGGCGGTTGGGGCATCGCCGGGTTCGCACTCGGCCACGCCGAGTTCGCCGCGTTGCGGGGCGGGTGAGCATGCGCGCCCTCGTGTTCCGCGGTCCGATGGACCTCGGTTGGGAAGACGTCGAGACCCCGCAGATCGGCGACGCCCGCGACGCGCTGGTGCGACCCATTGCGGTGGCGCGCTGCGATCTCGATCCGGCCATTGCTTCCGGGCTGTATCCGATGCCGGCCCCGTTCGTGATGGGGCACGAGATGGTCGGCGAGGTGATCGCCGTGGGCGACGGTGCCGGGCGTTGGCGTCCCGGCGATCGGGTGATCGTGCCGTTCCAGCTCAGTTGCATGACCTGCGCGGCGTGCCGGCGCGGGCACACGAACGCCTGCGAGGAGGTCGCATCGGGCACGGCGTTCGGCCTCGGACCGCACGGCGGGCTCGATCTCGGCGGCGCACTGGCCGAGGTGGTTCGCGTCCCCTGGGCGGACGTGATGCTGCTCGGGCTGCCTGACGGCGTCGACCCGGTGGCGGCAGCGGGCATCCCCGACAACGTGGCCGACGGCTACCGCTGCGTGGCCGCACCGCTCGCCGAGCAGCCCGGCGCGCCGGTCCTCGTCGTCGGCGGGCTCGCGCCGTCGGTCGGGCTCTACGCGGTGATGGCCGCCGTCGCGCTCGGATCGCGCCGCGTGGTCTACGTCGACGACGATCCCGGTCGCCTCGAGCAGGCGGCCGGGCTGGGGGCCGAGGTCGTCGACGCCCGCGATCGCTGGGCCGACCTGAAGCTCGACCGTCGCTTCCCGATCGTCGTCGACGCCCACGTGCTCGACCCCGGGCGCACCTTCGCGTTCCGCACCGTCGAGGCCTGCGGCACCTGCACGAGTGTGTCGGGCGGGGCGGCACCGACCGCGACGCTGCCCCTCCAGCTCATGTATCTGAAGGGCGTGCGCTACGAGATCGGACGCGTCCACGCGGGGGCGACAGCACCGGACGTCCTCGATCTGGTGATGTCCGGCGCGCTCGACCCGGCCCGGATCGTGACCGAGACCGTGCCGTTCGCTCGCGCGGTCGAGGGGATGCTCTCGCCGGCCGCGAAAGTGGTGTTCGTCAACGACTTCCCGGCCGGGTGACCCGATCGAGCGGAACGAGATCGCGCCTCGCGTCGTTACGATCCCGTCATGTTCATCGTGGCCGGGACCGGACGCTGCGGCACCCGGGCCATCTGCGATGCGCTCGATCGATTCACCGACCACGCGGTCCGTCACGAGCCCGAGCCGCGGCTGCTGGCCGAGGCGGCGAACCGGTTAGCGGCGCGATTGCGACGTTCGTCGGGGCGGCGGCCGCCGAGTGGTGGGGTGGCGAGGATCGGCTGCGGCTGATCGAGCCCCGCCGCGGGTGGTTCGGCGCTCGCCGGGACCGCCGCCGTTCGATGTCCGAGGCCGTGGACGGACGAGCGCTCTTCTTCACCGGCGGGGTGGACTCGTTCTTCTCGTTGCTGGCCGGCGCGGTGCGGCCGACGCACCTCGTGTTCGTCGCCGGCTACGACGTCGAGCTCGATGACGCGGAGCGGCTCGCCGCGGCCCGGGCGTCGCTCGAAGCCGTGGCCGCCGGAGTGGGTGCGATGCCGGTCGTGGTCTCGACCGACCTCCGCACACATCCGGCGTTCGTGCCCGTCGCCTGGCAGCACACGCACGGGGCGGCGCTGGCGGCCATCGGCCACCTCCTGCGGCCGACGATCGGCACGGTGATCATCTCGCCGTCGTGGGCGCTCTCCCGGATGATCCCGTGGGGATCACGTCCCGACCTCGACCCGCGGTGGAGCGTGCCCGGTCGCACCGAGGTGTTGCACGGCGACGCGTCGGGCAGCCGGTTCGACCGGGTGCGCGCGATCGCCGCCGAGCCGCTCGTGCACGAGCACCTCCGGGTGTGCTGGCAGAACGTGGCGGGAACCCTCAACTGCGGGCGCTGCGAGAAGTGCGTCCGCACGATGGTGATGCTCGCCGGTGTCGATCAGCTCCAGCACTGCCGCACGTTCCCCGACCGGGCGCAGCTCCCATCGGCGCTCGATGACGTGCCACAGATCTCGCCGACGCACCTGCTCTTCTGGTCCGACCTCGTAGACCTCCCCTTGCGCACCGACGAGCGGGTCGCGCTCGACGCGCTCTTCGCCCGCAGCACCTGACGGGCGAAGGGGTCCGCGCCGGCTTCCCGAATCGGGCTCGCTCCGAATAGGTTCTATTCGGAATGGCCGAGGCGAGGCGTCCGGGAACGCGGCGGGGCCCCGATGCGCAGGCCCGGGAACGGCCGGTGGCCGAGCCCGGTTCGCGCGCGGCGCGGGCGCAGCGGTCCGCGGAGACGTCGGATCTGATCCTCGCCGAGGCGCTCGGTCTGGTCGCCGAGCAGGGTCTCGACCGCACTTCGGTGATCTCCCTCGCGCAACGCTGCGGCTTGTCAACCGGACCGGTGTACGCCCGCTATGACACGCTCGACGACATCGCCTCCGATCTCTGGTCGTGCACGCTCGCGCCGGCTCTCGTGATCCTGCTCGGGCTCGTACGGGAGTCCGTGGCGGGCTCGGCCCCAGCGGCGAAGGCGCTGAGCGCCGAGCTGGTTCGCCCGTCACCGACGACCGCTGCGATCTGCGAGCTGGTGGCGGTCGCCCGGCGATACCCGCAACTCGGTGAAGTGGTGCGGGAGGACCTCGGGACGCAGCTGCGGGCCCATTGCGTCGCGCAGCCCGAGCTCCCGGAGGCGCTCGCGCTGGGGCAGGTGACTTTCCTCCTGGGGAGCGCATTCCTGGCGCCGATCGCGCGCCGATGCACACGAGCGCAGTGGCAGGCATGCCTCTCTCTACTGCGCGAGTTGAGTGGCGACTCGGCGGCCCGGGCCGCGAGCGGCATCGAAGCCCCGGCGCGGGCCATGGGGATACCGTCGCCGAGCACCGACGATCCCCGACTCGACGAGCTGGCGGCCGCGGTGATGACGGTGATCGCCCGCGTCGGCTTCGAGCAGGCGACTACGTCCCGGATCGCTCGACAGATGCAGCGGGGCTTCTCCTCGTCCTACGCCCGGTTCTCATCGAAGAACGAACTCCTCGTGGCCGTCGTCTCGACTCTCGTCGATCAGATCGTCGGGATGAGCGTGCGCGTTCCGTTCGGTGCCGGCGGGGATGAGTTCATCGCGGCATCGGTTGCGAACATTGGCGGGCTCGTCGCCGAGGTGAACCGAGAGAACCGTCACCTTCGGGTCGAGATGATGGTCGCCGCTCGGCATCGTCCCGAGATCGCGGCGATCATCGGACCGGGCTATGACGTGGTTCTCTCCGAGGTCGACACGATGTTGAGCCCCGGGACATCGGCGACCATCAAGGCTCGTGCGCACAGCTACTGGGCCTTGGTCCGTTCGGCGAACATCGGGATGTCGCTGCTCGCGTCGGCGAGTCCGGTGCTCGGCAACATCGACTGGTCGGCGGTGAGCACGGGTCTCTTCGGAGTGCTGAGCGGTCTCGGCGGTCGGCCGGGTCGCGGTGCGACTTCGGGTCAGTCGAGTCCGAGCACGACGCCGAGTGTGTCGTCCACCGACCACATTTCTTCCGTGGTGAGTCGGCCGAACCGACGCCCGAGCCGTTGAGCGTCCACGGTGTCGAGCTGCTCGTGGCCGATGCCCTTGGGGACCTCGAAGCGGAAGATCTCACCCCGATGCACGCATCGACTCCATGAGTGACGCCACGGCGGCCATCTCGCTGCGGTCTTCGTCGTCGGATTCGAGGGTCGCGACTTCGGCTGCGAGCCGGTGGGTCACGGGGCGGGGACGAGCGCGATCCGGTCGATGACGTCGAAGTACATCTCGGCCCAGCGTTCGTTGCCGATCGAATCCGTCGAGGTGTCATCCACGATGCGGCCGATGCCGAGGGATTGGACCAACACGGCGAGCGTGTGGGGGTCGAACTCGGTGCGGATGAACCCGCGGGCCTGCGCGTCGCGAATGGCGGCTTCGTAGGCGGCGGTGATCTCGTCTTGCGCGGCGCTGATCGCGGCGGCGAGAGCGGGGCGGTTGGCGGTGAGGGCGAGGGTGTGGGTTCGGCGGAATCGGACGGTGGCCGGGATGCGACCGAGCGCATCGACGAAGGTGCGGAATGCGGCGCGGAAGCCGATGAGGTCGGGTGCAGTCTCGACGAGGCGGGAGAGCGCGTCGCGGTTCTGCCGGAGCTCTTGGCCGAAGGTGGCGGCGAGCGCGGCTTCGATGAGGGTGTCGACGTCGGCGTAGTGGTTGTAGAGCGTGGCCCGGCTCACCTCGGCCCGCTCGAGGACGCGTTGCACGCTGAACCGGTCGAATCCGTCGTCGTTGAGCACGGCGACGGCGGCGTCGAGGATGCGCGCCCGGGTCGGGTGCACGTCGGTCGCGGGAGTGGTGGCGCGTTGGCGTCGGTACACGGGTCGGGTTCCGTCGGCAAGCTCAGGAGGGTCTGTGTCTCTGATGTCTCGTTCCCGGTTCGCGGCGTTGGTGGTCGTCGTGGCGTTGGCGGCATTCGCGGTGCCGGCGGCGGCGGGCCCGTCGTCGAAGTCGATCACGATCGATTCGTGCTCGGTGTCGCCGACGGTGACCTGGTCGGGATACTCGACCGGTTCGGTGCAGGTGGAGTTCCACCGGTTTTCGGGGGGCCGGAAGGTGCAGGCGGTGAAGAGCCTGCCGGTGAATGTGTCGCCGAAGGCTTCGTCGGGGACCCTGTTGGTGCCCGGGCCGGCGGCGGTGACCGGTGACGGTTGGCAGCTCCACGACGTCTACCTGTTCAAGGACGCGAATGCCAAGGGCTCGATGACGACCGGCCATTTCCACTGCAACCTGGTGGCGTCGGGGTTGACGGTCGTGTTCCTCGGTGAGGAGTTCTACGACAACAACATCGGCCAGTTCGTCTTTGCGCCGCTCGGGACCGCCGGGTCCGTGAACTCGGTGTCGGTGTGCGAGACCGCCGTGCCGGCGAACTGCGTCGTCTTCCCGTCCGGCACTCAGCTCAACGCTTCCGGTTCGATCACGATGGCCGCTTCGGGGACCCTCACGTTCGGCATTCCCGGCGATGCTTGCCCTCTCTTCGCGTATGCCTCGGCGGTGACCGCGCAGGCCGCGTTCTCGTATACCGCCACTCCGGTGGAATACGGGATTGGACCGACGGTCACCACTAACTCATACGGCAACGGCGACACGCTCTATCTCGTGCACATCACTCGTTGCGGCTGAGCCCGACATCGTTCTGACGCTCGATCGCTCGGGCCCTTCTCGGAAACGGGGAGGGCCCGATCATGCGTCAGGAATCCGCGACGATGGGCGCCGACCCGTCCCCGGCAGCAACACCCATGGCCGACCGACGTCCGTCACCGCCGCGGCGGCGGGCCGACCTTAGTGGGCGCCGGGTGGGTGATCGCCGGACCCGCGTGCGAGCCGCTCGACCTCCGGCATGGCCTTCCGCCACGCGCCCTCGCTGCGGGGACCGAGGAAGCCCCGGAGCATGAGCTGCGCGCGGAGGAAGTGGGGGTAGATCACGCGGTCGGCCCGCCGTTCGATGCCGGTGACCGTGGCATCGACGGCGGACTGCAGCGAGTAGGTCTTGCGCACCGGTGCCGGCATGGCGGCGCGGGCCCGCATCGCGGCCGGGTCGGTCGTCATGGCGTCGACCATCGGCGTGTCG
>JBJSXF010000059.1:0-3377 GCA_046086225.1 Actinomycetota bacterium | reverse complement strand
GTGATGTCCCAGCGGCTGTCGGCGAGGATGTCGTCGAGGATCTGCTTCAAGTTGTCGTTGATCCGGTACTGGCCGCCGAGCTTCTCGTTGAGGTACCGGGCGAACACCTCGACGTGCCGGGCCTCGTCCATCACCTGCGATGCGGCGTAGTACTTGCCGTCGATCCACGGCACCGTCTCCACGATGCGGGCCGTGCACAGCAGCGCGCCCTGCTCGCCGTGCATGAACTGCGACAGCAGCGAGTTCTGGAGTTCGACCCCGACCCGGTCCCAGTCCTTCTCGGTGAAGTGCCGGACCGGAGAGCCCTCCGCTTCCCGCAGCTCGCGGAAGCGCTCGGTGCCACCGCCGCCGAGTTCCTTGCTCACCTTCTCGGGGTCGACGTCGATCGACCAGTCGAGGTCGGTGGAGGCGTTCCACTGCGAGGTCTTGGCCTTCTCGTAGAGCTTCACGAGGGCGCTGCGGCTCTGCTCGTAATCCCAGGTGAAGATCGCGTCGTAGTCGGCGCGGACCGCGTGGATGGTGTCGAGCCGTTCGTCGGTCATTGCTGGTCCTCCTGTGCTGTTCCCACTACTGCTTCCTCGGTCACCGCGTCGAGCAGACGCGAGATCAGGGCGTGCCAATCGTCGCGGGCCACTGCGGGCACGCCGAGCGTGCGCATCATCAGGGCGCCGAGCGCGAGGGTCACGCAGAAACGAGCGAAGGTCGCCGGTTCGACGTCGCCGGCGAGAGTGCCTTCCGACCGGGCTCGCTCGGCGAGCCCGGCGAGGAGGTCTTCCCGACCGACCACATCGCTGCGGAGGGTCGCGGCCAGCCCGGGGTCGCGGCGGGAAGCGGCCACGGCGTCGACGAGGAGTGGATGCGGGCCGGCCGGGTCGGCGAACCGGCCCGCCAGCGCCTCGAGGAGCGCCGGAAGCTCACGGGCCGAGACCCCGGTGAGGAGCCCGTCGAGCTCGAGTCCGGCCCGGGCCCCGATGGCCGCCACGAGGAGCTCGTCCTTGCCGCGGAAGTTCGCGTAGACGGCACCGGTGGTGAGGCCCGCCGCCCGGGCGATGTCCTGGAGGCGGGCACCTTCGTAGCCCCGGGTCTCGAACACGGCGGCGGCGGCGTCGAGCAGCCGCTCCCGGGTCGTGGCCTCGGTGGGGACCGTTCCCTTGACGGTGGGGGCCGTGGTCACGGCGCCGAGGATAACGACCGTTATCCGCCTCCCTCGTATCGGGCGGCGGCGGCCGAAGACACCGTGTCCCCTGGTCGCCGTGTCGCTCTCCGGCCGCCGGGAACTCTCGGAAACGAGGGCAGCGTTTGCCCCTCGGAGCGGCGGCGGCCATCCTTCTCCGAGCCGGCCAATGCTGTGCGGCCGGAATCCGAGTGGGGGGTACGGCGATGGTGGACCGCCTGAGGGCACAGTGGAAGATCGGCCTGATCGCGCTCGTGGTCGGTGTCGCAGTCGGTAGTGGCGCCTCGTGGGCCGCGATCCCGAACGGCACGACCGGGCGGATCGTCGCCTGCTACCCCAACAGTGGGGCGAAGACCCTGCGAGTCATCGACTTCGAAGCCGGCGGTCGCTGCGCAGCCAACGAGACGCAGGTGTCCTGGCAGGCCGACGGCATGCGGTACCGGGGGGCCTGGTCGGCGACCACTGCGTACGCCAAGGGTGATGTGTCGACACGGGCCGGATCGTCGTACGTCGCCGTGGCCGCGAACACCAACCAACAACCGCCGAGCGCCGCGTGGGCAGTGCTCGCCGCGCGGGGCGCGACCGGGCCCGCCGGCGCAACCGGTGCGGCCGGAGCGACGGGACCCAGCGGAGCAGTGGGCGCGACCGGCGAGGCCGGAGCGACGGGACCCAGCGGAACAGCGGGCGCGACCGGCGAGGCCGGAGCGACGGGCGCGACGGGCCTCACCGGCGCGACCGGACCCTCGGGCGGACCCGCCCTGCCGTCTCCCTCGGCGATCGGGCAGCTGCAGTGGTTCAGCCGGACCGTCGCGACCGTACCCGTCGGATCGGGGCCGTACGGCGTGGCGTTCGACGGCACCTACGTCTGGATCACCAGCACGTTTGCCGACACGGTTTCGAAGATCGACCCGACGACGAATGCGGTCGTCACCACCATCTCAGTCGGCACGAGCCCCTACGGAGCGGCGTTCGACGGCACCAACATCTGGGTGGCCAACTGGTCCTCCGGAACGTTGTCGAAGATCGACCCGACGACCAACACGGTCACCGCCACCGTCGCCGTCGGTGCCAATCCGGTCGGCGTCGCATTCGACGGCACCAACATCTGGGTGGCGAACTCGGCGTCGCACTCGGTCTCGAAGGTCAACCCGACGACCAACACGGTCACTGCCACCGTCGCCGTCGGGATCGGACCACGAGGCGTTGCGTTCGACGGCGCCGGCATCTGGGTCGCCAACTTCTCCTCGGGCACCGCGTCGAAGATCAACCCGACGACCAATGCGGTCACTGCCACCGTGACCGTCGGGACGGGCCCGTACTGGGTCGCGTTCGACGGCGCCGGCATCTGGGTCACCAACCTCAACTCGGAGACCGTGTCCAAGATCGACCCGGCGGCGAATGCCGTCGTGGCGACCGTCGCAGGGGTTTCGAGCCCCTACGGCGCGGTCTTCGACGGAACGAACCTCTGGGTCACCAACCTCAACTCGAACACCGTGTCGAAGATCAGTCCGGCGACGAACACGGTCCTCGCCACTGTCGGCGTCGGCATCTCTCCGGCCGGAGCGGCCTTCGACGGAACGAACCTCTGGGTGACCAACCAGGGGTCGAACTCCGTGTCGAAGATCCGCCCCTGAGCGGAACCGCCCCGGCGCCGCCGCAGTCGTCTCTCGACGACGAGTCCGATGGCGATGCGTTTGGGCGACGGTCAGACGGTCTCGGCGCCGACCCCGACCTCGGTCGCCGGCGGACCGACCGACGTCACGGGCACCGTCGCACTGAGTGCCCGGGCGATCGGGGTGTCGTCGAGGATCGTCCCGCCGGCCGCCAGTCGAAGAGCGACGGCCGCCGCCCCGGCGGTCTCGACGACCAGCCACGTGCGGTCGTCGCCCTCCGCCCCGACGACGCTGACGCCTGCGGCGCCGACGAGTCCCCGGGCGGCCCACACGAGGCGGATCGCGGTGTCGGCGAGTCCGTCGGCACCGACGGGTACCGATCCCGGGTCGGCGTGAAGGCGCCGGAAGGAGTCGAGGGCCAGCACGATCGCGGGATCGTCGCGAACGATCGCCCGGTGCAGCTCGCGGCAGTCGTACGTCGGCTCGAGCCCGAACTCGGCGACGAGCGCATCCCGGAACGCCGAATAGACCGAGATCGCTTCGACCGATCGCCCCTCGGCGTGGAGGGCGAGCATCTGCTGGGTGCGGAG
>JBJSXF010000058.1:0-4383 GCA_046086225.1 Actinomycetota bacterium | reverse complement strand
GTCGTGACGAACCTTTCAAGCGGTCACGGTTCGATCGTCGGGTAACGGTGGAGCTCATTCCGGGCGTCGAGGCGAACATCCCGACGGTGGAGGACATGATCCTGGCGAAGCTGCTCTGGATCGAAGGTCGTGATTCGGTGCTGCAGTTGCGCGATATCGAATCGATGATCGAGTACAACGCGGAGTCCCTGGACCGGGAGTACCTCTTTGCGTGGGGGACTCGGCTCGGTGTCGTCGAACGGCTCGTAGGCCTGCTCGGCTGACCGGCCGGGCCGCGGCCAGCGAGTTCTGTGGCTCGGGGCGCGCGTTCCGTTGCGTGCTGGAATACCGAATCGGATGAGCCGCTACCCGCTCACTCAGAGCTCGTAGTCGACGACGACGGGGGCGTGGTCGCTCCACCGTTGCGAGTACGACGGGGCTCGGTCGACCCGGGCGCCCGATGCCTTCTTCGCGAGCGCGGGCGTGGCGATCTGGTAGTCGATGCGCCAGCCCGCGTCGTTGTCGAACGCCTTGCCTCGGAACGACCACCACGAGTAGGGGCCGTCCCGGTCGGGGTGCGCGGCGCGCACGACGTCGACCCAGCCGCGGTCGTCGAACCAGCGGTCGAAGTAGGCACGTTCCTCGGGGAGGAATCCGGCCGACTTCAGGTTGCCCTGCCAGTTCTTGAGGTCGGCTTCGCGGTGGGCGACGTTGAGGTCGCCGGTGAGGAGCACGTGACCCCCGGCGGCTCGGAGCTCGGCGAGCCGGGCGGTGGCAGCCTCGAACCAGGCGAGCTTCTCGGCCATCTTCGCGGGCGAGGTTTCGTCGCCGGTGTGGGCGTAGGCGGAGACGACGGTGAGGCGGGTGCGGGTGCCGGTGCGGATGCCGGCTTCGATCCAGCGCCCGGTGTCGGCGAACTCCGGGATGTCGGCGCCGGCGTGGGTGCGCACGATCGGGAGGCGGCTGGCGACCGCGACGCCGGCCCGGCCCTTGGTCGTGCTCTCCGCGTGCACGATGTGCCAGCCCTCGCCCATGAGATCGGCGACCATCTCGTCGGGGGCCCGCACCTCCTGGAGGGTGACGACGTCGGGACGGCATTCAGCGACCCAGTCGTGCAGCCCCTTGCGGGCCGCGGCCCGCAGCCCGTTCACGTTCACCGTTGCGACGCGCACCTCCGGATGCTGCCACGCCTCGGCTTCCGGTCCCGGACCCGCGCCCGCCTCGCCCGGAAGGAATCGGGCCGGTGTTCGGGCGTCCGACCGGGCCGGTAGGGTCGGAGTTCCAGTTCCGGGGTCGGCGCTCCCGCCGAATCGGAGGATCGAGGAGGCGCACATGGCTCTCGGGCCGGTTGAGGTCATCGTCGTCGGATTCCCGGGCAACCGGTTCACCGGCACGATCGTTCCCGAGCTCGAACGGCTCGTGGCTGCGGGCACGATCCGGGTCATCGACGGGTTGTTCCTCCGCAAGGATGCCGATGGATCGGTCACCTTCGTGGAGCTCGACCAGTTGGGAGCCGACGACGACGCCGCGGTGCTGGCCGCGCTCCTCGACCAGGTCGAGTCGCTGATCTCCGACGAGGACGTCATGCACCTCGCCGAGGATCTCGAACCGAACAGCTCGGCCGCCATGCTCGTGTTCGAGCACACCTGGGCCAAGCCCTTCCGTGACGCCATCGTGGCTTCGGGGGGAGTGCTCGTCGCCGACTTCCGCATGTCGGGCCTGGCAATCGAGACGCTGCTCGACGAGCTGGCCACCCTGTCGGCCGAGAGCTGACCGCACCGATCTCACGGCTGTTCGCCGCTTCACCTCAGGAGGAACGCACGATGATGGGACGCAGGATGGGTCGGGGTGGTCGCCCCGGCCTGATCGGAGTGGCCGCTCGCACGGCGGTCATCGCCGGCACGGCGACGGCGGTGTCGGGTCACGTCGCCCAGCACCAGGCTCAGAAGGCGCAGGCCGCTCAAGCGGGCCAGCAGGCGGCTGCGGCACCTCCGCCCGAGGCGCCGGCCGAGGACGACGTGTACGCCCAGCTCGAGAAGCTCGCGGCGCTCAATGCGTCGGGCGTGCTGAGCGACGACGAGTTCGCGGCGGCGAAGGCGAAGCTGCTCGGGATCTGAGGTATCGGGGGGCGGGGTTCTCGTCCCACCCTCCTCATACGCTCCCCTCTGTCCCGATATCGGCAGACGGCGGAGTCGATGCGCATCCTTCACACCAGCGACTGGCACCTGGGCCGGGCCTTCGGGCCGTACTCCCTCGAGTCCGATCAGCAGGCGTTCACAGACTGGATCATTGGCCAGGTCGGGGAGCAGCGGATCGACCTCGTCGTCATCGCGGGCGATGTGTTCGACCGCGCGGTGGCGTCCAATGAGGCGATCACCCACTTCCGGTCGGTGCTGACCGCGATCGCGGCGGCTGGCACCCAGGTGGCCGTGATCACCGGTAACCACGACGGGGCCGATCGGGTCGGCGCCTACCACGACTTGCTCGACGCGAGTGGCGTCTACCTCCGCGGGGGATACACGGGCGTCGGTGAGGTTCTGACCCTCGCCTTCGCCGACGGCCCCCTCGACCTCGTGCTCCTGCCCTACCTCGACCCGCAGGCTGCGCCCGACGATCTCGGGCGGGCCGAGGAGTCGGCCGCGGGAGAGGGCGAGGGCGAAGATGTCGTCGAAGGCGCGTACGAACGGCGGAGGCGGCGTACGCACGAGTCGGTCTTGAGGGACGCGATCGATCGAGCGGTGCCTCGCCTCGGGTCCGGGCGTTCGGTGGCCGTCGCCCATGCCTTCGTGGCGGGGGGTGAGCAGAGCGACTCCGAACGCGACCTCGTGGTCGGGGGTACGGCGGTCGTCGCCGCTGATCTCTTCGCGCCGTTCTCGTACACCGCCCTCGGGCACCTCCACCGCCCCCAAGACGTCGGCGGCCCCACGGTGCGCTACTCGGGGACACCGCTGCGCTACTCGTTCTCCGAGGATCACGCCAAGAGCGTGACGATCGTCGACCTGGCGCCCGACGGCACGGTGTCGTCCGAGCACATTCCCGTGCCGATCGGGCGTGCGGTGCGAACGGTCACGGGCCGGATCGATGATCTTCTGGCGGAGAGCGAACCCGGCGACGCCGACACCTTCGTGCGGGTAATCCTCACCGATCCCGGTGTGGTGCTCGACGCCAAGGCCCGCCTCTCGCGCCGCTGGCCGACGGTCGTGGAGATCGAGCAGCGTCCCGAGGGGTTTGCGGCCGGTGACGGGGCCGGCACGGATGCGGTCGGTCGGCGGAGTCTGAGTCGCGAGGAGCTCGTCGTGGCCTTCTGGCAGGAGGCCACGGGTGGCGAACCGTCCGAGGCTGAGCGTGAACTCCTCTTCCGTGAGTTGAACGCCGTGGCCGAGGCGGTGTCGGCGTGAAGCCGCTCCGGCTCGAGATCAAGGGGTTCGGGTCCTTCCCCGGCCGCGAGGTGATCGACTTCGAACCCCTTGCGCGACGCGGGCTGTTCGTGGTCACCGGGCCGACCGGAACGGGCAAGACCACGATCTTCGACGCGATGGTGTTCGCGCTCTACGGCGTGCTCCCCGGGAGTCGGCAGGCCGGCGACGTGCGCTCCCATCACGCCGGCCCCGAGACCAAGACCGAGGTCACCTTCGACTTCGACATCGACGGCACGGCCTATCGCGTGACGCGGAATCCCGAATACGAGCGCCCCAAGTTGCGGGGAAGCGGAACCACTTCGGAAGGCGCCTCGGCGACGCTCGTGAAGCGTGATGCGACCTCGACCGTGGTGGCGACGGGAGCGAGGCCGTGCCAGAAGGCCTGCGAGAAGTTGATCGGGATCGGGGCCGAGCAGTTCCAGCGCGTGGTGCTCTTGCCTCAGGGTGAGTTCGATCGCTTCCTGACCGCCTCCGAGGACGAGCGCGAGAAGCTCCTCCGCAGGTTGTTCGGAGGCGAGGTCTTCGAGCGGCTCGTCAAGCGGCTCAAGGAGCGCAGCGACCGACTTGCGGCTGAAGTCGGTGAGAGCGAACGACGACTCGCCGAGTTTCTGCGGAACGCCGGGAGCGCGGCGGATCAGGCTCGCCGGGTGCTCGTCGGTGCGGATGCTCCGAGCGAGGACGAGGAAGGGTCGGGCGACGGCAAGCGGGCTACGGAGTCCGATGGCGAGGCCGAGGCGGTCCGGTCCGCAGAGGAGATTCGCACGGCGCTCGACGCGATCGCGGTCGAGGGCGAGGAGTTGGCAAGGCAGTCCCAGGCGGCGAGCGTGGCTGCGGGCGAGGCGCGTGCGGCCGCAAACCGCGCGGGCGAGCAAGCCGACCGATTCGACCGCGCGATGGCATTGCGGGGCGCGCTCGCTGATTTGGAATCCCAGAGGGAGAGGGTCGAGGCCGATGAGGTACGCGTCACCCGGTCGCGGGCGGCGCG
>JBJSXF010000057.1:0-3107 GCA_046086225.1 Actinomycetota bacterium | reverse complement strand
CTCGTGGCCGGCGATGTACAGCAGCATCACCTGGGCGGTGAGCTCCTCGGGGCTGAGTCGGTCGCCCTCGTCCTCGGCGGCGATGAGTGCGGTGAGCAGATCGTCGGCCGGGTGGTCGCGCTTCCAGGTGAGCACCTCGTCGACGTAGACGTTCATCTCGTCGCCGGCCCGGAACGCGGCGAGGCGCTCCTCGCGGGTGAGCACCGGGTCGAAGGTCTTCACGAGCGCGCCCGACCATTCGCGCAGGAGGAAGCGGTCGCGCCCTTCGGGGATGCCGAGCATCTCGGAGATCACGACGAAGGGGAGCGGGAATGCGAGCCCGGCGATGAGGTCGAACCCGGTCGGGTCGGCCGCGTCGAGGTGCTCGTCGACGAGTTCCCGCACCCGGGGGCCGAGCCCCTCGACCATGCGGGGCGTGAAGACCTTGGCGACCAGGCGGCGGAGCCGGTGGTGGTCGGGCGGGTCGAGGTTCAGCATCGACAGGTTGGCCCGGGCCCGGCGCTCCTCGATCATCGCCGCCAGGTCGGGCTCGATCTCGACGGCGAGCGGCGTCGCGTGGCGGTCCTCGACGCTCAGAGCCGGGTCACGCAGCACGCGGGAGGCGTCGGCGTAGCGGAAGAGGGCCCAGGTGCCGATCGGGCTCAGGTGCACGGGGTCGGCCTCGCGCACCCGGGCGTAGCGGGAGTAGGGGTCGTCGAAGAACCCCGGCTCGAACGGGTTGAGCACCGGCGGGAGGTAGCCGGAGCCCGAGAGGTCGGTGTCGGTCACGCCGTCACGCTACGCCCGCGGGCGACCGGCGTCGTCACCGGATCCGTCGCGCCAGCCCCGGGCCCCCTCCACGGTGGCGCCGAGCGCGATCACCCGGGCCGCGAGGCCCCGGTCGGACGTCACCACGGTGAGGCTGCCGGGGTCGGGGTCGGCGGCCACCTCCTCGACGATCCGATCGTCGGCGGCGTCTCGACCCGACCGTCGGGCCCAGGCCACGAGGACGCCGCCGTGTACGCCCTCGGGGAGATCGGCGGTCGGCCGCCCGTCGAGCACGACGGCGATGTGCTCCCCGGTGCGGGCGGCGCGCTCTCGGAGTTCGGCGACGAGGCGGGATTGCGCACCCCGCCGGTCGCGCCACCAGCCGTCGGGGCGGCTGCCGATCACGTTGGTGCCGTCCACGATCACCCGACGGCGGGCCGTCGGCGCGGCGAGGCGGTGCTCGCCCCGCCGGACGCGGGTGGACGACACGGCGCCCAGCGCCGGGTCGAGGTCGAGCACCTCGGCGCCGTCGGTGGCGAACCCCGGGCGGGGTGCCACGAGCACGCGCGGGAGTGCCGCGCACGCCGCGTCGCGGGCCGTCGGGTCGCCGCCGTACCAGGCCGGGTCACGGACCTGGGCCCACTTGTCGGCGCCCATGACCACGACGTCGTAGCCGCGCGCCAGATCGGCGACGAGGGCAGCGTCGGTGACGATGCCGCGCAGCCACGGTCGTTCGCCGCGGGCCCGCTCGATCGCGGCGAGGCGCTCGTCGATCGGGTGGTGGGCGCCGGCGTCCTTGCCGAGGGCGCGGCGGGCGCAGGCGAGGTCGAGGCGCACGAGTCCGGCTCGGGCGACGGCCGCATCGGCGATCGCGAGGTGCGCGACCGTGAGCGGATCGAAGGATCCGGGGAAGACCCCGACCGGCTCGTCCGGCGGGTCGATGCTCACGGCCGAGGTGGCGGTGCGGGTGCGGACGTCGTGATCGCGACCGCAGTCACCCGGTCGGCGGCGGTATCGGTGACCTCGACCCGGCAGACGGTGCCGTCGGAACGCCGGACGAGGGGTCGGACCTCGGCGCGCACGGGGCCGGTGCGGTTCGGGGCGAGGTAGTGGAGCACGACGTCGGTGGTGATCCCGCCGGTGGCGTGCTCGGCCGCGAGGTCGACGAGCATGGCGACGACCCCACCGTGCAGGATGCCCCACGGGTTGCGCAGGCGATCCTCGAGTCCGATCTCGAGGGCGTCGGGGCCGACCACCCGCGCGCCGAGCCACTCGGGCATCGGGGGCGGATCGGCAGAGCCGGTGCCGACGGTGATGCGGGCCGGGCGTTCCCACTGCGGCGGACCGCCCTCGGGCACGAGTACCGCCGACGTGAGCACGGCCCGGGCCACGACGGCCTCGCCGGCGCCCTCGTCCCGGACCATCACCGGGGTCACGACGCTCGCGCGCCCGGCCCGGGCCACCTCGGCGTCCACGCGCAGCGGGCCGACGTGGGCGACGGCGACGAGCCGGGCGTGGAGGCTGGTCGTCACGACCCAGCCGGTCGGGAGCGAGGCGAGCCCGGCGTCGAAGCCCCCGGCGAAGTCGATGAGGGTGAGCAACGCGCCCGTGCGCATACCTCCGGCGGCGTTGCGGAGGTGAGGGGTGACCGGCGCCCGGCCGAGGAGCCGACCGGAGCCGACCGGCTCGACCTCGGCCAGCTCGGCCCGGATGTAGTCGGAGACGGTCCGGGCCGCCCCGGCGCCCAGGCCGCTCACGCCGCACCCGGGGTCGTGGCGACCGCACTGATGCGGGCCATGAGGCGGTCGTCCGCGCCGGTGTCGCGCACCTCGATGTCGGCGACGACCCGGTGCGCGTCACCGGTGATCGTGGTCGCGGTGCGCACGGGCCCGACCCGGCCGAACCCGAGGTAGGCGACCTGGAGGTCGGTGACGACGAGCGGCGCGCCCGTCGCGGCCCGGGCCGCGGTCTCGGCCGCCACCTCGGCGAGGGTCGCGACCGCGCCGCCCTGGAGCGCGCCCATCGAGTTGCGCACCCAGTCGGTGATCGGGGCTTCGACGACACCGCGCGCCGCATCGACGACGTGCGCACCGACCGCATCGACGAGCGCGGCGTCGAGCCCGGAATCGGGGAGCGCCATCGTCGTGACCGCTTCGGTCGCGGCGGCCGGCATCACCGGGTTGGCGTCGCGGCGGGGGAGCACCGCGAAGGTCATCGTGGCGATGCCGAGTCCGGTGCCGTCGGCCCGGAGCAGATCGACCTCCATCACCACGGTGGTGCGCCCCGCGCGCAGAACGCGTCCGTGGGCCTCGATGTGGTCGCCGGGATCGCGGGTGTCGCCGAGGTGCACGGTGAGATCG
>JBJSXF010000056.1:0-5272 GCA_046086225.1 Actinomycetota bacterium | reverse complement strand
GGTGCTCGCCGAGCGCCTGAGCTCGGCGTGATAGCGGGATGCCGAGAGATCGGAAAGCACGATGTCGTTATCGGACGAACGCCCGATACGAACGACCACCCCGACCTCCGTGACGGCTGGCGCAACCTCGACACCCGTCGGTGCCAAGGTTCCGAAGGTGAGCAGGGGGCCCGCCACCGGATCGGCGAGCCGAATGCCGAGCCCTGCCGACACAGGCACGACGGAAACCGGCACCCCGTCAACGAACGACCCCGATCGAGACTCGTCACTGAAGGTCCATCCGTCTTCCCCGAGCCGAAGCACGGCGTGACGACGTGACACCCGAGGGTCATCGACTTCTACGGCAGCTCCGCTCCCCCGCCCGATCACCTGATCTTCGCTCACCGAGAGAGCAATGGGCAGCCGCACACCGTCGACGTAGATCACGAATTCGGGCGCGTCCCCGGAGCTCACGTTCGCTGCTCCGATGCGTCCGAAACTGCACCGGCGGCCCTGCATCCCCTAGAGCAATCGGCCGCCGCCACGGATTTCACCTTAGTTGGTCGACCGACAACGCTCCTGGGTCCGTCGAATGTCGGAACGGACCGAACTCCCGGATCCACCCGGGCCGTGGCGTCGCTACGAGCCGGTGAATCGCGGGGTGCGCTTCTCGAAGAACGCAAGGAGCGCCTCGGCCGTGTCGGCCGAGGCGAACATCAGCGATTGGGCGATGCCCTCGGCCTCGACCGACTCGGACATCGTCCGGTTGAGGCCGTCGTCGAGCTGCCGCTTGATCACCGCGAGCTGCAGCGGCGGCATGGCCGCCAGCCGCTCGGCCAGCACCCGAGCCTCTCGGAGCAGGTCGTCGTGGGGCACGACCCGGTTGACCAGTCCGATCCGCTCGGCCTCGGCCGCGTCGATGACCTCGGCCAGGAACGCCAGCTCCTTGGCCCGGTGCAGACCGACGAGTCGGGGCAGCAGCCACGAACCACCGAAGTCGAGCGCGAGGCCCCGACGGGCGAAGATCTCGCTGAAGCGGGCCCGATCCGAGGCGAGGATCAGGTCACAGCCGAGGGCCAGATTGCACCCGGCGCCGGCGGCCACGCCGTTCACTGCGGCGATCGCCGGAATCGGCAGCTCGTGGAGCCGCAGCGCAGCCCGACCGACCGACCGCATCATCGCGATCCCACCCCCCACGCCCGGAGGCCCACCCGACTCGCCTGCCGCTGCGAGATCGGCCCCCGAACAGAAGGCGTCACCGGCCCCGGTGACGACGAGCACCCGATCATCGGGACGATCAGCGATCTCGGTGAGGATCGCCGCGAGGTCCACCCACATTGCGGGCGTCACTGCGTTCTTTCGTTCCGGACGGTTCAACGTCAGGGTGACGATGCCGTCGGCGCGTTCGACCTCGAGAGCAGGCACGGTCGGTACGGTAACCGGCGTGCCGCAGGGACACGGGTGGACCGACGACGACCCCGAGGCGGTCGACGTCCGCCACGTCCAGCCTTACCAGGCGGTGAAGACCTACCGGTGTCCCGGCTGCGACCACGAGATCCGCCCGGGCGAAGGCCACGAGGTGGTCGTGCCCCGCGCCGCTCCCGAAGACCGCCGCCACTGGCACACCGGCTGTTGGCACCGCCGCTCGCGTCGCCGCTGAGTCGGCAGACGCAACCCGCGCTCACCCGGGAAGCCCGGATCCGCTCAGAACGCGTCGGCGATGACCTCGACGGCCCAACCGCTGCGTCCCGGTCGCACGGCGGCGACATCGAAGCGCAATCGGTTCGTCGATCGATCCGTCTCGGCGAGGAAGCGGGCCGCCACGCGACGGATCCGAGCCTGCTTGGCGGCGGTGACTGCCTCGGCCGGGTGCCCGAACCGGTCGCTGCGACGCGTCTTCACCTCGCAGAACACGAGCACGTCGTCGGCCGCGGCGACGAGGTCGAGCTCGCCTTCCCGCACCCGCCAGTTGCGGGCCACGATCACGAAGCCGGCCGCCTCGTACCAGGCCGCGACCGCGTCCTCCCCCGCATCGCCGAGCAGGCGCCGTGCGCTCGGCACTAGAGCTCCGAGCGGGGAAGCTCCTCGACGTTCACGTCCTTGATGCTCACGACCCGCACCTCGGCCACGAAGCGCGTGGGGCGGTACATGTCCCAGACCCAGGCGTCGCGCATGCGCACGTCGAACCAGGTCGCGCCGTCGGCCTGGCGCACGTCGAGCGAGACCTCGTTCGCGAGGTAGAAGCGTCGCTCCGTCTCGATGACGTAGCGGAACATCGGGAGGACGTCGCGGTACTCCCGGAAGAGCTGGAGCTCGACTTCCGTCTCGTAGCGCTCGAGATCCTCGGCGCTCATGCCCGCGCGACTCCTGCGGTCAGTCCCGCTTCTCCTTGACCTTGGCGGCCTTCCCGATGCGGTCGCGGAGGTAGTAGAGCTTGGCCCGGCGGACGTCACCCCGGGTGACGACCTCGATCTTGGCGATGACCGGCGTGTGCACCGGGAAGGTGCGCTCCACCCCGACCCCGAAGCTCACCTTCCGGACCGTGAAGGTCTCCCGGATGCCGCTGCCCTGCCGACGGATGACCACGCCCTGGAACACCTGGACCCGCTCCCGGCTGCCCTCGACCACCCGGACGTGAACCTTCAGGGTGTCCCCCGGGCCGAAGGCGGGGATGTCGTCACGCAGCTGGGCGCGGTCGACGAGATCGGTGCGATTCATGACGGATCCTCCGGGCCGTACGGAAGCGACGGCGAAGGGAGGAGACTAGCGGTCGCCCGAGTCCTCGGGGAAGTCCCGGAGCAGATCGAGGTCGTCGGGCCCGGGCCCGTCGGGCAGGAGGTCGGGCCGACGGGCGAGCGTCCGCCGGACGGCCTGGGCCCGTCGCCACCGGGCGATGCGGGCGTGATCCCCCGATCGCAGCACCTCGGGGACACCCCACCCCCGGAACTCGGCCGGCCGCGTGTACTGCGGATATTCGAGCAGCGCACCTTCGAACGACTCCTCGACCCCGGACTCGGTGTTGCCCATCACGCCGGGCAGGAGTCGGACGACCGCCTCGACGATGACGAGCGCCGCCGCCTCACCTCCGGAGAGCACGTAGTCGCCCACGGAGATCTCCCCGTCGCACAGGTGATCGGCAACCCGCTGATCGACCCCCTCGTAGCGTCCGCAAACGAGGGAGAAGCCGCCCCCCGCAGCCAGCTCACGGGCGACTCCCTGGTCGAAGCGCCGTCCGCCCGCCGAGAGCAGGAGGAGCGGACGAGGCGGTGCCGCCGCCTCCACCGCGGCGAAGAGGGGGCCGGGAGTCATGACCATGCCCGCACCCCCGCCGAACGGCTCGTCGTCGACGCTGCGGTGACGGTCGGTCGTCGCAGCACGCGGATCGTGGAGACGCAGGTCGAGCCGATCGTCCTCCCGGGCCCGGCCCACCAGGGAGAGCCCGAGCGGTCCGTCGAGGTACCCGGGGAAGATCGTGAAGACGTCGATCCGGAACGTCACAGGTCGAGGAGCCCCTCGGGCGGATCGATCACGACGCGACCGGGCGCGACGTCGACGACGAACACCATCGGCACCAGCTCACCCCCCGAGAGCACGAGGAGGTCGTGGGCCGGGTTCGCCTCGACCGCGACGACCCGCCCGAGCGATCGGTCCGCACGGTCGACCACCTCGGCGCCGATCACCTCGTGCACCCAGACCTCACCGGGCGGCGCCTCGGGGAGCGGGTCGGCCCGCAGGCGCGAACCCCGCAGCCCTTCGGCCGCGGTCCGATCGGCGACGCCCGCGAAGCGGACGAGGAACCGATCCTGATGGGGCCGCGACGTCTCGATCACGAGACGACGGTCGTCGACGAAGAGGACGCTGCCCACCGCGAACCGTTCGGGACGGTTCGTAACCGGAGCCACGCTCACCTCACCGTGCAGGCCGTGGGCCCGGCCGATCCGGCCGACCTCGAGCCGCTCGGGCAACGGGCTACTCCGCCACCTCGACGCTCACCCGAACGCCTTCGGTCGAGCCGGCTGCCCGGGCGATCTGCCGCACGGCCTGGATCACGCGACCGCGCCGACCGATGATGCGACCGAGGTCGCCCGGGCTCGCGTGCACGAGCAGGTCGACGGAACCACCCCGATCCTTGGCATCGACGAACACGCCCGAGGGGTCATCGACGAGGTGCCGGGCGATGTGCTCGACCGCAGCGCGGGCCCGGGCGCCGCCCGCCCGGTTGCCGTCGCGGTCGTCGTCATCGTCGTCGAAGTCGTCGTCCTCGAGCTCTTCCTCGAGTTCGTCGTCTTCGAGCTCGTCCTCGAACTCGTCACTCATCGGAGGCCTGCTCCTCGGCCAGAGCCTCGGTGGCGGCGTCATCCGCAGCCGTCGCGCTCTCTTCGCCCGAGTCGGCGGCCGGCGGCGCTTCCTTCACCGTCTTCGCCTTGGGCGTCTTCGCCTTCGGCTGAGCCGCTGCCGGCTTGCCCGCTGCCCGCTCGAACTCCCCGAACACGCCCGAGATGTGGAGGAGCTTGGCGACCGTCTCGGTCGGCTGGGCGCCGTTTCGGAGCCAGTGGAGAGCTCGCTCGTTGTCGAGGTTCACCACCGAGGGCTCCTGCCGCGGGGCGTACTGCCCGAGGATCTCGATGAACCGGCCGTCGCGGGGGCTGCGACCATCGGCGACGACAATGCGGTAGCTCGGCTGCTTCTTCTTGCCGACGCGCATCAGACGGATCTTGACTGCCAACGAGGTGCTCCTGGTGAGGGCGCAATGGCCCGGATCGGACGGCGAAGACTACTTCAGGCCGACGGGAGGCCGGGAATGCCCGCCGGGAGCCCGGGAACCCGTGGTCCCTTGCCCTTCTTGCCCTTCTTCCCCTTCTTGCCCACACCGGGCATGCCCCGCATCATCTGCTGGACCTGCTTGAACTGCTTGAGCAGCTGGTTGACCTCGCCCGGCGATGTGCCGCTCCCCCGGGCGATCCGGGTGCGGCGGGACCCATTGATGATCTCGGGCCGTCGCCGCTCGTCGAGGGTCATCGATCGGATGATCGCCTCGACCCGATCGAGCTCGCGGTCGTCGATCTCGGCGTTCTTGAGCTCCTTGGGCATGCCCGGGAGCATTCCGAGCACGTTCTGGAGCGGCCCCATCCGCTTCACCTGCTGCATCTGCTCGAGGAAGTCCTCGAGGGTGAGCCGACCCTCGGCGAGGATCTCCTCGGCCCGCCGCTTCTCCTCCTCGGCAAAGGTCATCTCGACCTTCTCGATGAGGGTCACGACGTCGCCCATGCCGAGGATGCGTCCGGCCATGCGG
>JBJSXF010000055.1:0-8400 GCA_046086225.1 Actinomycetota bacterium | reverse complement strand
GCGGGTCGGGACCTCGCCGGGCTCCGGGTGGTCGTCGACTGCGCGAACGGCGCGGCTTCGGTCGTCGGACCCGCCGCGCTGCGGGCGGCCGGGGCCGAGGTCACGGTCATGGCCGCCGATCCCGACGGCACCAACATCAATGCCGGTTGCGGCGCGACCCACCCCGAGGCGCTGGCGGCGCGCGTCGGCGAGGTGGGCGCCGACCTCGGCCTCGCCCTCGACGGCGATGCCGACCGGGTCATCGCTGTCGACGAGCACGGCGCGATCGTCGACGGCGACGTGATCATGACCGCCCTCGCCCTCGACCTCGCCGATCGGGGTGCGCTCGCCTCGGGAACGGTCGTCGTGACCGTCATGTCGAACCTCGGGCTCCGGCGGGCGCTCGCCGACGCGGGCATCACCGTCGTCGAGACCCCGGTCGGCGACCGTCACGTGGTGGCCGCGATGGGTGAGGTCGGGGCCGGACTCGGGGGTGAGCAGTCCGGGCACATCGTGCTGCCCGCGCATGCGACCACGGGTGACGGAACCCTCACCGGTCTGCTCCTCGCCGATCTCGTGCGCCGGTCGGGCCGTCCGCTCTCCGCCCACGCCGCCCGGATGCCGCGGTTCCCCCAGCGGCTCGTGAACGTGCGGGTCGGTTCGGCCGGTGCACTGCCGACGGCGCCCCGGACGCAGGCGGCGATCGCCGAGTCGGCCGCCCGGCTCGGGGCGAACGGCCGGGTGCTCGTGCGGGCCTCGGGTACCGAGCCGCTCGTGCGGATCATGGTCGAGGCGCCCTCGGTGGGCGAAGCCGATGCCGTCGCCGCCCGGCTCGAAGCGGTCGTGCGGGCCGAACTCGGCGCCGCCGACGGCCCGTAGACTGCTCCCCGATGTGCGGGATCGTCGCCGTCCTCCGGCGCCCCGGCGACCGCCCCCTCCCCGGCCTGGCCGCTCTCACCGAGCAGCTCGCGGCCGCTCGGATCGAGCTCGACGGGATCGGGGTCGTCCCCGACCCGGTTCGTCTGGCCGGGATCGCCGCCGCGCTTGGCGCCGTCGACCGGAGTCTCTCCGAGGGTGACGGCGTCCGCGCGCTCGTCGAGGATCCGGCCGGGCGGGCGTCGCTCGAACACGCGGTCGCAGAGGTCACCGATGCGGTCGCGACGGTCGAGCGCCGGATCGACGAGGGCGCACTCGCCCCCGACGATCTCGAAGCGGCCAACGCGGCGGTCATCGCGGTGCGTGACGCCTGCTGGTCGATCAGCCGTGACCGCATCGGCACCGCCCGGGCGGTCGAGTCGCTGGCGGGTGGCGCTCCGGCCGGTCCGGCGGCACTGGCGGCCCTGCACTCGGTCGAGGTCGCGCTCGCGGCGATCGAGCGGCTCGAGGTGCGCGGCCGCGACTCCGCCGGTCTCCACCTCCTCGTCACCGGTCACGGTCTCGATCTCGCCGACCCGGGCATCGCCCGGCTCGTGGCGGCCCGGGCCGGCGACCGGCTCTTCACTGCAGGCTCGGTCCGGGTCGCAGCGGGCACGCTCGGCTTCGTCTTCAAGACGGCAGCCGAGATCGGCGAGCTCGGTGACAACACGGCCCGGCTCCGCGAACAGATCCGGGCGGATGATCTGCTGCGCATCGCGTTGCGCGCTCCCTCCGCTTCGGTCGTCGTGCTGGGCCACACCCGGTGGGCGAGCGTCGGGATCATCTCGGAGCCGAACGCGCATCCGCTCTCCCAGGAGGGTGCCGACCCGGCCGAGCTGCCGTACGTCACTGCGGCCTTGAACGGCGACGTCGACAACTACGCCGATCTCCAGGCGCTCGAGCACCTCGAGTTCCCGGCCGAGATCACGACCGACGCCAAGGTCATCCCTGCGCTCGTCGCCCGTCGCCTCATCCGCACCCCCGATCCGGTGACCGCCTTCCGGGAGACGGTGGCGACCCTCGAGGGTTCGGTGGCGATCGCGGCGGGCACGGCACTCGACCCCGAGGCGCTCCTGCTCGCCCAGCGGGGGAGCGGCCAGGCGCTCTACGTCGGCCTGGCCCCCTGGGGCACCGTCGTCGCGAGCGAGCCCTATGGACTCGTGGCCGAGTGCAGGGCGCTGCTGCGGCTCGACGGCGAGACCATGCTCGTGCCGGGTGACCCGGCAACCCAGGGTCAGGTCGTCCGGGTCACCGCCGCCGGGGCGGGTTCGCCGACCGGAATCGGACGCTGGTCGTACGACGGTCGCGAGCTGCCGGTCGCGGCCGACGAGTTCACGGCGCCCGAGATCACCACCCGGGACGTCGACCGCGGCGACGCGCCCCACTATCTCCTGAAGGAGATCACCGAGTCGCCGGGTTCCTTCCGCAAGACCCTGCGCGGGAAGATCGTCGACGGCCCCGCGGGTGCCGAGGTGCGACTCCCGGGGTCGGTGCTCCCGGCCCCGGTCCGGGCCCGGCTCGGCGCAGGCGCCATCCGCCGGGTGCTCGTCATCGGTCAGGGTACGGCGGCCGTCGCGGCCGAGGCCACGGCCCGGGCCCTGCGCGGCGCCTTGGCGGCGGCGACCGAGCCGCCGGCGGTGAGCGTCGAGGCGACGGCGGCCACCGAGCTCTCGGGGTTCGGGCTCGGCGCCGACATGTCGGATGCGCTCGTCGTCGCGATCTCGCAATCGGGGACGACGACCGACACCAACCGTACGGTCGACCTCGTGCGGTCGCGCGGCGCGGTCGTCATCGCCATCCTCAATCGGCGCCAGAGCGATCTCGCCGACAAGGCCGACGGCGTGCTGCACACCTCCGACGGGCGGGACGTCGAGATGAGCGTCGCCTCGACGAAGGCGTTCTACGCCCAGGTCGCGGCCGGCTTCCTCCTCGCCGACGTCGTGGCCGCGGCTCTCGGCGCCGACGACGAAGCCGCCCGGGCCTACCGCCGGGAGCGACTCGCCGCGCTGCGGGGCCTCCCGGTGGCGATGGAGTCCGTGCTCACCCGCCGAGCGGCGATCGGCGCCGTCGCCCGCCGCAACGCGCTGAGTCGCCGTTCGTGGGCCGTGGTCGGCAGCGGACCCAACCGGGTCGCGGCCCAGGAGCTGCGGATCAAGTGTTCGGAGCTCTGCTACAAGTCGATCTCCTGCGACGTGACCGAGGACAAGAAGCACATCGATCTCTCGGCGGAGCCCATGGTCATCGTGTGCGCCGCCGGGCTGCGCGGCTCGAACGCCGACGACGTCGCCAAGGAGATCGCGATCTACCGGGCCCACAAAGCGGCACCGGTTGCGATCATCGACGAGGGCGACGAGCGCTTCTCGGCCGCGACCGACGTCATCACGGTCCCGGTCGTGCATCCGGATCTCGCGTTCGTGCTGTGCGCGATGGCCGGGCATCTCTTCGGGTACGAGGCGGCGCTCGCGATCGATGCGACCGCCCGCCCGCTGCGCGAGGCACGCGGGGTGGTGGAGCGAACGCTCGCCGGGCTCCCCGAGGGCGCCGATCCGCTCGAGGTGATGGCCCCCGCGCTGACACCCCACGCCACTGCGTTCGGCGCGCTCCTGGCGAGCGGCGATTACGACGGCGCGCTCGACGCCGGCACCGCGGTGCGGCTGGCGACCGTCCTCCGCTACGCGACGGGCGTGCTTCCGCTCGATGCCTACCAGCTCGAACTGGGCAAGATCGGTCGGCCGAGCACCGTCGTCCTCGATCTCGTTGCTGCGTTGACAGCCGCGATCGACACCCTCACCCGCCCGGTCGATGCAATCAAGCACCAGGCCAAGACGGTCACGGTGGGCATCTCGCGCACCGACGAGACGCTGCTCCGGGTTCCGCTCGTGCGCGAGGTGCTCGCCACCGGCGCGGCGCGCGATGCGCTCAGCTACCGCGCCCTGCGCACGCTCGTCGCCCTGGACCCGGCGGTCGCCGAGGTCGTCGGCTGGACGCGCTACGCGATCGCCGACGACCGCATCCACGTGGTCGATCGGGGTGGCATCGCCCGCGACATCCCGTCGCGCACCGAGGCCAACCCGGTGCTGCGCGGCACGAAGCACCGGGCCGCCGCCGAGCGCGAGGTGACCGTCGCCCGCGGGGCCGACGGCCGCACGCTCGTGCTCGTGCCCGAGGTGAAGGGCAACCAGGCCGTGGGCATCGCCCTTCTCCACGTGCGGTTCCACGAGCGCCTCTCGGCCGAGGGAGCACGGCGTGTGCTCGAGGGATACCGCGACCGCTACCGCGCGCTCAGCGATCAGGTCACGGAGTCCCGGCCGGTGATGCGCGACGACATCCTCGGATCCGTCGACATCGTCGAGCTGCTCACCGAGCCGGTCGTCGCGCTGGCCCGGCGCTGGCCCGACTGACGGCCCGGCGCGTGCAACCAATCCTCACCCCGGAGGAGATGCGCGAGGCCGATCGGCGCGCGATCGCGGCCGGAACGACCGAGCGCGAGCTCGTGGCCCGGGCCGGCGCCGCGGTCGCCCGGGCGGCGGTCGCCCGACTCGGAGGCACCTACGGACGGCGCGTCACCGTGCTCGCCGGTCCGGGGAGCAACGGGGCCGACGGCATCGTCGCGGCCGGGCGGCTCGCGGCGCTCGGGGTGGGCGCCGACGCGTTCCGGATCGCCGACGGCTGCGAGCCGACTGCGCTGATGCGTGCCCTCGACCGGTCGGATCTCGTCATCGACGCGATGTACGGCACCGGGTTCCGCGACTCGCTCACCGGTCCGGCCGCAACGGCCGCCGATGCGGTCGCGGCCGCCGGACTGCCCGTCCTCGCCGTCGACGTCCCGTCGGGGGTCGACGGTCTCACCGGCGCCGTGCGGGGGCCGGCGGTGCGGGCCGACACCACCGTGTGCTTCGCCGCGTTGAAGCCCGGTCTGTGTGCCGAGCCGGGGCGGTCGCACGCCGGTCGGGTCCGCGTGGTCGACATCGGGATCGATCCCGGCCCCGTGCACCTGCACGCGCTCGACGATGCCGACCTCGTTCTTCCCGACCGGGCGGCCGATGCGCACAAGTGGGCGAACGCGGTTCTCGTGGTCGGCGGGTCGCCCGGGCTGACCGGAGCACCGCGCCTGGCGGCGGCCGCGGCGGCGCGCACCGGCGCAGGCATGGTCGTCTGCGCGGTGCCCGGGGCTGAGGCCGCGGCCGCTCTCGCCGGTGGCGATGTCGTGACCCGAGCCCTCCCGGCCGATGCCGGAATGCTGAGCGCCGATGCGGCCCCGGCCCTCCTCGCCGACGCCGAGCGCTTCGGCGCGCTCGTCATCGGTCCCGGTCTCGGCCGCGGCGCCGACGCGGCGACGGCAGCCCGGGCGCTGATCGCCGGATTCCCGGGCGCGGTCGTCGTCGACGCCGACGCGATCGTCGCGCTCGCGGCCGACCCGACGCCGCTGCGCGCCCGAGTGGCCGCCGGATTTCCGGCTGCAGTCCTCACGCCGCACGGCGGCGAGTACGCCCGGCTCGCCGGACATCGGCCCGGCCCCGACCGCGTGGCGGCAGCCCGGACGTTGGCCGCGCGGCTCGAAGCGATCGTGCTGCTGAAGGGGCCGGGCACGGTGACGGCCCGGCCCGACGGTGAGGCGCTGCTCAACCGCACCGATTCGGCCGACCTCGCCACGGCGGGAACGGGTGACGTCCTCGCCGGGATCATCGGCGGACTCCTCGCCGGGGACTGCGAGCCGTTCGGCGCTGCTGCGACGGCGGCCCACCTCCACGGCCTCGCGGCGCGGCGGGCGGACCTCGGCCCGGCGCTCGTCGCGTCCGATCTGGTCGCCGCGCTGGCCCCTACGCTCGCGGATCGGCGCGCGGCGCGCCGCAGCGAGGAGGGCTGAGTGCGCGGCGACGACCGGCGTTCGGTGTGGGCCGAGATCGATCTCGGGGCACTCCGCGACAACGTGCACGCGTTCCGTTCGGCCGTGGCCCCCGCGGTGCTCTGCGCCGTCGTCAAGGCCGACGCCTACGGTCACGGCGCGGTGCCGGCCAGCCGGGCCGTGCTCGAGGCCGGGGCGCGCGTCCTCGCCGTGGCGAACGTCGACGAGGGCGAGGAGTTGCGGGCCGCCGGGATCGACGCCCCGATCATGGTGCTCTCGCAGCCCCGACCCGAGGACGCGTCGGCGGTGGCGGAGCTCGGGCTCGAGCCCGTCGTGTACACCGCCGAAGGCATCGATGCCCTCGCGGCGGCCGTCGGCCCGCATCCGGTGGGCGTTCACCTCAAGGTCGATACGGGGATGCATCGGGTCGGCTGCCCGCCCGACCGGGCGACCGACCTCGCCCGCCGCATCGAGACGGCGCCGGGGCTCGTGCTCGCCGGGGTCTGCACGCACTTCGCGGTCGCCGATCACCCCGGTCACGACTTCACGGTCGCGCAGCAGACGCGGTTCGCGGCCGTGCTCGCCGGGCTCGCCGACGTGGGCATCGCCCCGGGCACGATCCACGCGTGCAACTCGGCTGCGGCGTTCACCGCCAGCGCCGCGCACTCCGACATGGTCCGGATCGGGATCGGGCTCTACGGGGTCGTGCCCGGCCTCCCCGAGCCCGGGGTGGAGCTCCGACCGGTCATGGCGGTGAAGGCCCGGGTGGCGCACGCGCAGCAGCTCGGGCCCGGCGAGGGTGTCTCCTACGGATTGCGTTACACGACCGAACGGTCGACGCGGATCGTGACCGTGCCGATCGGCTACGCCGACGGCGTGCCGCGCGGGCTCGGGATGCGCGGTGGCGTCGTGCTCGTGCGCGGGCGACGGCGGCCGATCGCGGGCACGGTGACCATGGACCAGCTCATGGTCGATGTCGGCGACGATCCCGTCGAACCCGGCGAGGAGGTGGTGCTCGTCGGTGAGCAGGGCGGCGAGCGCATCGGCGTCGAGGAATGGGCCCGGCTCATGGACACCATCCCCAACGAGATCGTCTGCGGGATCGGGCCGCGTGTCCCCCGGCGGTACCCGTGAGTGTCCGGCGTGTCCTGATCGGCGCCGCCACGACGGGGGTGGCGGCCTGGGCGTTCCCGCGCGTCGTCGCCGGTCGGGTCCGGCGCACGCCCGACGATGATCCCGACACGGTGCTCGGGCCGCCGGCCGGAGAGGAGCGCACCGTGGCGACCCACGACGGCGGTGCGCTGCGCGTCATCGAAGCGGGTGATCCGACGGCGCCGCCGATCGTGCTGGCCCACGGGGTGACGCTGTCGAATCGGGTCTGGGTGCGTCAGCTGGCCGCGTTGCCCGAACGGGGTTTTCGGGTCGTCGCCTACGAGCATCGCGGGCACGGCGGATCGTCGGTCGGGGTCGACGGGCACTCGGTCGGGAACCTGGCCCGCGACCTGCGGGGCGTGCTCGAGGCACTCGATCTCCGCGATGCCGTCGTCGTCGGTCACTCGATGGGCGGAGTCGCGGCGCAGGCGTTCGCGATCGAGTTCCCCAATGTGGCCGCGGCGCGCGTGCGGGGGATCGTGCTCCTGTCCTCGCTCGCGTACACGCCGTTCGGCTCCCGCACCACCCAGGTGAAGGAGCGGCTCGGCACCCTCGCCGATCGGCTGCCCGACTCGCGCCGCGTCTGGGAGTCACCCGATCTCGGGCTCGCCCTGGCTCGGATCGGCTTCGGGCACCGACCGCGGCCGAGTCACGTCGAGCTCGTCCGGCAGATGATGGTCGACTGCGCTCCCGCGACGCGGCGCGACGCGCCGGCGCAGCTCGTGGGCCTCGACCTGCTCGCCGGTCTGCCCGAGTTCCCCGTACCTGCCCTCGTGATCTGCGGCACGGCCGACGTGATCACCCCGCCGTCGGAGTCGCGGCGTATGGCGAACCTCATCCCCGGCGCCCGGCTCGAGCTGCTGCGCGGCGGCGGACACATGCTGATGCTCGAACGGGCGGACGTGGTCGACGACCTCGTCGGGGCGTTCGCGCACGAGGTCGGCGCCGCTCCGCGCGTCGCGGCGTAGGTGGCCGACTTCGCCGTCCCGGGGGTCGGACTCGGCCACGCGACCCGTGCGGGCACGGGAGTGACGGTCGTGGCGCTTCCCCCGGGCACGATCGGCGCGGGCGAGGTGCGCGGCGGGGCGCCGGCGAGCCGGGAGCTCGCGCTCCTCGAGCCCACCCGCACGGTGATCCACGTCGACGCGATCGTCTTCGCCGGGGGCAGCGCCTTCGGTCTCGCCGCCGCCGACGGGGTGGTGTCCGCTCTGGCCACCGAGGGTCGGGGTGTTCCCACCTCGGCCGGCCCGGTCCCGATCGTGCCCGCCGCGTGCGTCTTCGACCTCGGAGGGCCGGCGGAGGCGGTGCCCGGACCGGACGACGGCGCGGCAGCGTTCGCGGCCGCTCGGATCGGCGGACCCGCGACCGCGGGTCGGATCGGGGCGGGCACGGGGACGACGGTCGGCAAGTGGCGCGGCCGCGTCTACGCCGTGCCGGGCGGGGTCGGCACGGCGGCCCGCACGGTCGACGGGGCCACGATCGCCGCGGTCGCGGTCGTCAACGCGGTG
>JBJSXF010000054.1:0-9255 GCA_046086225.1 Actinomycetota bacterium | reverse complement strand
GTTGATCTCGCCGACGTAGCCGAGGAGCTGAGCGGCGAGCGCCGGATTACCGAAGCGCACGCCCGCCGGGTACTCGCGCACCGTCAGCCGCTCCACCGACACCCCGGGGTACGCGTCGGGATGCTCGAGGATGGCGAGCCGCCGGGCGATCGGCACATCGAGCGCCACGACCGCCGGGAGCAGCGACGACTGGCGCGGACTCTCGTAGTTGCGGCGCAGATCGGCCGTCTCGATCCCGAGGAGTTCGGAGAGGCTGCCCAGCACCCGGGTGCGCTCCTCGGTCGGGAGCGAGCGGTCGACGGTGATGGCCCAGGCCGTGCGGTCGCGGGCGAGGACGACCCCGTTGCGGTCGAGGATCCGGCCGCGCGGGGCCGGGGTCTGGACCCGCCGGGAGGCGAGCGCGGCTCCGTCGTCGCGGAGTCGCTGCTCCGGACCGGTCTGGAGGAACCAGAGCCGGGCGAAGAGCGAGGCGAAGAGGGCGACGACGACGACGCCGACGATGCTGACGCGGACGCGGCTGCTGTCGTTCATGGGGCAAAGGCGCCGCCGCGAGCCGCGGCAGCGCTCCGCACGCTACCGGCCGGGGTCAGCGGCGGAGCATCGGGCCGGGCGCCCAGGGGTCGGCCCGCCGCTCGCTGCGTACGGCCAGGGCCACGAGCCCGAACACCAGCGGTGCCACCACTGCGTCGTATCCGGCGGCGATGACCACGGTGCGCAGACCCCGGAACCCCTGCACGGCGTCGGCGCCGGCGAGCGTGCCGACCCCGACGAAGAGCAGTCCACCGAGGAGCCCACCGACGACCGCGAGCGTGATCGGCAGCGCCCGGGGCACCCGGAGCAGGCCGGCGGTGAACACCCCGACCGCGTAGCCCACGACTGCGTCGGTCAGCGCACTCAGGCCGAGCGGCGTCTCGAGGAACAGATCGAACGCGAGGCCCGTGCCGAAACCGGTGAGCGCCCCGGCCTCGGGACCGAGGCGGTAGGCGACCGCGATCGTGAAGAGGAGCACCAGATCGGGTGCCGTGCCCGCGATCCGCAGGTGGGGCACGACGCTCACCTGCGCGACGACGATGAGCGCCGCCAACACCACGAGGCGCGCCGTACGCACGTCAGCCGCCGCTCGTCGTGGTCGTCGTGGGCGCGACGGTCGTCGAGGTGGTGGTCGTGGTCGGCCGGACGACCGGACCGAGGCCCGGCTTCCAGAGCAGCACGGCGACGAAGTCGAGGCCCGAGAGCTCGGCGTAGGGCGCAACCCGGACGTTGCGGCCGATGCCACCGCCGAGCTCGTCGATGCGGGTGACGCGACCGAGCGCGAGGTCGGGGGGATCGCTCGTCGACAACGGCGAGGTCTCGACCCGGTTGCCGACCTTCACCACGCCGACGGGCTCGAAGTCCTCCACGAGGAGCTCCGAGGAGCCGGCCCGCCCCTTCGCGGTGCCCGTCGCCGAGCGGGAGCCCGGCGCGCCGGCTGTCTCGACCCCGACCGCGTAGCTCGCATCGGTCACGAGCCGGACGACCGCGAACCGCCGTCCCGAGTCGATGACGCGCCCGACGAGCGCGCCGTCGGGCGCCACCACCGGCATGCCCGGAACGATGCCCCGATCGTTGCCTCGGTCGATCGTGATCGTCGTCGAGAAGTTGCCGGGATTGCGGCCGATCACCCGTGCGTTCACCCGGGCCACGTCGAAGACGTCGTCGAGTCCGAGGAGCCGCTTCAGCTCGAGCACCTCGGCCCGGGCCTGACTCGCGTTCCGCTCCCGACCCTCGAGTTCGGCGATCCGCCGTTCGAGGCGCCGCTTGTCGCGCCGGAGGTCGCCGGCGTCGGTGAGGCCGCTCCACCAGTCCCCCACCGAGCGGGCCGCCCCCGTCGAGACCCGCTGGACCGGGGCCACGACCGAGTGGGCCGCCCGGCCGACGGCTCCGAGGGGGCCGTCGTCGTCGCGCCGACCGCCCGCCGCGATCAGTGTGACCGCCGTGAGCAGCAGGAGGGCGAGGATGAGGCGCCGGCGACCCGGACCGCCCGCAACGGCCATCGGCGGCCTACTGGTGGGCGGAGGAGATGAGCACGTGCTTCAGCACATCGAAGTTCTCGAGGCACTGACCCGAACCGTGCACGACCGAGTAGAGCGGGTTGTCGGCGATGATGATCGGCATGCCGGTCTCGTCGGTGAGTCTTTCCCGGAGCCCGTGGAGCAAGGCCCCGCCGCCGGTTATCACGATGCCCTTCGACATGATGTCGGCCGCCAACTCGGGCGGCGTCTTGTCGAGCGTGACCTTCACCGCGTCGACGATCGCCGAGACGGGCTCCTCGATCGCGTCGCGGATCTCCTCGGTCGAGATCACGATCGTCTTCGGGAGTCCGGTCACGAGGTCGCGACCGCGCACCTCGGCGTAGAGCTCCTCCTGGAGGGGGTACGCGCTCGCCAGCGCGACCTTGATCTCCTCGGCGGTGCGCTCGCCGAGCGCGAGCGAGTACTCCTTCTTCACGAAGGTGATGATCGCCTCGTCGAGCTCGTCGCCCGCGATGCGGATCGATTCGCTCGCCACGATGCCGCCGAGCGAGATCACCGCGACTTCCGTGGTGCCGCCGCCGATGTCGACGATCATGTTGCCCGCCGGCTCGTGCACCGGGAGGCCCGCGCCGATCGCGGCCGCCATCGGCTCCTCGATGATGAAGGCCTCCTTGCGCGCCCCGGCGTGCTGCGCGGCCTCTTGCACGGCCCGCTGCTCGACTCCGGTAATGCCCGACGGCACGCAGATCACCATGCGGGGCCGGGCCCACTTCCGGGGGTGCACCCGCTGGATGAAGTAGCGGAGCATCTTCTCGCACACGTCGAAGTCGGCGATGACGCCGTCCTTCAACGGCCGGATGGCCTTGATGTGCTCGGGCGTTCGGCCGATCATCCGCTTCGCTTCGCTGCCCACTGCGAGCGGGCGGCCGTCGCGCGCGTTGACCGCGACGACCGACGGCTCGTCGAGCACGACGCCGCGACCCCGCACGTAGACGAGGGTGTTGGCGGTGCCGAGGTCGATGGCCATGTCACGGCCGATGAGCCCGGCGTAGAAGGGTTCGCTCACGGGCAAGCACACTTCCGGTCGGCGGAACCCCCAAGGCTACGAGTCGGGGCGGGGACACCGCCACCCGTGACCGGAAATCAGCCCAGAGCCGGGAAGAACAGGGCGATCTCGCGGGCGGCCGACTCGGGGCCGTCGCTGCCGTGCACCAGGTTCTCGGTCATCTCGATCGCCAGATCGCCGCGGATCGTGCCGGGGGCGGCTTCCCGCGGATTGGTGGCGCCCATCAGCGTGCGCACGACCTTCCAGGCCTCGGGCCCCTCGGCCACCATCGCCACGAGCGGCGAGCGGGTGATGAAGGCCACGAGGTCGGCGAAGAACGGCTTGCCCGCGTGCTCGGCGTAGTGCTGCTCGGCTGTCGCGGCGTCGAGGTGACGGAGCTCGAGCGCGACGACCCGCAGGCCCTTGCGCTCCAGTCGGCCGACGACCTCGCCGACGAGACCGCGCTCCACGCAGTCGGGCTTGCAGAGGACGAGGGTGCGATCGGTGCTCATGAGCGCCGGATCCTAACCGGATGGCTGTGCCGACTCACGATCGCACGAACACGCTGCGGGCCGCCCCGACGAGGTAGAGCGAACCGGTGACGACGATCCGCCCGGCGGTCGGCGTCGCGAGCAGGGCCGTGCCGATCGCGTCGGCCACGCCGTCGGCGATCTCGATCCGATCGGCCGCGAACCCACGATCGACGGCCGCCGCGGCGATGAGCGCGGGCTCGAGCGCACGGGCGTGCGGTGCCCGGGTGCACACGAGGAGGTCGGTCTCGGGCCGCACACCGAGGCGATCGAGCATCTCGCCGGGATCGCGTTCGCGGCTGAACCCGAGCACGTAGGTCGTCGGCACGTCGGCACCGAGCTCCTCCGCGAGCGCGGCGGCGAGCACCGTGATGCCGTCGGGATTGTGCGCACCGTCGAGGAGGACGAGCGGGTCGCGGCCCACGATCTCCAAACGCCCGGGTGAGCGCACGCCGGCCAGCGCGGTCGCCGCCACCGCCTCGGGCACCGGCTCACCGAGAGTGGCTTCGGCCGCGGTCATCGCGATCGCTGCGTTCTCGCCCTGATGCGCGCCGAGCAGCGCCACGAACAACTCGGGGTACGCAGCGGCCGGCGTGAAGAGATCGACGAGCCGACCGCCCACCGCCGACCGGTTCGCCCGCACCCCGAAGTCCCGGCCCCGCAGCCACAGCGGGTCGGGGGCCCGATCGACGAACGGGGGCAGGAGCGCCGGATCGGTCTCCCCGAGCACCAGCGGTGCGCCCCCGACGACGATCCCGGCCTTCTCCGCCGCGATATGGGCCCGGGTGGGCCCGAGCCACTCGGTGTGGTCGAGGCCGACGTTGGTCACCACCGCCACCCGACCCTCGACCGCGCTCGTGGCATCCCAACGCCCGCCGAGCCCCACCTCCACGACGGCGACGTCGACGGCGGCATCGGCGAACCAGCGGTACGCGGCGGCGACCATGATCTCGAAGTGCGACGGATCGACGCCGGTCGCCTGCTCGACGAGGGAGACCGCGTAGAGCATCTCGTCGAGATCGTCGGGGGCGATGGGATCACCGTCGACCGCGATCCGCTCCTCGAGCCGTTCGAGGTGCGGGCTCGTGAACGTGCCGACCCGGAGGCCGGACACCTGCAGGATCTCGGCCGTCATGCGGGCCACGCTCGTCTTGCCGTTGGTGCCGGTGACGTGCACCATCGGCCACTCGTCCTGCGGCGTGCCGAGGTAGGTGAGCAGCGTGCCGATCCGCTCGAGGGTCGGCGCGCCCCGCGGTCGCGACCGCGGGGCCCCCACCCCGAGCTCGAGGTTCACGTGCCCGTCGAGCCACTCCCGGGCTGCGAATCCGGCGCGGCCGCTCACGCGTCGCGCGGCGCGAGCCGGACCTCGACGGCGAGCTCCGCCGCCGACGCGGTCACCAGCTCACCGACCACCTTGCCCGCGTCGACGATGTCGCCCCGGGCCGCTGCGAGCGCAGCCAGACGCGGCTCGGTGTCACCCACCGTCACCCGTTCGACCGGCGAGGCGAGCGAGACCTTCTGCTCCGACTTCTCCTTGCGGATCGCCGTGAGCACCTCGGCCGCCACCGCGAACACGAGCGGATCGGTGTCGCGGGCCGGGATGTCGGCGCCGGTCGGCCAGGCCGCCCGGTGCACCGATCCGGTCTGCCACCACGACCATGCCTCCTCGGTCGCGAAGCACACGAACGGCGCCAGCGCGCGTTGGAGGGCCGAGAGGGCGATCCGCAACGCCGCGGCGGCCGAGGCGGCGGCCTCCGCTCCGCTCCCCCCGTACGCCCGGCCCTTCACGAGCTCCACGTAGTCGTCGCAGAAGGTCCAGAAGAAGCGCTCGACCCGCTCCAACGCCCGGGCGTAGTCGAAGCCGGCGAAGGCCTCGGTCGCCTCGTCGAGCGCGGCGGCGAGGGTGGCGAGCATCGACCGGTCGAGCGGATGGACGACGGCGCTGAGGTCGTCGCCCGCCTCGCCGGCGATCGTGAGCACGAACTTGGAGACGTTCAACACCTTGATCGCGAGCTTGCGGCCGATCCGCATCACCCCTTCGTCGGCGGCGGTGTCGACTCCGGGGCGGCCGTTGCAGGCCCAGTAGCGCAATGCGTCGGCGCCGTGCTTCTCCACGAGCGGCATCGGGGTGACCACGTTGCCCTTCGACTTCGACATCTTCTTGCGATCGGGGTCGAGTACCCATCCGTTGATCGTGGTGTTCGCCCAGGGCAGGGCGCCGTGCTCGAGCCACGCGCGCACCACGGTGTCGAACAGCCAGGTGCGGATGATCTCGGGGCCCTGCGGTCGCAGATCCATCGGGAACGTGCGGCCGAAGAGATCGTCGTCGTCGACCCAGCCCGTCGCGATCTGCGGGGTGAGCGAGGAGGTGGCCCAGGTGTCCATGACGTCGGCGTCGCCGACGAAGCCGCCGGGTCGGCCCCGCTGCGCTTCGGCGAACCCGGGCGGGACGTCGGTCGACGGGTCGACCGGCAGGGCATCCTCGGTCGCGAGGATCGGACGGTCGTGGTCGACCTGGCCGTGCTCGTCGACCGGGTACCACACCGGGAAAGGCACCCCGAAGTAGCGCTGACGGCTGACGAGCCAGTCGGAGTTGAGCCCTTCGAGCCAGGTCTCGTAGCGGACCCGCAGGTGCGACGGGTACCAGTTGAGCTCGCGTCCGAGCCGCAGCAGCTCGGCGCGCAGGTCGGCGTCGCGCCCACCGTTCCGGTAGTACCACTGCCGCGAGGAGACGATCTCGAGCGGTCGCGAGCCCCGCTCGTAGAACTTCACCGGGTGGGTGATGGGTCGGGGATCGCCGAGCATCTCGCCGCTCGCCCGCAGCTGCTCCACGACCGCGGCCTGGGCCTGCTTCACGGTGCGCCCGGCGATCTCCTCGTACGCGGTGGCTCCCGGGCCCGCGACGACGGCGGGTGGGTGGGCGACCATGCGCCCGTCAGGCCCGACGATCGCCCGGGTCGGGAGGTCGAGCTCGCGCCACCACACCACGTCGGTGACGTCACCGAAGGTGCAGATCATCGCGATGCCGGTGCCCTTCTCGGGATCGGCGAGCCGGTGCGCGACGACCGGGACGGTGACGCCGTAGAGCGGCGAGACGACCTCGGTGCCGAAGAGCGGCTGGTAGCGCTCGTCGTCGGGATGGGCGACGAGGGCGACGCACGCGGCGAGCAGCTCGGGGCGCGTCGTGTCGATGAGGATGTCGCCGCCACCGTCGGCCCGGTGGAACGCGAGCGTGTGGTAGGCGCCCGGCATCTCGCGATCCTCGAGCTCGGCCTGGGCGATGGCGGTGCGGTCGTCGACGTCCCACAGCGTGGGCGCGTCGGCCCGGTAGGCCTCGCCCCGGGCGTGGTTGCGCAGGAAGGCACGCTGGCTGACCCGCCGAGCCGCATCACCGATCGTCGTGTAGGTGAGTGACCAGTCGACCGAGAGGCCGAGGCGCCGCCAGAGCTCCTCGAACTTCTCCTCGTCGACCGCCACCAGCCGGGTGCACAGCTCGAGGAAGTTGGGCCGCGACACGGGCACGGCCTGCTTACCCGGCTCGGCCGGCGGCTCGAAGTCGGGGTCGTAGGGCAGGTGCGGCTCGCAGCGGATGCCGTAGTAGTTCTGCACCCGGCGTTCGGTCGGCAGGCCGTTGTCGTCCCAGCCCATCGGGTAGAAGACCTCGCGGCCCCGCATGCGTTGGAAGCGGGCAATGGCGTCGGTCTGCACGTAGCCGAAGGCCGAGCCCATGTGCAGCGATCCGCTCACGGTCGGCGGCGGGGTGTCGATCGAGAACACCTCGGCCCGAGGCTTCGTGCGATCGAACCGGAACGTGCCGTCGGCTTCCCAACGGGTCGACCAACGTTCCTCGAGACCCTCGATCGACGGCTTGTCGGGCGGCTGAACCATGCGGGGATCATAGGAGCGACCCCGCGACCGCCCCGCTAGGTTCGCCGCGTGGCCCCCGCCCTGCGGTGCTCCGACATCACCCTCGTCCACGACGGGACGACCGTGCTCGACCACGTCGACTGGGAGGTCGCGGCCGAGGAGCGCTGGGTAGTGCTCGGCGCGAACGGATCGGGCAAGACGTCGCTGCTGCGGATCGCCGCGTTGGTGCAGCACCCGTCGTCGGGCACGGTCGAGGTGCTCGGTGAGCGCTTGGGTCGCACCGACGTGCGGACGCTGCGCACCCGCATCGCCTTCTCCTCACCGGCGATGGCTGCTCGCCTGGAGCCGCGCATGACCGCGCTCGAGGTGGTGATGACCGGCATCCACGCGGCCCTCGCGCCCTGGTGGCACCGCTACACCGACGACGACCGGGCCCGGGCCGCGGCGCGGCTCGCCGAGTGGCGCTGCGCCCACCTCGCCGACCACCGGTTCCCCACCCTCTCGGCGGGTGAGCAGCAGCGGGTGCTGCTGGCCCGTTCGCTGGTCTTCGAACCCGGCATCGTGCTGCTCGACGAGCCCACCGCCGGCCTCGACGTGGGCGGTCGGGAGGAGCTCGTCGCCGACCTGGCCGACTGGGCCGGCGACCCGCAGCGTCCGCCCCTCGCCGTGGTGACCCACCACCTGGAGGAGGTGCCGCCCGGCTTCACCCATGCGCTCGTGATGCGCGCGGGCACGGTGCTCGCGGCGGGTCGGATCGACGCGGTGATCGACGATGCGACGCTGAGCGCGGCGTTCGGCGTGGCGTTGACGGTCGAGCGCCGGGACGGCCGCTACGCGGTCAGGCGGAGCGGCGCGACTCGTCGCCGGTGAGGAGGGTCGGCGCGACCTTCCGCAGCACGACGTCGCGGTCGACGAGGCACCGGGTGACATCGGCCCGCGACGGCAGGTCGTACATCACCTCGAGCAGCACCTCCTCGAGGATGGCTCGCAGGCCCCGGGCGCCCGTGCCCCGCTTCAGCGCCTCCTCCGCGATGGCGTCGAGCGCGTCGTCGGAGAAGACGAGGTCGACGTCGTCGAAGTGGAAGAACTTCTGGTACTGCTTCACGAGCGCGTTGCGGGGCTCGACGAGGATGCGGATGAGGGCGTCCTTGTCGAGGTGGTGCACGACGCCCGCGACGGGGAGCCGACCGACGAACTCGGGGATGAGCCCGAACTTGAGCAGGTCCTCGGGGAGCACGTCGGCGAGGAACCGGCTGGCGTCGCCGTTGCGCTCCGATCGGCGGACGTCGGCGCCGAAACCGATGCCCCGGTTGCCGACCCGGGCCTCGATGATCCGGTCGAGTCCGGCGAACGCCCCACCGCAGATGAACAGGATGTTCGAGGTGTCGATCTGGATGAACTCCTGGTGGGGGTGCTTGCGCCCCCCTTGGGGCGGGACCGAGGCGGTCGTGCCTTCCAGGATCTTGAGCAGCGCCTGCTGCACGCCTTCGCCCGAGACGTCACGGGTGATCGACGGGTTCTCGGCCTTGCGGGCGATCTTGTCGATCTCGTCGATGTAGATGATGCCGGTCTCGGCCTTCTTGACGTCGTAGTCGGCAGCCTGGATCAGCTTGAGGAGGATGTTCTCGACGTCCTCGCCGACGTAGCCCGCCTCGGTGAGGGCGGTGGCGTCGGCGATGGCGAACGGCACCTTCAGCATGCGGGCGAGGGTCTGGGCGAGGAGCGTCTTGCCGCAGCCGGTGGGGCCGACGAGCAGGATGTTCGACTTTTGGAGCTCGACGTCGGCGTCGCCGTACGCGCC
>JBJSXF010000053.1:0-7182 GCA_046086225.1 Actinomycetota bacterium | reverse complement strand
CACGCTTGGATCGCCCGACGCGACGCCGCGATCATCACCTCACGGGCGCCGTGCTTGTCCTCGAACGCGTTGCGGGCGGCTTCGCCGATCGCGGCGATCTCGCCGGCCCGGTCCACGGCGGATCAGGAGGAGACGGCGCGGCGGAACGCAGCGTCGGCCGCAGCCGAAGCCGATACTCGCAGCGGGATCGCCCGCACCTTGCGAGCCTGCTCGATCTGCAACGAGCGGATCCAGGCCCACAGGCCGAGGAACGCGAGCAGCACGAGGTCGGCCACGATCTGGAGCGCCCACAGCGCTCCCGATCCGGTCGCCATCGCCGCCAGGCCGGTCACGCCGACGGCGCCGAGGAGGATTCGCAGCACCTCGCGTCGCCGCCGGGTCGCCCGACTCCCCGTGGTGAAAGCCGGCTCCTCGGGAAGGGGCGCCAATGTGCCGTTGGTGCGCCCGATGAGGGCCAAGCGGTCGTTGAAGGCAGCGATCGAGTCACTCGTGCGCCCATCCCGCGAACGGAGCAGCGGGGGCAGGAGCACGACCGCCCACAACGCAGCGAGGATGAGCAGGACCAACAGCGCCAACGCCTCCCGACCGCCTCCAGGTGGCAATGACGGTAGTGACGCGAAGCGAAGAAGTGGTGGATCCTCGGTGAACGGAGATCGACTCGTCGGAACGGCTCGGGCGGGGCGCGCCGGTCAGAGCGAGAAGGGACCCGATTCGTCGGCTCGGCGGCGCCAGGTGCCCGATCGGCCGCCCGTCTTCTCCCAGAGCTGGAGGTCGCCGATGGTCATCGAGCGGTCGATCGACTTGCACATGTCGTAGATCGTGAGCGCGGCGACGGCGGCGGCGGTGAGGGCCTCCATCTCGACCCCGGTGCGGTCGACGGTGTCGACGTTGGCCTCGATCTCGACGTAGGTGTCCTCGATCCGGAAGTTCACGAGCACGGCGCCCACGAGCAGCGGGTGGCAGAGGGGCAGCAGGTGGGGCGTCTGCTTGGCGGCCTGGATGCCGGCGACCCGGGCTACGGAAAGCACATCGCCCTTGGTGATGGCCCCGGAGGCGATCCGGGACGAGGTCTCGGGCTCCATGTGCACCCGGCAGCGGGCCACGGCCCGGCGGTGGCTCGGATCCTTGGCCGTGACGTCGACCATGCGGGCCCGGCCGAGCGGATCGAGGTGGGTGAACTCGGGAGCCACGCCGAGAGTGTACGACGGACGCCCCGGGGGAGTCCCGGGGCGTCCGTGGGGGGATCGGTGCGGTTCAAGCCGGGGGCGGGGGCGGCTGCTCGTCGCCCATGCCGGGCCCGGGTGCGTCGGCTCCCGGATTCGGACGGTCGGGTCGGTCCGTGCGCGGTCCGCAACCGGGACCGCCGGCTCGGGCCCACGGCGGCCGTCGCCGATCGTCGGGAGCGCCGGCCATCGGCGGGCGGGCGTCGCCGCGGGCCTCTCGCTGATCGGCCCGGGCCTCGCGCCGATCCCGCCGGGCTTCGCGCCGGGCCTCCATGCGGGCGCGCCGACGCTCGCAGCGGTCGTGCCGCCGTTCCCGCCACTCGTCGCGCCACTGCTCCCGCCGCTCGCGGCCGTCCTTCCCGGTGCCCGGACCCCGACCGTCCTCGCTCAAGCCCGGGCGGTTCCGTTGACCGCGGTCGGAGCCTTCGTCGCGGTCGAGCGCGGCGACCGCGCCCGCCCCGGTGAGGAGGCCGATCAACGCTGCCGCGGCAACCGCAAGGATGAGCCGGCGGCTGCTCGGGATCACGGGCCGGCCTGCGCCGGTGCCTCCGGTCGGCTCCGGCGCGCCGGTGTCATCGACCTCGGGCTCGGGGGTTTCGGGGGTGGAGGTGGTGTCGCTCATGGGGGCATCCTCGCGGACGTCGGTAAGGGCGAATGCGTCCGCAGGTAAGGGGTCGGTGTGAATCCGGCCGTCGGGAGCGGGGTTCTGCCCCCTTCTTACCGCCTCCTCAACCGGGTGCTCCACAATGGCGGCGTGGCCCACCGCATCCTCGTCGTCGACGACGACCGCGCCATCCGGGAAGCGGTCGCGCGGGCGCTCGAGCTCGAGGGTTACAAGGTCGAGACCGTGCCCGACGGTGCCGCGGCCCTCGACGCCGTGATGCGACGGGCCCCCGATCTGCTCGTACTCGACGTCATGATGCCGTCGGTCGACGGGTTGAGCGTCTGCCGCACGATGCGCCGGCACGGCGATCGCACCCCGATCCTCATCCTCACCGCGCGCACCGAAGTGTCCGACCGCGTGTCGGGGCTCGACGCCGGGGCCGACGACTACCTCCCGAAACCGTTCGCGCTCGACGAGTTGCTCGCCCGGACGCGGGCGTTGCTCCGGCGGGCGACGGCCGAGCTCGCGACCGGCGCCGCCCGGATCACCGCGTTCGATCTCGTCGTCGACGAGTTGGCCCGCAAAGCGTGGCGCGGTGACCGCGAGCTCGATCTCACGAAGACCGAGTTCGACCTGCTCGCGTACTTGGCCCGCAACGCGGGGATCGTGTGCACCCATCACGCGATCTACGAGGCGATCTGGGAGTACGACTTCGGTCCCGACTCCAAAGCCCTCGCCGTCTACATCGGCTACCTGCGTCGGAAGACCGAGCAGGACGGGGAGCCGCGGCTCATCCAGACCGTGCGGGGCGTGGGCTACTCGCTGCGGCCGGCATGAGCCTGCGGACCCGACTCGTCGTCGCCCTGGCCGGGCTGGCCTTGCTTGCGACCGCGGTCGTGGCGGTCACGGGCTACGCGACCACCCGGCGGGCGTTGCGATCGGAGATCGACCGCACCCTCACCGCCTACGCCCGTCAGCTCCGCGACCCGGGAGGTCGCACCCTCGCCGTGCTCTGCGGGGGCGGTCGGCTCCCGGGCGGCTACGTGCCCGGCCGGGGGCTCGGCGAGGAGGACGACGAGATCGCGGCGATCCCCGACCTGCCCGGCTCGCGGGTGCAATGTCTCTCCGGGTCGGGACGGCTCGTCACCGCGGGCGACGAGCAGCTCCCGGTCGACCAGCGGGCTCGACGCCTCGCCCGCTCGGGGGGCCGCGCCCGCTACGCGCTGATCGCGACGGTCCGGGCCGACGGGGGCACTTACCGGGTGCTCACCGTTCCGGTGCCCGGCGGCGGGGCCGTGCAGCTGGCCCGCAACCTCGGCGAGGCTGATCTCACCCTGGAAACCCTCCGCAACCGCTACCTGCTCGTCGGTCTCTTCGCTCTGGTGGCCGCGACCGCGGCGGGCTGGCTCATCGCCCGTCGGATCACGGCGCCGCTCGCCCAGCTCACCGACGCCGCCGAGCAGGTCGCCGCAACCGGTGAGCCCCGGGCCGACCTCGCGCCGGGCGGCGACGACGAGGTCGGCCGCCTGTCGACCTCATTCGCCACGATGCTCGACGCGCTCATGCGCTCTCGCCGCGATCAGCAGCGGCTCGCCCAGGACGCCGGCCACGAGCTGCGCACGCCGCTCACGAGCCTGCGGGCCAACATCGACACGCTGCGGCGTCACCCCGATCTCGACACCGATCGGCGGGGCCGCGTCCTCGACGACCTCGACGCCGAGGCGCGGGAGCTCAGCCTCCTCACCGACGAGCTGATCGACCTCGTGGCCGAACGGCGCAGCGACGATCCGGCGCACGAGATCGACCTCGCGGCCCTCGTGCGACGGGCGGTCGATCGGATGGCCCGGCGCAGCGATCACGAGTTCTCGCTCGTCGCCGAGCCCGGTGCCGTGGTCGGTCAGTCGGCGGCGTTGTTGCGCGCGATCACCAACCTGCTCGACAACGCGGCGAAGTTCTCGCCGCCGGGATCACCGATCGAGGTGCGCGTGGCGAACGGCGCGGTGACGGTGCGCGATCACGGGCCGGGCATCGCGGCGGCGGATCTGCCCCACGTCTTCGACCGCTTCTACCGTTCCGACGGGGCGCGGGCGCTCCCCGGGTCGGGGCTCGGGCTGGCGATCGTCGCTCGGGTGGCCGCCGACCACGGCGGTCGGGTGGGGGCGGCGAACGCGGCCGACGGCGGTGCGGTGCTCACCCTGGAGCTCCCGCCCGCTCCGGCGATCTGAAGCGTCAGGCGCAGGCGGTTCGGACGGTCGCGGCCGGCCGGGGCAGGTCGGCTTCGAGCGCGTCCGCGAGTGCGGCGAGGGTGGCGTCGAGCACGGGACCGGGCACGCCGTGTGCAGCCGACGTGGCCCGGAGCCACCCGATGTGCTCGGTGAGGATGGCCGGCTCGTCGAGGAGGACCGCACCCTCGGTGACGTCGAGCACCCGCCCGATCTCGTCGCCGAGCGCGACGGCTCGGCTGCCGAGATCGCCCGCCGCGTCGAGCGCGGTGGCGATGAGTCGCACCCGGCGCCCGGCGAGCAACTCCGATTCGGGCACCGGATCGGGAACCGGGGCGAGGGCGGTGGGCGGCTCGGTCTCCCAGTCGCGCAGCACGGCGACGGCCTCGGCCGTGGATCCGGCGAGGGCATCGAGCCCGAGGCGCAGGCCGCGGCCCGACGGCCCGAACGCCCGGCCGCCGCCGACGACCGGGACGTCGAGACGATGGGCGGCGGCAATCGACCGGGCGGCCGACGCGAGGGCGGTGGGCACCGCGCAGCTCAGCACCAGCGCCATCGGCATCTGGAGCTCGAGGTAGTCCTCGAGATCAGGGGCGGGGAGCGAGGGCCCGAGGTAGCAGACCCGGAATCCGTCGAGGGTGCACGCGGCGGCGACGGCCCGGGCGCCGAGCGCATGGGGATCGAGCTCCGGTCCGGCCACCACGACAGTCGGACCCGTCGCCGCGCCCGTGGTAGCCGACAGCCGTACGAGCAGCTCCTCGACCGCGGCGGAAGCGGCGTGCTCGTAGGCGATGCCGAGATCGCCCTGCGCCCACCGGGCCCCCACCACGGCCTGCACGGGTCGCAGCACATCGCCGATGATCTCGTCGAGCGGCGCGCCCCGGCCGAGCATCGAAGCCGCGAGCCGTGAGGCGAGGGCGACATCGCCGTCCACGAGGGCGGCGAGCATGGCGAGGCGCTCGTCATCGAGGACCTCGTGATCGGACGCGGTCATCGCCGCACCCCCCGGAGCGCGCGCAGCACGGCGAGTGCAGCCCGGCCGCCGCTGTAGAGCGCGCCCTGGAGCGATGCCGTATCGCGGTGGTCGCCGCAGACGAACACGCCGTCACCGACCGTGACCGACTGCTTGGGTCGGAACGGCGGCGCCTGACGCGGCTGGCCGTGCGGGATGACGTCGGTGCGGAGCAGCTCCCAGTCGGCGGTCGTCGAGCCGAACCAGCGGGCGAGCTGTTCGCGGGCCGCATCGGCAACGCCGGGGCGCAGCGCCTCGGGCCCGGGGATCGCCGCCGCGACGAGCGCACGGCCCGGCGGCGCGTACGCCGACGACACCTCGCTCATCACCGCCACATTGCGGACGGGACCGCTCGGGTCGCCGTCGAGCAGCAGCACCGGACCGGGACGCGGGGCCGACGGGGTCGCGAACCAGCAGCACGCGGCGGCGCGCGAACCGGGGTCGGGAATGCGCTCGCCGAGCAGGGCGTGGGCGGCCGGGCCCTCGGTGGCGACCACGAGGGACTGGCCGGCGACCCGCTCGCCGTCATCCAGCACCGCAGTGGTGCCGTCGATCGCAGCGACCCGGGTGCCGTAGCGAATCGCGTCGGGAGGCAGCCCGGCCGCGAGCTGGGCGGGGATCTCCCCCATGCCCCGGCGGGGCACGGCACTCGATCCGGTGGCGAGCATTCGCAGGATCGTGTCGAAGCGCCGACTCGACACCTCCAGGTCGGGGTCGAGCTGGATCCCGGCGAAGAGCGGCCGCCAGAAATCGTCGATCATGCGGCGCGAGAAGCCCGCCCGGGCGAGTCGCTCGGCGGTCGTGGTCTCGGGGCGCCGGAGGAGATCAGGGACGGCGCGGCGGCGCACGTCGGCGACGAGGCGCAGCAAGCGGAGCTTGTCGGCGAAGGTGCCGATGGGCGCCCGGACGGTCGTCGCCACCAGACCGGGTCGACGGATGGGATCGGCCACCCGGTGCTCGCGGTCGGCGATCCGCACGACCGCGCCGGGCTCGAACTCGCACAGGTCGAGGGCGCTGAGGTCGAGGCGACGGGCCGCCTCGGGATAAGCGGTGAGCAGGATCTGGAATCCGCGGTCGAGCCGGAAGCCGTCGACAACGTCGGTGCGCACGCGACCCCCGGGGCCGTCGCCGGCCTCGAGCACGGAGACCGTCTGCCCGGCCCGGATCAGATCGCCGGCACAGGCCAGGCCGGCGAGACCGGCCCCGACCACCACCACGTCGGTGCTCACGGTCGGCACCTCCCGCGCCGTTCGGCGCGGGTCACGAGCGGGCAGCCTCGACGCGGGCGGCGACGATGTCGCCCAGGAGCGGGTGTGGGCCGAGGGGCTCGGCCACGGTGAAGCTGACGTCGGCATGCCGTTCGGCCGCCTCGGCGACCAGCTCGGGGATGTCACGCTCCATGTGCCGCCCCGGCCAGAGGAAGAACGGGGCGATGATCACGTGGGTCGCGCCCTGCTCGATGCAGGCGTCCACCGCGACGCTGATCGAGGGCTCGGCCATCTCCATGTGGGCGGGCTCGACGATCGGGAAGTCGTGACCGGACTGCCAGTCGGCGACGAAGCGCTCGTGAAAGGCGTTCGATTCGGCGCGGCGCGACCCGTGGTCGACGATCACCACGGCGGTGACTGCTGCTCCGTTGGTGTCGTCGCTCACGCATCCTCCTCGCTCAGGCTTCGCCCGGTCCGTCTCCGGTCTCCGGAGCGCCGCCCGGTCCGGATGAACGTCTGCGGACCCAGAGGATGCCGCCGACCGCTGCGGCCGCGATCAAGGCGAGGGCCAGGCCGAGGGCGGTGGCACCGCCGGATCCGCCCGATTTTCCGGACGCCGGGTTCACGGTCGTGGTGGAGACGACCGGGCCGGGCCGGGTCGTGGTCGACCGGGGCACCGAGGTGGTGGACGACGCGGGCACCGTCGTGGTGGCGGGTGGGAGCGTGGTCGTGACCGGTGCACCGGGAGCCTCGATCGCGCCGATGTCGCACCCTCCGCCGAGCGGCCGGGGCCCGCCCCGCTCGTCGGCGGTGATGCCGGAGGCGCCGGCGACCGTGCAGCGGTCGTAGCGAATCGCGTCGATGAGCGGGCTCCCGCCCGACGGGACCCGGACCGGACCGGGGCGTCCGGAAG
>JBJSXF010000052.1:0-7025 GCA_046086225.1 Actinomycetota bacterium | reverse complement strand
GTCGAGGTCGTCGCCCGGGGCGCCGGAACCCCGACCCCGGAGAAGACCACCGAATCGGTCTGAACCCGATCGCCGGGATCGACCCGGCCTCGGCTCAGTCCTCGGGCTCGACGTCGATGATGTCGTCGGGCGGGACATCCGACCGGCCGCGCGCCGGTGGCTCTGACGACGGGAGTCCGGGCGGTCGCACCGAGCGCGGGCCGCGAGCCGGACCCCCTTCGGCGTCGCGCCGCCAGGCCTCCGCTCGCCGCGACCACGACGACTGCGACGGATCGAAGAAGTGCCCGGGGCCGGAAGAACGGGCCGGCGGTGAAGCACCGATGTCACGCACGAGCGGTGGCGCTTCGGTGACCGGGAACGGGGCGACCCCCGCCGACCGGAGCCGGTACGCACCGACCACCACCACGACGACCGCCGTGAGCGACAACAGCCAGATCCCGGCCAGCACGCCCGCGGCGAAGCCGCCCGCGCCCATCGCGATCAGCCCGACCGCGAACCGGGCCCGCCCGCTCGCGGTCTGCTCCCCGCCGGCCAGCACCCGATCGAGATCGACCGTGCCGGCTTGGGCATCCTCGAACACCCGGACGCGCCGGCCGATGTGGCGGCGCACCCGGTCGGTCGCCAAGCCGCGCACGAAGAGGCGCTCGTCGAAGCGGCCGTAGGGATCGGGGCGCCACTCCACGTCCGGCCCCCCGGGCCCCCCGCTCACGCTGCCGAGCGACCGAGCCGCACGGGCAGCACCTTCAGCCCGTTGTTGAGATTCGAGCGCACCCGGACCGGCTCGCCCGTGAGCTCGATGCTCGGGAACCGGGCGAGGAGCTCCTCGAAGAACACCCGCCCCTCGAGTCGGGCGAGGTGCACGCCCAGGCAGAAGTGCTGGCCGATCCCGAAGGCGAGGTGCGGGTTGGGGTCGCGGCGCACGTCGAACCGGTCGGGGTCGGTGAACACCGCCTCGTCGCGGTTCGCCGACGTGTAGTACATCGCCACCTTGTCACCCGCCGCGATCTCCGCGCCGCCGAGCACCGTGTCGGCGGTCGCCGTGCGGCGGAAGTAGTGCAGCGGGTTCGCGTAACGCAGGATCTCCTCGACCGCGCCGGGGATGAGCCCGGGGTCGGCCCGCACCATCGCCAGCTGCTCGGGGTGCTCGAGCAGGCACAACAGCCCCGAGGAGAGCATCGTCTTCGTGGTGTCGTTCCCCGCGGTCACGAGCTGCACGAAGAAGCTCGCGAAGTCGATGTCGGTCATGCGCTGCCCGCCGAACTCGGTCTCGAGCAGCAGGGTGGTGAGATCCTCGCGGGGCGCTTCGGTGCGGCGGCGGGCCGCGAACTCGATCGCGTACATCGCCATGTCGATCGTGCCCTGCGACACACCGGTCGCGTAGTCGTCGTCCTGGCCGCTCGTGTTCATCTCGGCCAGACGGTGGATCATCGGCAGGTCGTCCTCGGGCAGACCCATCAGCCGCCCGACGATCCGCGACGGCAGCCCCGACGTGACGTCGTGCACGAACTCGACTTCGCCGTGCGCCTCGGCGTCGTCCATGATCGCTCGGCAGATCTCGCGCACCTGCCCCTCGAGCCCGGCGATCACCCGCGACTTGAAGCGAGGCGACACGGGCCGCCGATAGTCGTTGTGGCGGGGCGGGTCCATCGCCAGCAGCATGTTGCGCATCATCTCGAGCTGGCCGGGGTCGAGGTTCTCGAGCACGACCCCACCCTCGCTCGCCGAGAAGAGCACCGGCTCGCGCGACACCTGTACGACATCGGCGTGGCGCAGCACGGCCCAGTAGCCGGGCTCGCCCCGCATCGCCTGGAAGAAGACGGGCTGCGTGCGCCGCAGCTCGGCGAAGACCTCGAACGGCGGCCCGGCCGTGTAGGTATCCGGGTCGGAGAGGTCGACCGCAGTCACTGCGTCAGTCCACGAGCACCGGCGGCCGGCCCAGGCCCATCTCCTCGCACATGGCGAGGTAGAAGGCGAGGGCGCCCGCCCCGTCGGCCACGCTCTCCACGTTGCCGTCGGCGTCGAGGTTGAGGTTCACGCCGTACATGTGGAACCACACCCGGGTGTGGTCCTCGATGCACTGGAGGGTGTGCACGGAGCCGGCCGGTTCGTAGAGGAACGATCCCGCCCGGTTGACGTAGTCGTACTCCTTGTACTTCCACGCCCCCGAGGTGGTGTAGCCCCACACCGGACCGGTGTGCCGGTGCGTCTGCACCTCGAAGCCGGCCATGAAGATGTTCTCGATGATCCAGAGGCCCTCGCGTTCCTTGACCTGGATCACCTTCAGCTGGTTGCCCCCGCCGATGTCGACGAACGGGAGCTCGTCGGCCCCGATGTGGACGGCGGGCGGAGCGGTTTCGATGAGCGCCATGAGGACCAGGATAGAGCCCGCCTAGGCTCGGGATCGTGCCCGGGATCGTGCTCGTCGCCCTGAGCGCCATCGTGCTCGGCGCCTGTGCGGCCGGGGCCGGAGCCGACCCTCGACCCGACCCCACGACGACCTCCACCGTCGATCCGGCCACGGCCCCCGACCGCCGGGTCGAGACCTTCGAGCAGACCTGGACCGACCCGACCCGAGCCGCTCCCGGGGCCGCCCCCGACCGGGAGACGACCGGTCGCACGCTCCGGGTGCGCTTCTTCGTGCCCGCCGACGGAGCGCCCGGACCGCTCGTCGTGTTCGCCCACGGAAACAACTCGCGACCCGAGCAGTACGCCGAACCGCTCACCGAGCTCGCCCGGCGGGGCTACGTCGTGGCCGCACCCGCCTACCCCGGCACGAGCTCCGACGCGCCCGGCGGAGCCTCCCCCACCGACCTCCCGAACCAGCCCGCCGACACGTCGTTCGTCATCGACCGCGTGCTGGCCGCGAACGAAGCGCCCGGCCGACTCCGGGGCCGGGTCGACCCCGCGCGCATCGCGGTCGGCGGGCACTCGGTCGGCGGCTTCACGGCCGGCGAGCTCGCCTTCAGCGAGACGTGCGGCGACGACCGGGTCGACGCGGCGATCATCATGTCGGCCGGCATCGGCGGCTGCCCGGGCGGACGGTCGACGACCCGCGTCGTGCCCCTCCTCGTGACGCACGGCGACGCCGATACCAACGTGCCCTACGCCCTCGGGCAGGCCGCCTACGCCGAGGCCGGAAGCCCGAAGTACCTCCTCACCGTGATCGGCGGCGGGCACTCGGGCGACGTCCGGGGCGGGCCCGGCGCCGGGGCCCGGGCCGTCACCGACACCGTGATCGCCTTCCTCGACGCCGAGCTGCGCGACGCGCCCGCCGCCCTCGCTGCGATCCGCCCGATCCCCGGGCTCACCCGCTGGGAGGCCGAACCGTGAACCGTGAGCTGCTCCGCCCCCGCTGGATCGCCGGCCACCTCCTCGCCGTCTTCATGACCGCCCTGTTCGTGACCCTCGGGTTCTGGCAGCTCTCCCGCAACCAGGAGAAGCGGGACGAGACTCGCGCCCGGGAGGCCGCCTTCGTCGCCCCGGCTCCACCCCTCGGTCGCACCTCCCCCGCCTCGGGAACCCGGGTCGAGGCGCGCGGCACTTACGACCCCGACGGCGGGGTGGTGCTGCGCGACCGCATGCGCGGCGAGCGGATCGGCGCCGACGTGCTCACCCCGCTCCGCCTGGCCGACGGCACCGCGATCCTCGTCGACCGGGGGTGGGTCGCCACGCCCGCGGTTGCCGCCACCCGCGCGGCCGCGCCGCCCACCGGGCCGGTGGTCGTCCGGGGTCCGTTCCGGGGGAGCCGCCCGCTGCGCGCGGGCGACACGGTGCGCCGGGTGGACGGCCTGCTCACCGTCCCCCGGGTCGATACCGAGCGCCTCGGCCGCGATCTCCCCTACGCGCTACGGCCGGGCTGGATCGAAGCGCAGGCCCAAGCGCCGGCCCCGGCCTCCGGGGTACCCGCCCTCCCCCGACCCGAGCCACCCGATCAGGTGAACCACCTCCACTACGCGATCCAGTGGTTCGCGTTCGCACTCATTCCGGTGATCGGCTGGCCCATCGTGCTCATGCGCACCCGCAAGCGACCGCGAACCGCCCGATAGCATCCTCTCCCATGTCGCTCGCCACCGCCGAGCGTGCGCTCCTCGAGGAGCGCCGCCGTCTCACCCGCGACGAGGCCCTCGCCGTCGCCCACCTGCCGCTCGACGATCTCCCGTCGCTCGTCGCCCTCGCCCACAAGGTGCGGCTCGAGTGGTGCGGGCCCGAGGTCGAACTCGAGAGCCTCATCAACGCCAAGTCGGGGGCCTGCCCCGAGGACTGCGCGTTCTGCTCGCAGTCGGTGCGCTTCAGCACCGGCGTCGACGTCTACCCGTTCCTCGACCTCGACGAGATCGTGGAGGCCGCCCGGGCGACGCGCGCCGCGGGCGCCACCCAGTTCTGCATCGTGGTCGCCGTGCGCGGCCCCGAGGAGCGCCTGCTGCGCCGGGTGATCGACGCCGTCGACGCGGTGCACGCCGAGACCGGACTCGAGGTCGCCTGCTCGCTCGGTCTGCTCACCCCCGAGCAGGCGCAGCGCCTCGCCGCCGCCGGCGTGCGGCGTTACAACCACAACCTCGAGGCCTGCCGCGAACTGTTCCCCACGATCTGCACGACCCACTCCTACGACGACCGGGTGGGGACCGCCCGCATCGCCAAGGACGCCGGCATGGAGCTGTGCTGCGGCGGGATCCTCGGCATGGGCGAGACGCTCGAGCAGCGCGTCGACTTCGCCTTCGAGCTCGCCGAGCTCGATCCGTGCGAGGTGCCGATCAACCTGCTCGACCCCCGGCCCGGCACGCCGATGGACGGCCGCCCCACACTGTCGCCCCGCGAGGCGCTCCAGGCGATCGCCCTCTTCCGGCTCATCCTCCCCTCGGCGTGGCTGCGGCTCGCGGGCGGACGCGAACGGGTGCTCGGTGAGCTCCAGGCGATGGGTCTGCTCGCCGGGGCCAACGCGCTCATCGTCGGCAACTACCTCACCACCGTCGGCCGGTCGGCCGAAGACGACCACGCCCTGCTCGAGGCGCTCGGCATGCCCGTGGCCGAAGGCCCGGGCGAGGGTCGCTTCATCGTCGACGCCGACGGCGGCCACTCCCTCCCGGCCCGGCGCACGATCCCCGTCACCTCGACCTGAGCCGCCGCGGGTCGGCGCCGCTCAGCGGGACGGTTCGCCGGGGTGGCCGAGCGCGGCGAGGTGTGCGGTGTCGTTGAAGCCGAGTAACACCGGCGCACCGTCGGGGCGGGCCCCGATCCGGGTGACCGACGCCACCGAGCAGAACATGCGCCAGCTCGCGAGCGCATCGGCACCGAGCGCGGCGCACACCGCCAACTTGATCGGCGAGACGTGGGTCACCGCCACGACCGGACCCGGCCCCGCAGCGAACACCTCGGTGCAGAACGCCGTCACCCGCGCCCCCACCGCCCGGAGCGATTCGCCGCCCGGGGGCGCGAAGTCGGGATCGGCGTGCCACTGGGCCCAGGCCTCGGGGGGAATGTCGGCCATCGGCACACCGTCCCAGGCGCCGTAATCGATCTCGACGAGCCGCTCGTCGACCTCCACCTCGAGTCCGGCTGCGGCCGCCACCGCGGCGGCCGTCGCCCGGGCCCGGGCCAGCGGGCTCGCCACCACCCGCACCGGCGCCTCGGCAACGAGGGCCGCGGCGATCGCCTCGGCCTGCCGCCGCCCCAGCTCGTCGAGCGGTGCGTCGATCCGACCCTGGAGGCGACCACCCCGGTTGACCTCCGTGCGGCCGTGACGCGCGAAGACGATCATGACGCCACCACCGAGAGCCGGCCCGTGCGCCAGAAGGCCCGCCGACGGGACGGGTCGGCGAGGCCGAACCGCACCCAGGCCCACCATGCGGCCGCGAGTCCGAGCAGCTCCTCGACGACGACGAGCCCCCACGGGCCGAACATCGGCGTCTCGGGACGGGTGAGGCCGAACGCCGGCCACCAGAAGAGCTCCTTGTCGGCCCACGACGCGCCGAGCACGAGGGACGCGTACCAGCCGATCGCCAGGCTCAAGGCCCGCCGTCGCCGCAGTCGACGACCCGGGGTGACGGCCATCGCCAGCACCAGCACGGCGGTCGCGACGAGGAGCGTGTGTGCATACGACTGCCCGCCCCACGGCGCGTCGAGCACCACCGGGGCGAGGGCCCCGAGCGCGACGAGCCGGAAGTCGAGCCCACTGCTCTGGAACACGTTCCAGACCACGAACACCGAACCGAACGCGAGCCAGGCGATCACGGCGCGTCGAGCGCCGCGTTCACGAGCGCATCGGCATCCACGTTGAACTCGCGGCGCACGTGCGCGAGGTCGACCTCGGCGTAGGCGGCGAGCAGCTCACGGGCCCGGGCGTGCAGCGGGCGGAGGTGAGGCTGCCGCACCTTCCACACGCCCCGCAGCTGCTCGATGACGAGCATCGAGTCGGCCCGCACGCGCAGACACCGGGCCGGGAACGCCTGCGCCGCCTCGAGGCCGGCGATCACCGCGCGGTACTCGGCGACGTTGTTCGTCGTCTCGCCGATCCGCTCGCTCACCGTGGCGAGTCGGGTCGGCGGATCGGTGGCCGGATCGAGGAGCACCGCCCCGATCGCCGCCGGACCGGGATTGCCGCGCGCACCGCCGTCGGCGAACAGGAGCAGCTCGGACCGGACGGTCACGGGACGAGGATCGCGCCGCAGTTGTCGCAGTACGCGGCGGTCGCCCCGCCTCCGCGCCGGATCTCCTCGGCTTCCGATACCGGGATCCCGAGGTGGCACGCGCCGCACGTCACCCCGGTGAGCCGGGCGGCACCCGACCCCTTGTTCCGGGCTCGACGTTCCTCGTAGTCGGCGAGCAGGGCGGCGCCCACCACCGCCGCGCCCGCTTCGCGTTCGGCCTGCTCGGCTGCGATCTCGGTGTCGATCGCGCCCTCGGCCGCCTCGATCGCCCCGGCGAGGCGGGCCCGCTCGGCGTCGATGACGCCGAGCGCGGCTTCGTGCTCGGCGAGCACCGCGTCGAGCTCCTCGCGGCGGCCCATTGCGTCGAGCTCGCGGTCCTCG
>JBJSXF010000051.1:0-13823 GCA_046086225.1 Actinomycetota bacterium | reverse complement strand
TCCGACGCCGAGATCGACCTCGGCGCGGTGCCGACGATCGCCGGTGCCCGAGAGCTCCTCGACGCCGGGGTCGTCGCCGGGGGAACGCAACGCAACCTCGCGTTCGTCAGCCCCGACATCGACTTCGGCTCGCTCGCCGAGACCGACCGGCTCCTCCTCGCCGACGCCCAGACCTCGGGCGGGCTGCTCCTCGCCGTCGCCCCCGACCGGGCCGAGGCGCTCGTCGCCGCGTGTCGCCGCCACGACACTCCCGCCGCCGCGGTGATCGGGCGGATGACCGGACCGGGCCCGGGGCGGATCCGGGTGACGGCCGACACCTGAGCCGCCGGCCGGTCAGTCAGGGGATGACGAGCATCCCGAGCTCGGCCTCGATCTGCTGACGGGGCTTGGCCCCGAGCGTGGAGCGTTCCATGCGACCGTTGCGGAACAGCCCGATCATCGGGATGCTCTGCACGCCGTACTGCTCGGCGATCGTCGGCTCCTCGTCGATGTTGACCTTGCACACCTTGTAGGCACCCTCACGCATCGCGGCGATGGTCTCGACGACCGGGGCGACCTGGCGGCACGGGCCGCACCACGGCGCCCAGAAATCCACGATGACGGGCAGGTCGCTGCGCAGCACCTCCTGCTCCCACTGGGCAGCGGTGACCGCGGGTACGAGCTCGACCGGGTCTTCGGGCAGCGCCTCGTCGGGCGCACCCCCCGCCACGACCTCGACAATCCAGTCGCGCGCGTCGCGCAGGCCTTCGAGCGCGACCTGGTGCTCCATCGGGTACTCCCGGAAGCGGGTCGGTACCCCGGCGGCGCGCAGGGCACGGGCGAGGTCGCGCGACTTCTGGGCGGGGATGAGCGGATCGTGCGTGCCGTGCTGCACGAGCACCGGCAGCGCCGGCGCGCCCGGGCCGGGCGGGGCGAGCGGGAAGAACGGGCTCATGGCGAGCACCCCGGCCGGGCCGTTGCCCGCCGCCGCCGAGGTGAGGCCGAGCGCGAGGGCGAGACCCGCCCCTTGCGAGAACCCACCGAAGATCGCCGTCGAGCGGTCGAGGCCGAGGGCCTCGCACTGCTCGTCGACCACCGCGTCGAGCGCGTCGAGCGCCGCACCGAATCCGTCGGGGTCGGGCGCCCCGCCGAAGTCGTACCAGGCGTAACCGGGTGAGCCCGACACCGAGATCGGACCCCGCGGCAGCACCACCGCGAACTGTCCGTCGGGATCGAGGTAGGGCACGAGGGCGCCCAGGTCGCGCTCGTCGGCGCCGTAGCCGTGGGCGAGGAGCAGGAGCCGGTCGGCCGCCGACCCGCGGATCACGTTGGTCTCGAGCGTCACGGCGTCAGCCTACGAGCATCGGCATCGACGAGTACCCCCGCACGTTGCCCGAGTGGACGCGTTCGAGCCCCGACTCGTCGATCTCGTAGCCGGGGGCCCGGGCCAGGAGCTCCTCGAGGCTCACCCGCATCTCGAGCCGGGCGAGGGCTGCGCCGAGGCACACGTGGATGCCGTGCCCGAACCCGACGTGGTGCGTCGAACCGGCGCGATCGATGTCGAAGACGTCGGGGCGGTCCCACACCCGCTCGTCCCGATTGGCCGACCCGAGCAGCAGGAGCACCTTCGCCCCCGCCCGCATCGTGGTGCCGTGGCGCTCGGCGTCGCGGGTGAGGGTGCGGGCCATCACCTGGGTGGAACCGTCGTAGCGCAGCACCTCCTCGACCGCGTCGGGGATGCGACCGACATCGTCGAGCACCTTGGCCCGCTCGCCCGGATGGCGCTGGAGGGCGAGCAGGACGTTGCCGATGAGCTTCGTCGTCGTCTCGTTGCCGGCGATGATGAGCAGGAAGCAGAAGCCGATCACCTGGTCGTCGGTGAGGGCCTCGCCGTCGGGCTCGGCCGCGAGGAGCACGCTCGTGAAGTCGTCGCCGGGCGTGCGGCGCCGGTCGGCCACGAACGCGGCGAAGTAGCGGTAGAGGTGGCCGGCCGCTTCGATGCCCGCCGGGGTGACGTCGGGCACGCCCGCCTCGCGGTGGAGGAGCAGGTCACTCCAGCCCCGCAGCCGGTCCTGGTCGGCGTCGGGCACGCCGAGCAGCTTGGAGATGACGTCCATCGGCAGCAGCGCCGCGTAGTCGGCGATGAGGTCGATGCGGTCACGGCCGGCGAGCGCGTCGAGGTAGCGGGACGAGAGGGCCCGCACCGCATCCTCCATCCCGGCGATGCGGCGCGGGGTCCACGCCCGGCTCACCAGCCGGCGCAGCCGCGTGTGCTCGGGCGGGTCGGTGGTGAGCAGCATCGGCACCGGATTGCCGTCCTCGAGTGTGATGCCGTAGCGGGAGCAGAAGGTGTCGGGGTCGTGGAGCGCGTCGAGCACGTCGGCGTAGCGGGAAAGTGCGTAGAAGCCGAGCTCTTCGTCGAAGTAGCAGGGTGCCTCGTCGCGCAGCTGCCGGTAGACGGGGAACGGGTCCTCGTGGACCTCGTACGCGTAAGGGTTGAACCGCACGGCCACGACCGGAGGCTACGCCCGCGACCGCGGCCACCGGGCGGGGTCAGCGGGCGGGATCAGCGGGCGGGATCAGCGGGCGATGAGCCCACCGTCGACCGTGAGCGCCGTGCCGTTCACGTAGCTCGCCTCGGCCGAGCACAGCCACACCGTGGCCCGGGCGATCTCCTCGGGCGTGGCCATGCGCCCCATCGGCAGGCGCCGCAGCATCCGCTCGCCCCCGTCGGGCATCGCGTCGAGGTACGCCTGCATCGGCCCGGTCGCGGTCTGGCCGGGGAGCACCGCGTTCACCCGGATCCCCTGGGCCGCGTACTCCTGCGCGGCCTGGCGGGTGAGCCCGAGCACACCGTGCTTGGCCGCCGTGTACTGGGGCTGGCCCGGCGCCGCGACCACTGCCGCACCCGACGCCATGTTCACGATCGCGCCGCCCCGGCCTCCCACGAGCATGAGCCGCAGCTCGTGCTGCATGCAGAGGAACACGCCGGTGAGGTCGACGTCGATCGTGCGCTGCCACTCGGCGAGCGTGTGATCGGTGAAGGGCTTGGGCGCAGGCGCGATGCCGGCCACGTTGCAGGCCACGTCGAGCCCACCGAGACGCTCGGCGACGAACGCAGCCATCGCCGCGACCGAGGCTTCGTCGCTCACATCGACCGTGCAACCGACCCCGCCGATCTCGGCGGCCAGAGCCTCGGCGGCCGCACCGTCGAGGTCGGCCACCACGACGGTGTCGCCCCGCTCGGCCAGGCACCGGGCCGTCGCCGCCCCGATGCCGTTGGCCCCGCCGGTGACGAGGGCGATCACGGGACCGCCGGGAGGAGGCACGCGAGCGGCACGCCGATCGACGATAGTGGAGGCGTGACCCAGTGGGGCTTCCTCGATCGGCTCCTGCATCTCGGCGCGGCGCGACGCAGCGCCGAGGCGTCGCTCCACGTCGCGCCCGGTCTCCCCGAGCGCGACCTCGCCGCACTGCGCACCGCGATCCGCGACCTCCTCGCCCGCCGCGACGAGGCCGGTCGGCGCGAGGCCGCCGCCGTGATCGCCGACGCCTGGTGCTCGCTCTCCGACGAGGGCGTCAGCAAGCTCGCCCGGCTGCTCGCGTCGGAGTTCGGCACCGATCGCGATGCCGTCGATGACGCCATCACCGCCGTGCGCACCGGCCCCGATCGCCGAGCTGCCGAGACCGGGCTGCGCGACGCGCTCGCCCCGGCTGCCGACCGACTCCTGCGCGCGTTCCTCGCCCTCGACGACGGCCTCGGCTTCCTCGTGGCCCGCCGGGGCGACCTCCTGCGCCTCGGCCACGAGGACGCCGACTGCGCTGCGCTCGCCGACGCGATCGTCCGCCTCATCGGCCCGGCATTCGAGCCCGGGCTGCTCACGGTGCAGTGGCTGACCTGGGAGACGCCCGCCGCGCTCCTCGCCCGGATCATCGAGCACGAGGCGGTGCACCCGATCGTCTCGTGGGACGACCTGCGCGACCGCCTCGACGACGACCGGCGCGCCTTCGCCGTGTTCCACCCGGCGATGCCCGGCGAGCCGCTCGCCTTCACCACCGCGGCGCTCACCCACGGGATGCCGGCCGAGATCCCGGCGATCCTCGACCCGCGGGCCCCGACCGGCGATCCCGACGCGGCCGACACCGTCGCCTTCTACTCGATCTCGGCCTGCTGTCCGGGCCTCGCCGGGGTCAACGTGGCCGGTTCGCTCATCAAGCACGCGGTTGCCGCCGTCGGCCGCGAGCGACCCGGCGTCTCCCGCTTCGTCACCCTCTCGCCGATGCCGGGCTTCCGGTCGTGGCTCGAGACCGTGCTCGCCGATCCCGACGGCCCGACCGCCCGCGAACGCGAGCTGCTCCCGGCCGAGCCGGAGCGGGTGCTGGCCCGGCTCACCGACGCCGAGTGGTCGAGCGACGAGGCGATCCGCCCCGGCCTCCTCGCCCTCGGCGCCCGCTACCTCACCACCACCGCGTCGGGCCGGGTCATCGACCGGGTCGGCAACTTCCACCTGGCGAACGGCGCCGCGGTCGAGCGGGTCAACTTCGCGGCCGATCCGTCCGATCGCGGCCGCTTCCGATCGTTCGGCCTGATGGTCAACTATCGCTACGAGCCCGATCGCCTCACCGAGCGGGCCGAGCACTACGCCTCCGAGGGCACCGTCGCCACGTCGTCGGCGGTGCGCGACCTGCTCGGCGGGGAGCCCGGTCGGCCCCGGTAGCCTCCGCGGCCGTGGAGAAGCTCGTCTACCTGATCTGGGACCGCCCCTCGCGCGACGGCGCCGAGCTGCGTGAGCACTGGCTCGGATCGGTCGTCCCCGAGTTGCTCGGGCTCGGGGCCCGCGGCCTGCAGATCGACCTCGACGACGACGGCGCCGCCTTCGATCCGATGGTGCCGATTCCCGGCGACGAGCTGCCCGTTCGGGCCTGCGTGACGTTCTGGGTCGATGCCCACGACGACCGGGCCGCGAGCGAACGGCTCCTCCTCGACCAGGGGGTGCGGCGGGCCGGCTACCTCGTCACCGAGTCGCTCTACCGCGACTACGGCGACAACGCCCACGCCGGGCGGCGCGACTGGCCGGCCGGGCAGCGCTCCCCCGGGGTCACGACCCTCACCGTGTTCGACAAGCCGTCCGGCGTCGATGACGAAATGTTCTACGGGCACTGGTACGGGCATCAGTCGCCGATGTCGGAGTGGATGCAGCCCCGGGCCCGCTACGTGCGCAACGCCGTGGTGCGACCGCTCACCCCGGGCGCGCCGCGCTACCGGGCGATCGTCGAGGAGTCGTGGGCGACGCTCGAGGACCTCACCGACCTGACCCGCTTCTTCGGCGCCGAAGGCAACGACCTCGGCGAGCACATCCGGATCATGCTCGACAGCACCAAGCTGCTCTACGACCCGGCGACGATGCGCAACTACACGATGAGCGAGTACCTGTTCAGCGAGTAGGCGGGGGTCCGGGGCCCGGCGCGCCCACGCCCGCGCCCTCCGGTCAGGCGAACTCAGCCCGCTCGTAGGCGAGCAGCCGCTCGAAGTTGTCGCGCAGCTCCGACCGACGACCCCGGTCGTGGGCGAGGTTCGTGATCTCGGCCGGATCCTCGGTGAGGTCGTACCACTCGTGCTCGTGGTCCTCGAAGGCCGCGTCCTCACCGAACATCTTCGCCCCCGGGTTGCGCTCGAACGGCGCGTCCGACGGACGACCCCCGCCCACGCCGTAGTAGCGCGCGTACTTCGTCTGCCCGTCGAAGAAGCCCCGCACCGCGTAACGGGTCTGGTTGATGCGCGACGTGTGGGCGGTGTCGTGCGCGAAGAGCACGTGGTCGCGCACCGAGGTGGTCGGGTCGGCGAGCACCGGCGACAGGTCGACGCCCTTGAGCGACGGCTCGCCAGCCGGATCGACCCCACCCAGCGCGCAGATCGTGGCGGCCAGGTCGACGTGGGTGGCGAGCGCATCGGATCGCGCCCCGGCCTCGGTGATCCCGGGAGCCTTCACGTAGCACGGCACCCGCATGATCTCCTCGTAGACGAACGGCCCCTTGCTGCGCAGGCCGTGCGAGCCGCACATGTCGCCGTGGTCGGAGGTGAAGATCACGATGGTGTCGTCCCAGGCGCCGGTCTCCTCCAGCGCGCCGAGCACGGTGCCGAGCGACTCGTCGGCCATCTGCGTGAGTTTCACGTAGTAGTCGAGGGCCCGGAGCCAGGTGCGGGAGTCGGCCGGGTCCATGAAGCCCCACATGCCGTGCTGCTGGTCCCACCGCCATTGCCGCTGGGCCATCGGCTTGTCGAGCAGATCGTCACCGAAGTTGGCCGGGAGGGTGTCGCACACCTCATCGAAGGTGCCTTCGAAGAGCGGGAGCACCTCGTCCTCTTTCCAGCGCGAGAGCTCGAGCAGCTGGCGGGTGAGGGCGATCTCGTCGGCGTGGGCCGGATCGGCGTGGTACTCGGGCTGATCCATCGGGAACCACATGACGTCGTGCGGGTTCACGAGCGCGACGGTGAGGAACCAAGGCTGGTCGAGGGTCGTCGCGTTGGCCCGCAGCCAGGACGCGGCGTTCGACGCGATGATCGGATCGAAGTGCACGCCGGTGCCCGCCCAGCCCATGAAGTGCTGATCGTTGCCCTCCCAGTCGGCGAACCCGTAGGCGGCCATGTCGGGATGGGCGCCGTAGGAGAGGTGCCACTTGCCGATGTAGCTGCTGCGGTACCCGGCGTCGGCGAGGAGCGAGCCGATGGTCGGCACCGCCGGGTCGAGCTCTTTGTGCATCGGCCAGATCACGTTGTCCACCACGCCGTGCTGGGCGAGGTACTGCCCGCTGAAGAGCGACGCCCGTGACGGACTGCACGGCGAGGAGTGCGTGTAGTAGCGGTTGAGCTCGAGGCCCTCGGCCATGAGCCGCTCCCGCCACGGGAGCCGCACCGACGGGGGGAGCCAGCCGCGGTGACGCTCCTGGTCGGAGACGACGAGCAGGATGTTGGGGCGCTTCATGGCCTCAGTCTGGCGCGTGCGCCGACCCGTCCGCGCCGTCGAAGATCCCGGTGAGGCCGGTCGGGGCGTGCTCACCGACGATGAGCTGCTCGAGCACCCCGAGGCCGGTGCGCTCGCCCCACCGGGCCCGCACCACCTGCTGGACGTGGATGTTCCAGGGCGACGTGTCGTCGAGCTCGCCGACCGGGTGCACCTCGGCCCCGACCGCCGCCTCGCCGTGCCAGGTGCCGTGGCCCCATTCGGGATGCATGTAGCCGAGGCCCCGCATCCGGAAGGTGAGGAGCGGCTCCAGGTCGATGACCTCCTCCCCACGGGCTCCCGGGTGGAGCATCCGCAACCGGGCCGACTCCGAGCGGCGCAGGCCCGGCGCGAGCCGGATGTCGTACGCCGTGCCGGCGAGGTGGGTGATCCGGGCCGCGGCCTCGGGGCCGAACACCGGGTCGTCGGGACCGATCACGTCGAGGATCGCCTGGCTCCCGACCAGGCGCGACCCGTCGGCCCGCTCGAAGCACAGGAAGTGCGTGCAACGGTCGGCGAAGTTGAGCGGCGCCCACAGGAAGCACACCTGGGGCGGGTTGCCGTTGGGCGCGACGGGCGGCTGCACCCCGACCGGCCGCACTCCCCACGAGCGGTCCTTCGTGCCCGAGCACCCATCGACCGTGATCGTGCCCTCGGTCGTCGCGATCCGACCGGTCCAGGTGCCCCACTGGGTCATGCGGGTCGAGTCGAGCGTCGTGCGCGAGCCGGAGGTGAGGATCTGGCGCGGCTCCTCGAGCGCCACCGTTCGGTTCGTGAAGGTGACGTCGGCGTCGATGCCGAGGTCGGCGGCGTCGGCCCGCACACGCATGACCCGCAGCGGCTCGACGACCTCGATCGACAACGGCCCGACGCGCGTCTCGCGCCGGTCGAGCGGCATCCGGCCCGACGCGAACACCGACCGCTGCACGCCCTCGTGCACGACCGCGAACGCGGCGTCGATGATCCCACGATTCGGGTAAACGGCGAGCCCGGCCGCGAAGTCCAGTCCTCCGAGTAGCCGTTGCACCAGAAGCGGTCGTAGTGGTTCGCGTCACCGCTCGCCGTGTGCGCGATCGGCAGCGATGTCTGGTGGATCGGGTAGTCGTCGAGCGGCGTGAGCACGGTGGCAACCTACCGCCGGTCGCTCAGACGACGGCCCGGAACCGCCGCACCGCTTCGGCGAGCACGGCGGGCGCGTCGGCGGCGTCGCGGGCGAAGGCGCGCAGGGTGAGGTGGATGTCGGTCGCGCCCGCGGCGACGAGTCCGGGCACCGACTCGATGCTGCGGGCCAGGTCGGCCTGCCCGTCGGCGTCGCGCTCGATCCGCAGCGGCGCCTGGACCTGGAGCCCATCCGGGTCGCGGCCCGCGGCGCGGCACGCCTCGCGGATCTGCGCGGCCCCCGCTGCGATCCCCTCGGTGGACTCCCCCATGATCGGGATCCACGCATCGCCGTGCCGGACGAGACGGTCGAGGTTGCGGGGGTGGAGCGTGCCCGCCACCCAGATCGGCACCCCGCCCGGCTGGAGCGGCTTGGGCTCGCAGAACACATCGCTGAACTCGACCGTCGGCGAGGAGTACTCGGCCGGCGTGTCGCGCCAGAGCACGCGGAGCGCGCCGAGGAGGTCGTCGAGCATCTGGCCCCGGGCCGCGAAGTCGAGGCCGAGCGCCGCGTACTCTTCGCGCTGCCAGCCGGTGCCCACGCCGAGGTCCACCCGGCCGCCGGTGAGCTGGTCGAGGGTTGCGACCTGCTTGGCGAGGAACGCGGCCGGACGCAGCGGCGCGATGAGGATGCCGGTGGCGAGCCGCACCCGGTCCGTCGCCGCTCCGATCGCGGCCAGCACGGTGAGCGGCTCGAGCCAGGGCGCCTCGGGCGGCACCGGGAAGGTGCCCCAGACGTAGCGGTCGGTGCGCCGCCCCATCACCACGTGATCGACCACGACGACCCGATCGACGCCCGCGTCGTCGGCGGCCCGGGCCAGGTCGAGCAGCCCCCGCCACTCGCCGTTCGCGAACGTCGAGCCGAAGTTCGCGAACCCGACGGTGAGGGTGGGTGCGCTCACCGGGTTACCGTCACCGTGTGCCGGAGGTCGCGTGAAGAGGTGCCGACCCGCAGCTCGAACGCGCCGGGCTCGACCCGCCAGTCGCCGGTCCCGACGTCCCAGAACGCGAAGGCCCGGTCCGTGAGCGGGAGCTCGACCGTCGCGGTCTCGCCCGGGTCGAGCCACACCTTGGCGAAGGCCGCCAGCTCCTGGTCGGGGCGGACGACGCTGGCCTCGACGTCGTGCACGTAGCACTGCACGACCTCGGCTCCCCGCTGGTCACCGGTGTTCGTCACCGGCACCCGCAGCACCGACGCGTCGGCGACCCAGCTCGGCACACCGATCGCGAAGGTCGTGTACGACAGCCCGTACCCGAAGCAGAACTGCGGCTCGATGCCGTGCGTGTCGTACCAGCGGTGACCGCAGCAGACGCCCTCGGTGTAGTGCACCTCGCCGTTCACCCCCGGGTACGAGGCGAAGGCGGGCGTGTCCTCGAGCCGGTACGGGATCGTGGTGGGCAGCTTGCCCGAGGGACAGCAGTCACCGCTCAGCACGTCGGCGAGCGCGTCGCCCCCTTCCTGGCCGGGGAGGCCGAGCCACACGACCGCCGCGGCGGTGTCGGCCCAGGGCATCGCCACCGGCGCGCCCGCGTTCACGACCACGACCGTGCGGGGGTTGGCCGCGATCACCGCCCGCACGAGGTCGTCCTGACCGGGCGGCAGCGCGAGGGTGTCGCGGTCGCGGCCCTCGGTCTCCCAGTCGGGATCGGTGCCCACGATGCACACGACGGCGTCGGCGGTCCGCGCCGCGGCGACCGCCCGCTCACGGAGATCGGTCGGCGTCGGCGGCGCGCACCCCACCTCGATTGCGCCCGCACCGCGCGGGGGCACGAGCTCGACGACCACCTCGTAGCGCCGACCGGCCTCGACCGCGATCCGCCCCGACACCCGCTCGCTCCCGAACCCCATGAAGAGCGCGCTGTGACCGCTCGGGTGCCAGTTGTCCACCACCGGCTCGCCGTCGATCGTCAGCCGGGCCCGGCCGACCTGCACGAGCGAGAACGTCCACTCCCCCGCCACCGGCGGCACGAAGTCGGCCCGGAGTCGCAGGGCGAAATCCGTCGGCACGCCCGCGGGCACGGAGCCGAGGAAATACTGCAGGTGCGCCCGGCGCACCTCCTCCACCAGCACCGGCTCGCCAGTGCGTTCACGATCGGCGAAGTACTCGACCCGGATCGGGCCGGCGAGCACCCGGTGGTCGAGCACCGGCGCCGGGTTGAACGGCGGGCAGCCCGGCTCGTGCACGACGGCGACGGCGACGGCCTCGAATCGCGCCCGGAGGCCGGCGAGCGCGGTGATCGCCGAGTGGGGCTCCACCCGGGCGCTCCCCCCACCCTGGATCACCTCGGCGTCGGCGTTGGGGCCGATCACCGCGAGCGTGCGCACGTCGGGACCGAGGGGCAGCGCGGCCGCGTCGTTGCGCAGCAGGACGATCGACTCGGCCGCGGCCCGACGCGCCACCGCGCGATCCGCGGGGTCGTCGGGGTGCTCCTCGGCGGCGAGCGCGGCCTCGCCGAGCCGCCCGGTGCGGGCGATGAGCCGCAGCACGCGGCGGGCCTTGTCGGTCGCGACGGCCTCGGGCACGTCACCGGCGCGCACCGCGTCGGCGAGGTGGGGGCCGAGCCATTGCGCCGGACCCGGCATCTCGAGGTCGAGCCCGGCGCGCGCCGTGGGCACCGTGCTGTGGGTTCCGAACCAGTCGGAGATCACCACCCCGTCGAAGCCCCACTCGTCGCGCAGGACGCCGAGGAGGTCGGCGTGCTCGCTGCAGAACGTGCCGTTCACCCGGTTGTACGCGGTCATGAGCGCCCACACCCCCGCCTCGCGCACCGCGGCCTCGAAGGGCCGCAGCGACACCTCGCGGAGCGTGCGCTCGTCGACGACCGAGCTGATCGTCATGCGCTCGAACTCGGAGTCGTTCGCGGTGAAGTGCTTGATCGCGCACGCCACGCCAGCCGACTGCACCCCCTCGACGTACGCGACCGCGTAGCGGGCGCTGAGGAACGGGTCCTCGGCCGGGCATTCGAAGTTGCGGCCGGCGAGCGGATGCCGGTGGAGGTTGACGGTCGGGGCGAGCAGCATGTGGGCCTGCCGTCGACGCGCCTCGGCGCCGAGGCGCGCCCCGACCGTCCGCACGAGGTCGGGGTCCCAGCTCGCGCCGAGGGTCGAGCCGCTCGGGAAGCACGCCACCGGGCGGCCGGTCCAGCGCTGCCCCCGCGCGCCGCTCGGCCCGTCGGTGGCCTTGATCGGCGGCACACCGAGACGCGCCACCCCGGGCCCGTGCCACAGGTCGATGCCCGCGCTGAGCGCGGCGCGCTCGTCGAGCGTCATCGCTGCGAGGAGCTCGTCGATGCGACGCTCCACCTCCTCGTCGCGGCCGCGTCCGGTCCCGGTCGTCCCCGTCACGGTCGGAAGTATGCTCCGCGCATGATCCGGTCGGAAACGCGTGGGCACATCGCGATCGTCACCATGGACAACCCGCCGGTGAACGCGTTGCCCGTCGCCGGGTGGTTCGCCCTCGCCGCCGCCATCCGGTCAGCCGGCCTGGACCCCGAGATCCGGGTGGTGATCCTGCGGGCCGAGGGCAAGGGCTTCCAGGCCGGGGTGGACATCAAGGAGCTCGCCGCCGACCCCACGAATGCGTCGCTCATCGGCGTCAACCGGGGCTGCTACGAGGCCTTCGCCGCCGTGTACGACTGCGAGGTACCGGTCATCGCCGCCGTGCAGGGCTTCTGCGTGGGTGGCGGCATCGGCCTCGCGGGCAACGCCGACATCGTGGTCGCCGCCGACGACGCCACGTTCGGCGCCCCCGAGGTCGATCGGGGCGCACTCGGCGTCGCCACCCACCTCGCCCGCTTCGTGCCCCAGCACAAGGTGCGGGCCCTCTTCCTCACCGGAGCGATGATCACCGCCGACGAGCTGCTCGCCTACGGCACCGTCGAGCGGGTCGTGCCCCGGGAGCAGCTCCTCGACGCCGCGCTCGAGATCGCCGAGATGATCGCGGCCAAGAGCCCGCTCGTCATCCGCCGGGCCAAGGAGGCGCTCAACGCGATCGATCCGGTCGACGTGAAGCGCTCCTACCGTTTCGAACAGGGCTTCACCTTCGAGCTCAACCTCGCCGGCGACAGCGATGAGCTGCGCCAGGCGTTCGTCGAGAAGCGCGACGCCCGACTCGACCCGTGAGCACCCCGCCGCGCCGTGCGGTGCTCTTCGACCTCGGGGGCGTGGTATTCCCCTCGCCGTTCGAGGCGTTCGACGCGCACGACGCCGAGATCGGGGTCGCGCCCGGCACCGTGCGCGCCCTGATCCGCACTTCCAGCGAGACCGGGGCCTGGTCGCGGCTCGAGCGGGGCGAACTGACGATGGACGAGTTCGCCGACGCGCTCGCGGCCGAGGCCACCGCGGCCGGCTTCGCACTCGACGCCCGGGTGCTCATGGCCCGGATCGGCACCGCCGGCGGACCCCGTCCGGCCATGGTGACCGCCATCGGGCGACTGCGCGAACGTGGCCTGCGCGTCGGTGCCCTCACCAACAACTGGCACGATCCGGGCACCACCGCACCACACTCCGCCCCGACCGGTACCACCGCGGCGGTCGCCGACCTCGCGTTCGACGCGGTCGTGGAATCGGCGCGTGAAGGCCTGCGCAAGCCCGACCCCCGGATCTACGAGCTCGCGCTCACCCGCATCGACGCGGCGGCCGACGAGACCGTGTTCCTCGACGACCTCGGCATCAACCTCAAGCCCGCCCGGGCGATGGGCATGGCCACCATCAAGGTGACCGACCACCTCACTGCGCTCGACGAACTGAGCGCGCTCGTCGGCTTCCCGCTGCGCTGACCGGAGGCAACCGATGGAGATTCTCTGGATCCGGCACGCCGAACCCGAGCGGATCGAGTCGGGGAGCGGTGTGCCCGCCGACCCCGCGCTCACCGCAGCGGGTCGGGCTCAGGCCGAACGCCTCGCCGCCTGGCTCGCCGGTGAGCAGATCGACGTCGTCTACGCGAGTCCGCAGCGTCGGGCCCGCGAGACCGCGGCGCCGCTCGCCGCCACCCACGGCCTCGAGGTGGTGGTCGAGCCCGGCATCGTCGAGTTCGACGTGCACGCCGACCACTACATCCCGGTCGAGGAGATCCGCCGCACCGACCCCGAGCAGTGGCAGGCGATGATCACCGGCGAGTGGGAGACCCTCGGCGGGGAGTCGGCCCAGGAGTTCCGGTCCCGGGTGATCGCCGCGATGGACGGCATCGTCGCGGCCAACCCCGGGCGGCGGGTCGCGGCGGTCTGCCACGGCGGCGTCGTGAACTGCGCCCTCGGCGCTGTGCTCGGGATCGAAGCGCCGCTGTGGTTCGACCCGCACTACACGTCGCTCTCGCGGATCGTGGCCTCGCGTTCCGGCGTGCGCTCGGTGGTCTCGCTCAACGAGCGGGCCCACCTCGACGGCACCCGCGACCCGCACTGAGCCGCCACCCACCGCAGCCGGCCTCGCGCGCTACTATCCCGATCCGAGGACGGGTCCGGGGGGGATCAGAGCCGAGTATCCGGCTCACACTTCCTTCCTCGTCTCCGTCTGCCGGCATTCAGGGAGGCGGAGGTCACGTCCGATGTGGTTGATCGCGCTGCGAGATCTTCAGATGCGAAGCCGACGGTTCTTCGTGGCGGTGCTCGCCGTCGGACTCGCCTTCGGGGTCACGATCCTCCTCAGCGGCTTCGTGGCCTCGCTCGACAACGAGATCCGGCGCACGT
>JBJSXF010000050.1:0-15813 GCA_046086225.1 Actinomycetota bacterium | reverse complement strand
AGCACCCCGACGGAGGCTCGCGGATCCGATGATGTCCGAGCCCTTCTCCGTGGTGCCCGCCACCCGGCCCTATCCGTGGCCGTGGACGGGGCAGTTCGCGCCCGAGCGCACGGCCCTGGTCGTGACCGGCGTTCAGTGGGTGCACGCGGAGGCCTCGGTCGATTCCCTCGACGCGTTTGCGCAGATCGACCGACTGCGAGCGGCGCTGGTGTCCGCCGCCGGCATCGTCGTCGTCGTACGGCACCTTTCTTCGGGTCGGCCCCGCCCGTTGCTGCCGGCCTCGCGAACGCCGGAGGCCGAGTGGTTCCGGCCACCGCGGACCGGTGATCTGCAGGTCACCGCGGCCGGTCACGACGCGTTCTTCGGGAGCCCGCTCGACGAGGTGCTCCGCGGGCGCGACATCGACTCGCTGATGGTGGTCGGGTGCGCGGCCGAGGTCACCGTCTCGTCGACCGTTCGGTCGGCGAACGACCGGGGCTACGAGTGCCTCACGGTCGAGGATGCTGCCGCCCCGCTGAGTGCGAAGACGGGATCCCGCGAGATCCACAGCATCACGATGTCCGGGGGCATCTTCGGCGCAGTGGGCCGAACCGATGACGTGCTCTCGGCCCTCGCCCGGCGGGAGGGCGACCCCGAATCCGAACGAGACGACAGGAGTGCACGATGACCACAGTTCGCGCCGACCCGTATGACTGGCCGTACGACGGGAGCATCGATCCCGCCCGAACGGCGCTGGTCAACATCGACTGGCAGACCGACTTTTGCGGCATGGGCGGCTACGTCGACCGCATGGGCTACGACCTCTCGCTCACCCGATCGGGTCTCGAGCCGACCGCCCGGGTGCTCGCTGCGGTGCGGGCGGCGGGCTGGATGGTCGTGCATACCCGAGAGGGTCATCGGCCCGATCTCTCGGACTGTCCGCCCAACAAACTCTGGCGGTCGCGACGGATCGGAGCGGGCATCGGCGACGAAGGCGGCTGCGGCCGGATCCTGGTCCGGGGTGAACCGGGTTGGGAGATCGTGCCCGAGGTCGCCCCGATCGAGGGCGAGGTCGTCATCGACAAGCCGGGGAAGGGCGCGTTCTACTCGACCGACCTCGATCTGGTGCTCCGCCGGCGCGGGATCACCCACCTCGTCCTGACCGGCATCACGACCGACGTGTGCGTCCATACGACGATGCGGGAGGCGAACGATCGCGGGTACGAGTGCCTGCTGCTCACCGACTGCACCGGGGCCACTGACATCGGCAACTACGAATCGGCGGTCAAGATGGTGACCATGCAGGGCGGAGTGTTCGGGGCAACGGCGCCGTCGGCTGCGCTCCTCGACGCGCTCGCCGGATGACCCGGACATCGGCGGCTGCCGCGGTCGCGGAGGCCTACCGGGCGATTGCGGCCGACGGCCGATCCGGGGTCTGGATCGATCTCGTTCCCGAGTCGGAAGCGCACACGCACGCCGACCGCATCGACGCGCGGTCGAAGGCGGGCGAGCACCTCCCGCTCTCCGGTACCACGGTGGCGGTCAAGGGCAACATCGACGTGGCGGGCCTCGACACGACCGCCGGTTGCCCGGCTTTCGCCTACCGCCCCGAGCGGTCGGCGGCTGCGGTCCGCGCGCTGGAGGCGGCGGGCGCCGTCGTCGTGGGCACCACCAACATGGACCAGTTCGCCACCGGACTCGTCGGCACCCGCTCGCCCTACGGCGTGTGCCCGAACGCCCACTGGCCCGGTCTCATCTCCGGTGGGTCGAGTTCGGGATCGGCCGTCGCGGTGGCGGCCGGTCTGGTGACGTTCGCCCTCGGCACCGACACGGCCGGCTCCGGGCGCGTGCCGGCCGCGGCCAACGGAATCGTCGGGCTCAAGCCCACCCCGGGTCGCATCTCCACCGACGGCGTGGTGCCGGCGGCGGCGTCGTTCGATTGCGTCTCCGTGTTCGCCCGGGATGCTGCCGGGGCGGCGATGGTCGCGGACCTGGCGGCCGCATCACCGGTGAACGGATCGGGCGGCGCTCCCGCAACGGGGCGACCCTTCCGGATCGGTCTGCTCGCCGGGAGTGATCTCGACTTCGCCGGGGATTCCGCCGCAGCCGCTCGTCACGATGACGCGGTGGTCCGCGTGCTCGGCTCGGCGGCGTCGGCCACTCCGGACGGAATCGAGGTCGTCCCGCTCGATCCGTCGGCGATCGCGGTGCTGTTCGCCGCCGGCCGGCTGCTCTACGGCGGGGCGTTCGTCGCCGAGCGCTACGCGGCCGTCGGCGCGTTCATCGACGCCCATCCGGACGACGTCGATCCGATCGTGAGGTCGATCATCGCCCCGGCCGCGACGATCACCGCTCCGGAACTCGCCCGGGACCGCGAGATCCTCGCCGGATACCGAGTCGAGACCGCTCGACTGTTCGCCGGGATCGATGTGCTGATCCTGCCGACGGTGCCGAGGATCCCGACGGTGGCCGAGGTGCACGAAGATCCGATCGGGGTGAACTCCATGCTCGGCACGTACACGAACTTCGTGAACCTGCTCGACCTGTGCGCGCTGACGCTGCCGATCGGTGCGGCGGCGGATCCGCCCGGTCGTCCGCCGACGAGTCTCAGCGTGATCGGCCCCACGGGCGCCGATGCGGCGCTCGTCAGTCTGGGGTGCTCGATTCCAAGTAGGAGCGCCAGCCTCCGAAGCGGGTGATCTCGGGCGCCCCGACGGTGGCGATGGACTCGCAGAGGAAGCCGAGCACGGTCCGGCCGTCGGCCAACTCGACGGTGCCGACGCAGAGCGGAGCGGGGATTCCTTGCACGAAGGATCCGAGTGCCTCGTCATCGAGTTCCCAGACCTCGACCTCGATCGCGCCCGCCCCGGAGTCGGGCGTGGCCGAATCGGCCGTGCGCACGAGCCCCGGCTTGGGGGGGACGGTCGGAAGGGCGAAGAGCCGGTAGCGGGGCGCGGTCGAGGTGGACTCGCGGAGCCGGGCGCCGCGATCGGTGAGCTGGTGGTTGAGCGGCTGGCCGGCGAGGTGCGCGCCCACGACGGCGAGGAGGGCCATGGGGAGATGTTGGCCGATCCGATCGGGGTTCGGCGGATCGGGCCGGTTGCGCCCGGTAGCGTTGCGGCGCCGCTCCCGGGGAGCGGTCGCCGGGGACGTAGCTCAGCTGGCTAGAGCACCTGCTTTGCAAGCAGGGGGTCGTGGGTTCGAGTCCCATCGTCTCCACCCGAGCCCTTGTGACATAAGGCCTCATCGCGTCGAGCAACAGTCGTCGACGAACTGCGGGAGCAACGGCCCTGAGAGTCGCCCGGAATCGCGCCCTGTCGAGTCGGCCGGCTCGGGCACGGCCCGCCGACACCCGGGGTAGTCGCCGGTCACCATCACGGTGGCCACTCCCGCCTGGCGGCACTCGGCAACCGCCTCCGACACCCCGACGCGAAGCGAGTCGCGGAGGGCGGCCAGCCCGAGCAGCCCGAGGGTGAACTCGCGCGGGTCGACAGGGAGGACATGTGGATCGGCGCCAGCGCGCAGAGCTACACCGTGACGATGGGCGGCTCCTTCAGGTACGAGTACATGCTCAGCACCACGTCCTAAAATTGAAATAGCAGCTGGAGTGCCACGTCCTGCGCTGCCTTCTTGATTCGAAGCTCTCTTACCCAGTCTTCTGCTATCGCCTCCGGGATGGCGTCGACGAGGACCAATCCGCCCATGACGATCATCGCGACGGCATTCACGGCGGCGTCGAACTCAAGGTAGATGTAATACCACTTGAGGACGGGGTTGTCGCCTATCCACTCCGAGAAGCTCGTGTCCAGGGAGCCGGTGCAGAGCACGTTCCCGAACTCATCGAGGACGAACATGTCGAATCCCGATGTGGTGAGCTGCGGGGTCACCCTGATGGTGTGCGTGCTGCCGGAGGAGAAGGTGGGCGGCGCCGTGCTGCAGGGCGTGTACTTCCTCTTGTTCGGCGTGTGATCCCAGTTGCTGTTATATTTTGCGCAACCGAGGACGCAACTCGTGCGCTGGGCGTAGAACCCAACCGTGGTTACGTCCGTGATCGGGTTGACGTACGTGAGCGTCGCGGTTTCGTCGTTGAGCACCGTGACCTGGCCGCCGACGTACTCCCCGGTGGTGGGGTTCTGCGCCGTCGGGAACGTGAACTCGAGGTCGCGGTTGGCGTTGTTGGTGAGGGCCAGCACGAATGAGCTGTCCGCGACCGCCGGAAGCGTCGACCCGAGCGTGACCGTTTCCGACCCAGGGTCATTACTGGAGACCAACCGATACGTGTGCTTCCCGAAATAGCTCATCGGGACCTCGAACCTGGCCCTGAGCCGCCCGTCACGCTTGGCGCGGAGAGGGACGACGGGTGTCCACTCGCCAACGTCGTCGGCCTTCCGCTGGAGCATCAGCGACGTGTCCGCCAGGTCTTCCCGGAGAGTGCGGTCAAGCCTTCCGCGCACCTTGTACGTCTTGCCGACGACCAGATGGAACCTTTGCTCGCCGTTGCGCTCGACCCGTTCCACCGGGCGGCCGTCGTTCGTGAGGAAATGCCAATGCGTCGGCTTCGAGAGCTTCCGCGCGACGGCGTTCCGCGCGGAGGGCGACGACGCAACCGCGTCGCGCGGGCCCGAGATCTCCGGCATGGCCTCGGCGGCGGCGGCCGTTGACGGCGGGCTGAGCGCGGCCGCGAGCACCGCGACAGCGACCAACTGCACGACCCGGTTCGTCAAGTTCATGGAACGCTTCACGCAACTCTTCTTTCTGCAGCCCTCGGGGCGCCGGGGCCATCCCGCCCGAGATGGGTCAGCGTACCGCCTCGGATCGCGCAATCAACCGCGGGAGGCGCCACCCGTGAGCCGCTTCACCGGGGAAGCCGGCTCCCCGCACGGACAACTACGTCGGAATCCGGCTGATTCTTCCTGGAAGCCGTAGTACGACGGTCGTACCATCGGCTGCGTCGTCGGGGCCCGGCCCTCCTGCACGAAGGCGAAGGCCGCATTCAGCACCACCACGGCGATGAGGGCCACTCCCGGCCGGGGCATCCCGGCAAGGAAGGCCAGGACTGCGGCAACCCAGAGCATCAGCGCGAAGAAGTGCACGAGTTGCACCGCGAGGCGGCGCACTGCGGACGGACGCCTCGGCTCGGGTGCGGTGCACCGGCAGGGGCCGCTGGCGCAACCGGCAGCGCGACGGACTTTTCGTCCGCAGGTTCCGGGTTCGGGTCCCGGGCGGCCCACCGAGGACGGAAAGCGTCATCAGCGGTCGTACGAGTTACAGTATTTGTATGACAATGCTGAGTTTCCGTGTTGATGACACCGTCGCCCGAGAAACCCAGCGCTGGGCGGAGGCGCTCGGTGTTGACCGCTCGGAGCTGCTCCGCGAGGCCCTCCGTCGGCACCTCGACCGGTTGGCCGCAGAGGGCGATGCCGATCGCTGGGATGCCGTTCCACTCGAAGCGGGCGAGCGGGCGCTGGGCGCGATCGCCGACTGGGGGCCCGCCGAGGATTGGTCGGACTGGGACGGCGATGCAGCGCGGTGAGGTCTGGTTCGCGGCCGCGCCGGGTGGCGACCGGCCGGTGCTCGTCCTCACCCGTGATCCGGTCGCGGAGCGCATCGGATCGATCGTCGTGGCGGCCCTCACGCGCTCCCGGCGGGGTCTCGTGTCCGAACTCGGGTTAACTGCCGCGGACGGCGTCCCGACCGACTGCGTGGTGAACTTCGACAATCTCCACACGATCCCGAGGGACGCATTCCGCCGCCGAGTGGCAACCCTCTCGCCGGCGAGAATGGCCCAAGCCTGTCGCGCGCTGCAGGCCTCGACCGGCTGCTGATTCGCGCGACTGAAGGCTGCTGCACTCCGTCAGCCCCTGGCGGATCGTCTATCGGCTGGGTGCCTCGGGTCGGCCCAGGGCGAGGAGTCCCCGGTCGAGCTCGGCGACCGACCGGGCACCGAGGAGCGCCATGGCGGTCGAGAGCTCGTCGACGAGCAACCGCAGCACTTCCTGCACACCCGCCGCTCCGGCGACACCCAGCCCCCACATCGGCGGTCGGCCGACCAGCACGCTCCGTGCCCCGAGGGCGAGTGCCTTGGCGATGTCGTTGCCGGAGCGGATGCCGGAGTCGACGAGCACCTCGCCCCGGTCGGCGACGGCATCGACCACGGGAGCCAGGGCCTCGGCGGTCGGCACGGCCGTATCGATCTGACGGCCACCGTGGTTCGACACGATGACGCCGGCGGCACCGCGTTCGACGCAGGCCACGGCATCGTCGGCCCGGAGCACCCCCTTCACGAGAAGCGGGACCGGGCAATCGGCGAGGGTGCGTTCGAGCGTTTCCATCGAGAGATCGTGGTCGAGCGACTGCCACACCGGGGCGAGGCGAGCGTCCTCGCGTCCTGCTTCGGCGACGCAGGGCACGATGCGATTCCCGCGGAGGGTGAATCCGGAATGGGTGTCACGTTCCCGGGCACCGAGCACGGCGAGGTCGACGGTAACCACCACGGCTTCGGCCCCGGCCTCCACGGCCTGGGTGACCAGCGCCCGGTTGAGGCCGGGATCGTCGAAGACGTAGAGCTGGAACCACCAGCGGAGGCTGTCGATCGCGGCGAGGTCGGCGAAGCCACTGCCCGCGAACGTCGAGTGGACGTAGCGGACGCCGGATCGGGCCGCGGCCCGGGGCACCTCGATGCCACCGTCGGGGTGCGCGTACTGCTGGAAGCCCACCGGGGCGATCATGACCGGCGCCGCCTCGGCTGAACCGAGCACGGTGGTCGAGAGATCGCGGTGTCCGGTGCCGCGCAGCACGCGGGGCAGCAGTTCGATGGCGTCCCACGCCTCGCGGTTGCGACGGAGCGTGACCTCGGCTCCGGCTCCACCGTCGACGTAGCCCTCGAGGCCCTGGGCCTCGGTGAGCGCGAAGGCCCGGGCGAAGTCGTCGATCGTCTTGGGCAACGGCACGGAAGGCTCCTGCACTCGGTTCTACGCTGAGGTTCGTGGCCCTCCTCATGCACGGTAATCCCGAAACCCGCCGGGCAGTCGTGACCGCGATGCGCATCGTCGCCACGGCCGGGGGGACTCGTCCCTTCACCGGAACGGAGGCTGCGTTGGTACGGGCCATGGCCGACGTGCTCGGGCCGGCCAGCGGCGACGAACCCGTCGACCTCTCCGAGCTCGTCGGTGATGCCGAGCCGTTCGCAACGGTGGCGGCGGCGACCGATGCGGTGCGGGCCTGGCTGCCCGATCGGGCCGACCGGCGTGAGGCGATCCACGCCGCGTTGCTCGTCCCTCTCGCGGCCGACAACCCCGACCCCGGCGCGCTCCACGCCGCACGCGATCTCGCCCGCCGCCTCGGGGCCGACGATCGCACCGTGCGCGATCTGGAGCACACGGCCACCCGGCGGGCCCACGCCGCCGAGGCCGATCTCTTCCGCCGCTTCCTCGTCTGGAAGACGGGCGAGCACCACCACACCGTGCGGCGGCGGCTGGCCCGGCACGAACCCGTCGTGGCGACGCCGGCCGAGGCGGTCGCCGATGTTCGGCGCCGGATCGACGCAGCCGCCCCGGACACCGTCGGTCATGCGCTCGGGCAGTTCTACGCCGACACCGGGTTCGACATCCCGGGGACGCCCGGGGTGCTCCCGCTCGCGGTGCTCGGGAGCCACGACGTCCATCACGTGCTCACCGCCTACGACGCGGGCGCCGAGGACGAGGTGTACCTGGCCGTGTTCACCGCCACCAACTCCCGGGTCGGGGGCACCGACTACATGGCGGTGATCCTCCTGCAGTGGCATCAGGGCATCAAGCTCGGGGTGTTCGAACCCGATCGGGCCCGCCTCGACCCGGATCTCATTGCGGTCGCCGCGCGACGGGGGAGCGACACCCCGTTCGACCTGTCCCGCACCGACTGGGACTGGGAAGCCCTGCTCGACGTGCCGCTCGAGGAAGCGCGTGTCCGTCTCGGCGTTCCCCCCGGTGGCTCCGTACTCCCCGGCGGTCACTGGGACGCGACCCATCACCGCCCGTATCGATGACGGCTCGTCCGGCCTCGGCGCTGCCGCGCGCCACGCTCGTACTCATGACCGCGGGGGCGACGCTCGGCTCGGCTGCCATCCAGTGCAACCAGCCGCTCCTCCCCGAGATGGCGGCTTCCTTCGGAGTGGCGGGCACTCGGGTCGCGCCCGTGCCCTCGCTCACCCAGTGGGGGTATGCGCTCGGCCTCGCGCTCATCGTCCCGCTCTTCGACGTCGTGGCCCGCCGTCGCCTCGTCGTCGTGCTCCAGGTTGCGGCGGCGGTCGCGCTCCTCGGCATCGCGGCGGCGCCCACCATCGGGGCGCTCCTGGTGTTGGCCCCGGTGGTCGGGGTCGTGGCCTGCGCCTCGCAGGTGCTCACCCCGTATGCCGGGGCCGAGAGTCCACCCGAGGAGCGCGCCCATGCAGTGGCGACGGTGCTCGGCGGGGTGCTCGCCGGCGTGCTCCTCGGCCGGTTGCTCGGGGGCTTTCTCGGGGCGTTGGTGTCGTGGCGCGCCGTTTACGTCGTGCTCGCGGGCGTAACCCTCGTGTCGGCGACGGTGCTCGGACGGCGGCTCCCGCCGAGCCGCAACGCCGACGGGGAGTCGTACCGCTCGGTGCTCCGGTCGATCGGTCGCCTCGTCGTGACCCGGCCACCGTTGCGGCGCCACGCGTTCCTCGGGATGCTCGTCTTCGGCTCGTTCATGGCCTTCTGGTCGACGTACGCGTTCGTGCTGTTCGACGAGTTCGCCATCGGCCCGGCGGGCGCCGGTCTCTTCGCCCTGGTCGGTCTGGCCGGTGCGCTCGCGGCCCCCCGGGCCGGACTGCTCGTCGACCGGGGCGGGTTCGTGCGCAGCGCGGTTGTGGGCGGGGTCCTGGCGGTGTGCGGATGGGGAGTCGCCGCGTTCGGTGCTCGCAGCTGGGCGGCGCTCGCGGTCGGGGCCTTGATCCTCGATCTCGGCACCGGGCTCGCCCACGGCGCCAACCTCAGCGCGCTCCAGCGCCGATATCCCGCCATCGGCGGCCGCGTCAACGCCGTCTACATGGTCGCCTACTTCATCGGTGGGGCGACCGGCTCGGCGATCGCACCGATGCTCCTCCACCGATGGGGCTGGTCGGCCGTCGCCGGGTTCGCCGCCGCCGTCGCGATGACCGGCGTCGCAGGCACCGTGATCTGGCGGGGCTCGCTCACGGAGGCGAACGGCGAAGCGAGGGTCTGACCCGCGAAGCCATCAGGGCGGGATCAGCCGAGCCGGCCGGGTCCGCCCCGGACTTCGGATGTCGGCGGGGCGGCCAGCTCGAAGTCGTCGAAGTGGAACTCGGGGGAGACGACGCAGGCGACGAGGGCGTCGGTGGTCTCGGCCCGGGCCCGCTGCCACGTGCGCGCGGGCACGACGGCGACCGGGACCGCACCGGCGCCGGGGTCGGGGGCGACGACGGTGCCGACCGCTCCGCTGGGCGCGGATCCCGTCCCGCCCAGCTCCAGGACGACCCGGCCGTGTTGCGCGACCCAGACCTCCTCGGAAGCCACCCGGTGCCAGGTCGAGCCGGTGCCCGCCTCGAGGAGGAACAGGATCATGCTCGCCGCCGCCCGGTCCCGGCCGTCGGCCGGCGCGGCCCGCTCGGGTGAGGTCCAGACCCGCCGGTACCAGCCCCCCTCGGGGTGAGCGGCGAGGTCGAGCTGCTCGGCGAGCGGGGGCCGCATCGCCCCATTCTGCTCGTACCGGCCGATCCCGGCGGCGAGTCCCGGGGTGAGGGTCGTCGTCTCGACCCGAGGAGATCCGTCGTGCCCGAACCTCTCGTCGTTCCGCCCGACGATCGCGCTCCTGCGCTCCGCGTCGGCGGGTTCGACATCACCGTCCTCGCCTCCGGAGCCGACACCCAGGCCTTCGAGGTCTTCCACACCGTCGGTCCGCCGGGCACCGGCCCCGGTCCGCACTCGCATCCGTGGGACGAGACGTTCTTCGTGCGGAGCGGGGACGTCACCTTCGGGGTCGACGACACCGAGACGGTCGCCGGACCGGGAGCGCTCGTGCACGTGCCCGGCGGGGCGAGGCACTGGTACCGGTTCGGGCCCGAGACCGGCGAGTTCGTCCCCCTGACCTCGGGTCATGCGGCTTCGTCGATGTATCGCGATCTCGCTGCGATCGACTCGCCCGACCGGGATCGCTACGTCGAGGCCGCCGCCCGCCACGGTCAGCAATCCCGCGCCGACGGCTGAAGCGTCGGGGCTCGGGCGCGCGCTCGGTGACCGATCGATCGGGTCGCCCCGGCGTGAATGTCCCACCCCCATGAGATCCTTTCGGTGCGGCCGGCGTGGTCCGTCCCGCGCATTCCCCCGGATCCCGCTCCGAAAGGACTTCCCCGTGCCCACCATGCCCGCTCCCGCAATGCCCGCTCGTCCCGCCGAGCATCGGCCTTCCCTCTTCCTGGCTGAGGCCCCCGGCGGGCGGACGGCGCACATCGTCGATCTCGAGAACCTCATCGGCAACCCGCAGGCCGATCGGGAAACCGTTGCGGCGGCACTGCGTGCCTATTTGAAGACAGCCGGGTATCGGCCCGGCGACAGCGTGTGGGTCGGCGTGAATCCCGGCTTGGGTGTCACGGTTGCCTCGGACCCGCCGGTGCCGATGTGCATCCGGACGCGTTCAGGACCCGACGGCGCCGAGACGATTCTCCTGGAGACCGTCGATCTCCGAGCGCTGACCGAGCAGTACGCGCGGGTCGTGATCGGCAGCGGCGACCATGCGTTCGCTCCGCTCGCCGCATCGCTCGCAGCAGCCGGCACCCCGGTGGTCGTTGTCGCCCGCCCGGGCAGCCTCTCGGGTGAGCTCCGGGGTCGCGGCTACGGCATCCGGCTCCTCCCCGCGGGCGAGGACCGGATCGCGTTCGCGGCGTGAGATCGGCGAGTCTTCTGTGACCACTCGGTAGGTTCGCTCGCCGTGGGAACGACCGCGCACGATCGGGCCGTGGGGGCGCTGCTGGGCCTCGCGGCGGGCGATGCCGTCGGCACCACGCTCGAGTTCGCGTCCCCGGGCGCGTTCACCCCGATCGACGACATGGTCGGGGGCGGTCCGTTCGGGCTCCTCCCCGGGCAGTGGACCGACGACACGTCGCTCGCCCTCTGCCTCGCCGAGTCGCTCCTCGACCGGGGTGGTCATGATCCGGCGGATCAACTCCGGCGCTACGTGCGGTGGTGGCGTGCGGGTTACCTCTCCTCGAACGGTCGTTGCTTCGATATCGGCACTACGACTCGGAACGCCCTGGATCGGTTCGAGCGCACGGGTGAACCGTTCGCGTCCGTCCCGGACGAAGACGCGGCGGCCAACGGCTCCTTGATGAGGCTGGCTCCGGTCGCGATCCGCTGGTATGCCGATCCCGGTGAGGCGGCGGCGCAGGGAGCAGCATCGAGTCGGACGACACATCCGGCGACGCGACCCACGGATGCGTGCCGGGTGCTCGCCGCGATGACCGCGGCGCTCATCGCCGGAGTGCCGTGGGAAGCCGTGACGGCCGCCGACTTCCGACCGTGGGGCGGGCTGCACCCCGCCGTCGAGGCCGTGACGGCGGGCTCGTGGCGAGGGAAGGAGCCGCCGGCGATCCAGGGCACCGGCTACTGCGTCGATGCGCTGGAAGCCGCGATCTGGTCGGTGGCCGGCGCACCCGACTTCCGGGCCGCGGTGCTGCGGGCGGCGAACCTCGGGGACGACGCCGACACCACCGCGGCGATCGCGGGCCAGCTCGCCGGCGCCCGCTGGGGTGCGGTGGGCATTCCCGACGCGTGGCGAGCGCAACTCGTCGAGCGTGAGCGCATCGAGGCGCTGGCGACCGGGCTCTTCACGCAGGGCGGGGGAGTCGTCGACACCGATCACTGGGCATTCGACCAGCTGCTCCACGCCTACTGGGTCGAGCCCGGGCGCCTCCTGGCCGGGGAGTACCCGGGCCATCCCGAGGAAACCGTTGCCCGCCGGAAGATCGATCTGCTCGCCGACCACGGCATCCGCACGATCATCGACCTGACGACGGTGCACGACGGCCTCGCACCGTACGATCCGGTCGTCGCTTCGGTCGCCGCGGCCCGGGGCATCGACCTGGTGCGCGTCCCGCATCCGATTCCCGATCTCGGAGTGGTCGAGCACGCGGCGTACGACACGATCCTCGCCACCATCGAAGATTCGGGCAGCGCGTACGTGCACTGCTGGGGCGGCATCGGTCGGACGGGAACGGTCGTCGGATGCTGGTTGGTCGCCGGGGGAACCGAACCCTCGGCGGTGCTCGACGAGATCGAGCGCCTGCGGCGCGGCACCCGCAAGGCGGCGCAGCCGTCGCCGGAGACTGATGCGCAACGTCGCATCCTGCGGGCCCGCTGACCGGAACCCGTCACCCCGTCGTAGCCGCGTGAGCGGGACAGCGGGTGATCCAGGGACAGGTGGAGCACTCGGGTCCGGGAGTGGGTGGGTAGTCGACATCGGCGTCGGCCCGGGCCGCGATCGCATCGAGCTCGCCCGCGATGGATTCCCGGCGGGCGGGGTCGAGCTCGACGGTCACCGTTGCGCCGAGCGGCGGGTAGTGATGGGTGGCGAGGAACCGGGTGGCCCAGGGCCAGTGCTGCGCCGCGAACCAGCCGTAGAGGTTGAGCTGGCGGTCGCCGGCGAGGGCGGCCGGCGACCGAGGCGAACGACTCACCTTGTGATCGATGATCTCGACGGTGTGATCGTCGCGTTGCACCACGAGGTCGGCGATACCGGCGAAGGGTCGGCCCCCGGCGGAGCGGGCCTCGAAGCGCTGCTCCACTCCGAGGATCGAGCCGAGGTTCAGGGGATCATCGGTGATCGTGCGGGTGACCATCTCGCCCGACCGCTCACGCCAGGCGTCATCGTCGGGGAGGTGCTCGGCCCGCCACGCAGATTCCAACGCGTCGAGCGCCGCGGGGATCGTCTCTGCCGGGGCCCGCCCGTTCATCTGCTCCCGGTAGGAGGTCTCGAGCGCAGCGTGGACCGCGATGCCGTGGCGCCAGGCGGCCGGGGTCGGCCGATCGTGAGGGGCGCGGTCGAGGTAGCCGTATCGGTAGCGGCGGGGGCAGCGGTCGTATTCGTTGCACCCCGAGACGGAGTGCGCGCGCTTGCTCTGCATGACGAGCAACGGTGACGCAGGGGTGAGACAGTGACACCGCGACGGCTTCAGCCGCTGGCGACGTCGTCGATGTGGGCGAGGAGCAGGCGGGCCCGCGCCCGCCGGCGTTCGCGGTACTCGGGAGGACTGATCACCTCGCCTCGGGGGCCGAGCGCGATCAACAGGTGATCGAGGTAGGCGTCGCCGATGACATCGATCGTCATGCGCACGAAGCCGTCCTCGTCGTCGGAGCGCTCGACGATGGTGTGCGGCTCGGGGAGGGCCCGCACCAGGTGCGCGGGGAGCCGCACCTCGACCCGACGAGTGAGTGCCGAGAGGTCGGAGTGCTCACGGGGCCGCGGGTCTCGCGGGCGGTCGAACCGGTGCTCGCCGATGCTCACCTGGGTCATGCGGTCGAAGCGCCACTGCTTGAACTCGCCGACCAGCCCGATCTCGGGTCCGTACGCGTACCAGTGGCCGGCCTCGTGGTAGACGCCATACGGGAGGATTTCGCGCTCCGAGGCCGTATCGCATTTCGGCTTGAGGTAGTGGAAGCGCAGCGACGTGCCACTCCTGACCGCCCGCCGCGCCACATCGAGCACGTCGGGCAGCTCGACGGGCAGCACGATCTCGATGCCCCGGAGCGCGTCGAGCTTCCGGATCGCGTCCCGCAGCACCGGCAAGGGCTGGGGAGTGATCCGTCGGTAGACCGAAGCGGCCAGCGAGAGGCGCAGCACACGGTCGGGATCCAGCGAGTGCCGTTCGAGGCGACCGAGCCAATCGTCGTTGACGATCAGCTCGTCGTCGGTCCCCAGGTAGTAGCCGTCGGCAACGCTCACCCGATCCCCGGCTTCCGTTCGGAACTCGACGAGGAGCATCTCGCGCAGCAGCTGCCGCAGATCCTCGGCGGGAACTCCGACCACGGTTGCCGCATCGGTGATCCGAATCCCGTCGTTCTCGCGTGCCAGGTCGAGCACCCGGTCGAGGATCTCGAACCGGCGGCGCGTGCTCATCGCCGCCATCAGCCGGCCTCCGCCACAGGACCCAGCCACTCCCGGAGTCGCCGGACCAGCGGATCGGGCTCCAGGAGCCGCACGGTCGTACCCAAGCCGAGGAGTCGGATCAGGAACGAGTCGTAATGCCGGACCTCGATCCGAAACGAGGTGGCCGTGAGGGTGCGCTGCCATTCCTCGGCCTCGGCGAACTCGTCGAGGAAGGACGGCACGGCCTCGGGTTCGACACGGACGAACGCGGTGAGCGGCGGATCGGTACCCCAGGCGTTGGGGTCCATGCGCAGGACGGTTGAGGGATCGAGCCCGGTCGGTACGGCGTAGGCCTCGGGTTCGCCGACCGGGGTGATCGCCGGCTCGGTGTCGGCCGTCTCGAACCGGTCGAGTCGGAAGTTCCGGGTCGCAGCCCGGTCGGGGTCGAAGCCGTGCACGTACCAGCGATTCCGCCACATGCCGAGGATGTAGGGCTGCAGGTTCCGGGATTCGCCGAGGTAGCGAAAGGCGATCGCCTGACGGCCGGCGATGGCGTCCCGGAGCTCGGAGAGCAGTGGATCGAACCCGATGACGACCTCGGCGCCCACCCCGGCCCCCGTCTCGGCTTCGATGCCGCGTACGGCGACGGCCCCGGTCGCGGCGAGGAGCACCCGCCACTCCTCTTCGGTGAAGACGGTGGGTGCGATCGTGTAGTGCTGGTCGGCATCGGACCACGTGATGTCGATGCCGAGCTCATCCCGCAGCGCCTCTCGATCGCGCTGCAACTGCTTGCGCAGCGCCTCGTCGTCGAGACCCGAGTACCCGGGAACGTCGCGGGCGATCTCGTCGCGCCCGACCCCCTTCTCCCGCCGGGCCCGGATGTAGGCGGCGAGCGCCATGATCCGCTGATGGGGTTGCCCCGCGCCTCTGCCCATCGCTCGGTCCTTCCCGTGCCCGGGGGCATCGTACGTGGTTGCACGGCGCGCGGGGAGGGTGTGGGTCGCACCCCCTACCCTGCGCATTCGTGCCCTTCCGTGTCCCGCCTGTCGCGGTCGAACCGATGCTCGCCGCGCTCATCGGCGCAATCGACGTCGACGGCGGTCCGACCGCCGAGCAGCGCAGGGTGCTCGCCGCGATCGCCGAACACGTCTGGGGTCGCACCGGGTTCGATCCCGATGCCGTCGTTGCCCTCGACCCGCAGGGCGCGGCGCAGGCACTCGGGGATCCGTTGCTGCGCCGGCGCTTCCACGAGGTGGTGATCGCCCTCGAGGTGTGTCGGCATCCCCTCACGGCGACCCAGGTCGAGCGGGTCGAGGGGTACTGCGCGGCGATGGGGCTCGACGGTCCTGATCTCGGCATGCTGCGCGATCTGGTGAGCCGGGGCACCGAACGGGCGGCGGCCGACTTCCACCGGTTCCTCGACGCGAACCTCGCCGAGCGGGTGGAGCCGGGCCTCGGCGGCGTGGCCCCCGCGGACCACCCCGAGCCGGAGCTCGCTGCACGGCTGGCGGGGTTCGCGGATCTGCCCGCCGGGACACTGGGGCGCGCCTACCTCGACTTCTACGAGCGCCACCACCTCACCCTGCCCGGGGTGGTGGCCATCGACATGAACCACTTCTTCGTGGCCCACGACATGACCCACGTGATCGCCGGGATCGCCACCACCGGGCCCGGCGAGGTGGCCCTCAGCGCGTTCCAGATGGCCATGGACGACAACCCCGTGAACACCTCGGCACTCCT
>JBJSXF010000049.1:0-23494 GCA_046086225.1 Actinomycetota bacterium | reverse complement strand
CCCTCTCCCGTGGAGCCGGCTTGCCCTGCATTCGCCTCCGATCGGCCGTCTGCACCCTCGGACGGTTCCCGGCGCTCGCCGGAGTCGACCTCGACGTCGAGGTCGGCGAGGTCGTGCTGCTGTCCGGTCCGAACGGGGCGGGCAAGACCACGCTGCTCCGGCTCTGCGCCGGACTCCTGCCGTTGCGGTCGGGTACGGCCGAGGTGCTCGGTGCCGATCTCGCCCGCGATCGCCGGGGGCTCCGGCGGCGGGTCGGCCTCGTCGGTCACGAGACCTTCTGCTACGACGACCTGACCGTGGCCGAGAACGCGAGGTTCGCGGCCCGCGCCGCCGACCGCACTGCGGCCGAGGCCGATGAGGCCCTCGCCCGCGTGGGGCTCGGGGACCTGGCGGCCGTCGCCCACGGGCGGCTCTCCCAGGGGCAGCGGCGGCGGCTCTCGCTGGCCCTGGCCCTGGCCCGGGATCCGGCGTTGCTCTTGCTCGACGAGCCGCACGCCGGGCTCGACGACCGGGGCCGGGAGGCGCTCGATGCGGTGCTCGCCGCCGCGCCGACCGAGGGGCGCACGGTGCTCCTCGCGTCGCACGAGGTGGACCGGACCCGGCCCCTCGTCACGCGTGAGGTGCGGCTCGTGGGCGGAAGGGTGACGGCCGGGGTCGCGGTGGGGGAGCGATGAGCCTCGGTCGGGATGCCGTGCTCGTCGCGGCCAAGGATCTCCGGATCGAGGCGCGCTCGCGGGTCGCGCTCCAGCAGATCGTGCCGTTCGGCGTGATCGTGGTGATCCTCTTCGCCTTCGCGCTCGATGCCGACCGGGCCTTGCTGTACCGGGCCGCCCCGGGGCTCTTCTGGACAGCGGTGTTGCTGGCCGGACTCCTCGCCGTCGGTCGGGCCGCCGGGGTGGAGGAGGCGAACCGGGCCCGGGACGGCCTCCGGCTGTCGGGGCTCGACGGCGCCGCCGTCTTCCTCGGGAAGGCGGGTGCGGTGGCGGTCGAGCTCGTGGTGTTCGAGGTGGTGCTCGGCGCGGCGGTCGCCGTGATGTATGACGTGCCGCTGCGGGGCGTCGTGGTGATGGCGTGTGCGGCGATCGCCGCGACCGTCGGGATCGCCGCCGTCGGTACGGTCTACGCCGTGCTGGCCGGAGGGTTGCGAGCCCGGGAGACCCTCGTCCCGCTCCTCGTGCTGCCTGCGGTGACCCCGGTGATGCTCGGTGCGACCCGTGCGTTCGAGGCCGCCCTCGGGATCTCGGCGGCCGACGCCTGGGCCTGGGTGCAGCTGCTCGGCGCCTACGCCGTGCTCGCCGTGGTCGCGGGAGTCATCGGGTTCGGTCCCCTCCTGGAGGAGTCATGAGGCGTGTCCTCGGAGCGGTGACGCTCCTGCTGCTCGGTCTGACGACGTACCTCGCTCTCGTCGTGACCCCACCTCGACCCAATCAGGGCGGTGACGCCGTGCGGCTGCTCTACGTCCACGTGCCCGCGGCCTGGATCTCGTACCTGGCCTTCGGGGTCACGGCGCTGGCCTCGGTGCTCTGGCTCGTGCCCCGCACCCGGCAGCCGACCTGGGACCTCCTCGCCGGCGCGTCGGCCGAGGTGGGAGTTGTCTTCGCGGGCTTGATGCTCGTCACCGGCTCGATCTGGGGGAAGCCGACGTGGGGCACCTGGTGGGAGTGGGATGCCCGGCTCACGAGCGCGGCGATCTTGTTCTTCCTCTACCTCGGTTACTTGGCGTTGCGCCGAACGGGAACGACGGCGGCGGAGCGGGGCACCCGCTGCGCGATCGCGGCGCTCGTGGCCGCGGTCGACATCCCGATCGTGCACTTCTCGGTGTCGTGGTGGCAGACCTTGCACCAGGACGCCACGGTCTTCAACCGTGAGCTCGACGTGAAGATCAGCGGGTCGATGGCCCTGACGCTGGTCTGCGGCGTGGTTGCGTACACCCTCGCGTACGCCTGGCTCGTGCTCACCCGGTTCGAGGTGGCGCAGCTCGAGGAGGGACGCGAGGAGCGGGAGCTCGAACGGGCGATCGCCGAGCGGTCGGGAGTCGACGGGGCGGTGCCCGCGTGATGCTCGCGGCGTCGGCTTCCAACTGGGGTTACGTGGTCGCCGGCTACGCGGTGTCGGCGCTGGCGCTCGGCACGTACGCCGGGCGGCTCGTTCTCCGGCGGCGTCGGCTGGTGGCCGAGCGCGGCGCGGAGCCGCAGCCGTGAAGGCTCGCTACGTCGTGGCTGCGGTGCTGTGCGTCGTGGCGATCGGTTGGATGGTCGCGCTGCTGCAGCGCAACGTCGTGTTCTTCAAGACGGTGTCCGAGGCGGTCGATGACCGCAGCAGCGACGGGACCCGAACCATGCGCATCGGCGGCGGGGTCGTGCCGGGCAGCATCGACCGGCGGGGCGACGGGGTCGACTTCTCGCTCACCGAGGGCGGGATCACGGTGAGCGTGCGCCACTCGGGCACCGAGCCGCAGATGTTCGAGGACTGCGCGCCGGTGGTGGCCGAGGGGCGGTGGGCCGAGCGCGGGGACCGGGTCTTCGTGTCGTCCCGACTGCTCATCAAGCACGACAACGACTACGAGGCGCCCCCGACCGGCGCGACCGGTCCGACCTGCCCCGACGACCCCATCCAGTGATGCGGGCCCAGATCGGCTTCGCCCTGCTCGTCGTCGGGCTCGTCGCCGCCGGGCTGGGCGTGGCGAGCACTGCGGTCGGGATTGCGACCGGGCGGGTCCGACTGCTCGGCGTCGCCCGTCGGTACGGGTTCGTGGCTCTGGTCGTGGCGGCGGCCGCCTTCGCGGTCATGGAGTGGGCGCTCTTCGCCCACGACTTCTCGATCGCGTACGTGGCCGACAACGTGGCCCGGGCCACCCCCGGCCTGTACACGTTCACGGCGGCGTGGGCCGCGCTCGAGGGCTCGATCCTCCTGTGGGTCCTCGTGCTCACGGTGTACGTGGCGATCACCCTCTGGCGCTTCCGTGATCGCGCCGGTGACACCCTCGTGGCCTGGGCGACGCTCGTGCAGTTCGTCGTCATGACGTTCTTCTTCGCGCTCGTCGTGTTCGCAGCGAATCCGTTCGCCGAGGTCACGGGACCCGTTCCCCTCGATGGGCGAGGACCGAATCCGCTGTTGCAGAACCATCCGCTCGTGGCCTTCCACCCTCCGGCCCTCTATGCCGGCTACGTGGGGTTCACGATCCCCTTCTCGTTCGCGATCGCGGCGCTCGTGACGGCCCGGTTCGGCGAGGGCTGGCTCGCGGCGGTCCGCCGGACGACCCTCGTGGCGTGGGGGTTCCTCACGGTGGGGATCGTCCTCGGGGCTTGGTGGAGCTACGCGGTGCTCGGGTGGGGCGGCTACTGGGGCTGGGACCCGGTCGAGAACGCGTCGCTGCTGCCGTGGCTCACGGCGACCGCGTTCATCCACTCGGTGATGGTCCAGGAGCGGCGCGGCATGCTGCGGGTCTGGAACCTGTCGCTCGTCATCGCGACGTTCTGCCTCACCATCCTCGGCACGTTCCTCACCCGGTCGGGCATCGTGAACTCGGTGCACGCGTTCTCGGAGTCGGACATCGGGCCCTGGTTCCTTGCGTTCCTCGGTGCGTGCACCTTCGCCGGGGTCGGGTTGGTGGCCTGGCGCGGTGATCGGCTGCGGGCGCCGGGCCGGATCGACTCGCCGGTGTCGCGGGAAGCCGCCTTCCTGCTCAACAATCTGCTCTTCGGGGCTTTCGCGCTCGTGGTGCTCACCGGCACGGTGTTCCCGCTACTGGTCGAGGCACTCCAGGATCGGCAGATCAACGTCGGGGGTCCGTACTTCGATCGGCTCTCGGTGCCGATCGGTCTCGGTTTGCTGTTCCTCATGGCCGTCGGGCCCGCGCTGCCCTGGCGGGCGGTGAGCGGCGAAGTGCTGCGCCACCGGCTGCTCGGACCCGCCTGGGCGGGTGGGGCCACGCTCGTGATTGCCGTCGCGGCGGGTGCCCGGGGGATCGCCAACGTGGCGGCGTTCGCCCTTGCGGCCTTCGCGTTGGCGAGCGTCGCCCGCACCGTGTGGGTCGCGGTGCGGGCCCGACGGCGGGTTCACCCCGCAGAGGGCCCGATTCGCGCGTGGGTCCGGACCGTGCGCTCGAACCCCCGCGTGCACGGCGGCCTCCTCGTGCACGTCGGGGTGATCATCATTGCCGTGGCCCTGGCGACGACGGGGGGTTGGACCACGAAGCGAGAGCTCGAGCTCGAGCCCGGAGGCTCGGCGATGGTGCGGGGCCACCGGGTGACGTTCGTGGCGGTGCGGTCCGAGGAGTCGGCCCGCCGCAACTCGGTCGAAGCCGAGGTGCGCATCGCGGGGGTGGGCGTATTCCGGCCGGCGATCTCGAGTTTCCCGGGCTTCGCCGACGGTGTCGGCACTCCGGCGATCGAGACCGGTCCGTGGCGCGACTGGTACGTGACGCTGTCGTCGGCGCCGGCGGCGGGACCGGTCCGCATCGTCGTTCAGGTCGGGACCCTCGTGATGTGGCTCTGGATCGGCGGGCTCGTCATGCTCCTGGGCACGCTGCTCGCCCTCGTCCCGGCGCGCCGGGACCGACCGCTCGTGCCGGCCGGGACGCCGGAGTCGGTGGAGTCGGGAAGCCGGTGAGGCGCCCGACCCGGTGGATCGCCCTGGCGGTCGGGATCGCAGTCGCGGCGTTCGGCGTGCTGCTCGCGGTGCAGAACCGCGACGAGGAGTCGGTGCCCCGGCTCGTTCGCGAGCACGAGCCGGCACCGATCATCCGGGCCCGGACCGTCGACGGGCGGAGCATCGACACGGCGGCGTTGGCCGGGCGGACCTACATCGTGAATTTCTTCAACTCTTGGTGCATCCCGTGCATCGACGAGCTCCCGGCTCTTCGTTCCTTCTACGCTAAGCACGCCGACGACCCGGATTTCGCGATGATCGGTGTGGTGCGCGACGACGAACTCGGGGCGATCCGCCGTTTCGTGCGGGAGCAGGACATCACCTGGCCGGTCGTGTTCGAGGGGGCCGACCGGATCGGTCTGGATTTCGGGACGACCGGGCAACCCGAGACCTACGTCGTCGCCCCCGACGGGATCGTGGCGTGCGGCGCATTCGGCGAGTCGAGTCGTCAGGTGCTCGAGACCTGGCTCTCGGCGGCGCGGTCGGGCCAGGAGTGCGTGTGAGCGCGCGGGTCGCCGACCCGAATCCGGCGCGGCGGCGTCGGCTCGCGTGGCTCGCGCTCGGGGTGGTGACGGCGTCGGCGCTCGGCGTGCTCGTGGCGCGCTCGGTCCGGCCCTCGGACGCGCCGGCGGCTCGGGTCGCCCGGCTCGAGCAGCAGATCGCGTGCCCGGTGTGCGACGGTCAGGCGGTGTCGGAGAGCAATGCGCCCGAGGCCCGGGCCATCCGGGACGACATCCCCGAGCGGATCGCGGCCGGCGAGTCCGACGCCGAGATTCGCGCCGCGTACGTCGCTCGGTACGGCGACGGGGTACTCCTCGCCCCGGCAGGGGCGGGACTCGGGCTCCTCGCCTGGGCGCTCCCGCTCGTGGTGCTCGCGCTCGGCGCGTTGGGCGTCGGGCTCACGGTGCGGCGCTGGTCCCGGGCCCCCCGGTTGGTCCCGGCCCCCGAGGACGTGACCGCGGTGGAAGCCGCCCGGCGGGACAGGGGGGACGGGGGCGAGTGAGCGAGCGAACCGTGCCTGCCGCCGAACTGGCCGCCGAGCAGGAGTTCCTCTTGCGTTCGCTCGACGACCTCGAGGCGGAGCGGGCGGCGGGCAACATCGACGAGGAGACGTACCGCGTCCTCCACGATGATTACACGGCCCGAGCCGGCGCGGTGATCCGGGCGCGAAGCGGGGACGGCGCGCCCGCGTCGATGCCGGCCCCCCGGGGGCTCCGGATCCTCACGGTCGGCGGCATCGCGGTCTTCTGCCTGTTCGCGGCAGTCGCGCTCGCCCGCGCGGTCGGCGACCGGGCGCCCGGGCAGACGTCGACCGGCAACGACCAAGCCGCGGCTCCCGAGCGAGCCGACCTCGGCGCCGCGGTCCGGGCCCGCCCCGACGATTACGTCGCCCGCATTGCCTACGCCCGATCGCTCTTGGGGGCCGGCGACCGGGCGGGTGCGTTCGAGCAGTACTCGGAGGCAATCCGGATCGATCCGGCGCAGCCCGAGCCCTATGCGTATCGGGGGTGGCTCGTCGCCCTGGCCGCCGGACGGCTCCCCGTCGGGACCGACCGCACGGCGCTCACCCGGCGCGCGGTGGCCGACGTGGAGCAGGCGCTGGCCGCCGATCGCTCGTATCCTGACGCGTATGCCTTCCAGGGCGTGATCGCGTTGCGGTTCCTCGGGGATCCGGCGGCGGCGGTGCCTCCGTTGCAGCGGTTCCTCGTGCTCGTCCCCGACGACCATCCGATGCGCGGCCTCGTCCTGTCGGCCCTGGCCGCGGCCACCGCCGCTTCCGGTACGTCCGTCCCCTGATCAGTCCGATCCCTCAGCGAGGAGCCCCGATGCCCGAACGTCCGACCCCCGACCTCGACGAGAGCAAGCTGTACCGCGCCACGGTGACGACCGACCGGGGAACCATCGTCATGGACCTCGACCCGCGGCTCGCGCCGATGACGGTCGGCAACTTCGTCGGGCTGGCCCAGCAGGGCTACTACGACGGCCTGACCTTCCACCGGGTCGTTCCCGACTTCGTGATCCAGGGCGGATGCCCGGAGGGCACCGGCACCGGGGGCCCCGGCTACCGGTTCCCCGACGAGCCGGTGCAGGCCGAGTACACCCTCGGGGCGGTCGCGATGGCGAACGCCGGTCCCGACACCAATGGCTCGCAGTTCTTCATCTGCATCGACGACTGCCGGCGCAAGCTCGCCCCGAGCTACAACCTGTTCGGCTACGTGGTCGAGGGCATGGATGTGGCGCTCGCGGTGCGGGTGGGCGACGTCATGCGGACCGTGGTCATCGAGGCCGTCGACCGCGTCTGACGGGGCGGCAGGTGCGGATCACGGCGAAAGCCGATTACGCGGTCCGGGCGGCCATCGAGCTGGCGGCCGCGCCGGGCGACGGTCCGGTGAAGGGCGAGGACGTGGCGCGGGCCCAGGGCATCCCCCGCAACTTTCTGGAGAACATCCTCACCGAGCTGCGCCGGGCCGGGCTCGTGCGGTCGCGGCGCGGGGCAGAGGGTGGCTACTGGCTGGCCCGCCCGGCGACCGAGATCTCGATCGCCGATGTGCTGCGGGCGGTCGAAGGCCCGTTGGCGGCGGTGCAGGGCGAGCGGCCCGACCGGCTCGGGTACGGCGGGGCGGCCGAGCAACTGCCGGTGGTGTGGGTCGCGTTGCGGTCGTCGCTGCGCGAAGTGCTCGAGCGTGTCTCGCTCGCCGATGTGGCGACGGGTGCGCTCCCCGAGGTGGTGACCCGCCGGGCCGCGGATCCCGACGCCTGGACCGATCACTGACGGTCCCGTTCGGGGACGGGTGGCCGGTCAGCCCCAGTGGGCGAGCTCGGCGGCGAGGTCGAGCGGACGCACGATCGCCTCGTGCTCCATGGTGCCCCAGTGCTCGCGAGGCAGCGCCCACATGACCTCGAGCTCGATGCCATCGGGGTCGCGTGCGTAGATCGACTTGCTGATGCCGTGGTCGCTCTCGCCCGCAAGCGCACCGGCTGCGGCGAGGCGAGCGCGCACGGCGACGAGCTCGGACACGGTTCCGACCTCCCAGGCGAGGTGGTAGAGGCCGATCCGGCTGGGTGACACCGCCTGGGGGCCAACCGAGAAGAGACCGAGGTCGTGGTGGTTGTCGCCGCCGGGTGCCCGGAGGAAAATGGCGGCACCGTCGGCGACCTCGGTCACCACCTCGAGGCCGAGGACCTCCGTGTAGGAGGCGGCCGAGACGCGAGCTTCCCGGACGTAGAGCACGGCGTGGTTGAGGCGGCGGATCGGGGCGCTCACGGGGTGCGCAACCCCCGGAGTCGCTCCACGATTCCCGGGAGCACTTCGGTGAACCGAGCGATGTCGGCTGCGGTCGACGACCAGCCGACGGAGACGCGCAGGCTCCGGTCGGCATCGACGCCGATGGCGGCGAGCACCGGCGACGGCTCCAGGGTCTCCGAGGAGCAGGCCGATCCCGAGTGCACGGCGACGCCGTGCTGGTCGAGGGCGAGGAGGATCGGCTCGGCTTCGACTCCGTCGATGCCGAGACAGAGCAGGTTGGGCAGCGATCCGTCGCCGTAGCGCGTGAGGCCGGGAACGGTGTGCAGCACCGCGGCCGCCGCATCGATGAGTCGGCGCTGGACGGCTGCTTCGGCTGCGACGTCCGTGGCTGCGCAGGCGGCCCCGAAACCGATCCACGCCGGTCCGTTCTCGGCCCCGCCGCGCCGGGCCCGTTCCTGGGCCCCGCCGAGGAGCAGTGGCGGCACCCGCAGCCCCCGCCGAACGAGCAGGGCGCCGGCCCCGAGCGGGCCGCCCCACGTGTGGGCGGTCACCGAGGCGAGGTCGACGCCGAGATCGGCGAACGAGACGGTGAGGTGCCCGGCCGCAGCCCGGCAGTCGACGTGGAGGAGCGGCCCGGCGGATCCGATGCGCTCGGCGAGCCCGGCGATCGGCTGCACGGTGCCGACCTCATGGTTGGCGAGCTGCAGCGAGACGAGTCCGGTGTCGGGTCGGACGGCGGCGATGACCTCCTCGGGGTCGAAGCGTCCGTGCCGGTCGACGCCGACGACGGTGACCACGCTCGCGCTCCGCTCGATCGCCTCGGTGACGGCCGAGTGCTCCACGGCGGTGGTCACCGCGTGCCGGCCCCCTCCGGTCCGGGTGAGGGCGCCGTGGACGGCGGCGTTGACCGCTTCGGTGCCCGACCCGGTGAACACGACCTCCCGCGGTCGGGCGCCGAAGAATGCGGCGACCTGCTCGCGTGCCTGCTCCAACGCGACCCGGGCGGCGCGGCCCTCGGCGTGGATGCGGCCGGGATCGCCGGCCGGGGCATCGAGCGCCGCGACGATCGCGTCTCGAGCGGCGGGTCGGAGCGGCGCGGTGGAGGCGTGGTCGAGGTAGGCCCGGCTCACGGCCGGCTCACACCGTCGTGACGCAGTGGTCGGCGCCTTCGGGTCGACTGGCCGTGAGGTGCGGCTCGGTCCGTCCGTAGAGCCCCTCGAGCATGCCCCGAACCATGCCGGTGTCGACGGCACAGAGGATGTTGGGGTACTGGCGGGCGGCCTCGCCGAACGGACAGTGCTCGGCGACGAGGCGCAACGCGCTGCCGTTCGATTCGGCGTGGGCGGCGAAGCCGTGCGCCGTGAGTGCATCGGCGACCGAGGCCACGGCGGCTTTCGCCGAGCGGTGGCCTTCCGTCGGGTCCATGCGCGCCGCGATCGAACGGCCGTACTCGTAGCCGACCTCCTCGGCCAGCGCACGCGCCTCGGACTCGGGGAGCCGCTCGAGCGCTCGGGCGAGGAGCGTGGCGAGGAGATCGTCACGCCGGGGCGGGAAGAGCAGCGTGGTGTCGTCGGCGGCGGCCCGGTAGCGCTTCGACGGCCGCCCGGCGGTCTCGTGGCGGACGAGCTCGACGTCGAGGTAGCCGCCGGCCGCGAGCTTCTCGAGGTGGTGGCGGGCGACGTTGGCGTGGAGCTCGAACCGCTCGGCGACTTGCGCCGCCTTCACGCCGTCGGGCGTCTGGCGGGCGAAGAGGTAGATGGCCCGACGGGTCGGGTCGCCGAAGGCGGAGGTAACGGCGGCGACGGCGGCACCGAACTCGTCCGGTGAGAGTGCGGGCGAGGCCACGGGGTTATTGTAACTACGCGCGTAGTGCTAATTCCCGGAGGCGCGGCATGCCCACCGAAAGCGAGATCCTCGAGGCGCTCCGCCCGGTCGAGGACCCTGAGATCCGTCGTTCGATCGTCGACCTCGGCATGGTCCGGGGCATCGAGATCGCCGGGGGCCGCGTGGGGGTGACCGTCGCCCTCACGGTGGCCGGCTGCCCGCTGCGAGCCGAGATCACCCGGCGGGTCACCGAAGCCGTCGCTGCGCTCCCGGGCGTCGACGACGTGGCGGTCGAACTCACCGTCATGTCGGATGCCGAGCGGGCGGCCCTCGCCGAGAGTCTCCACGGGGGCGGGGGCGCGACCCGGGAGAACCCGTTCACCGCTTCGGCCACCCGCGTGCTCGCGATCGCATCGGGCAAGGGTGGGGTGGGCAAGTCGTCGGTGACCACGAACCTCGCGGTCGCGTTGGCCCAGCGGGGTCGTCGGGTGGCGGCCATCGACGCCGATGTCTGGGGTTTCTCGATGCCGCGGATGCTCGGCATCGACCGGCCGCCGACCCTCATCGACGACGTCATCGTCCCGCCCGAGGCCAACGGGGTGAACCTCATCTCGATGGGCTTCTTCGCGCACGAGGACCAGCCCGTGATCTGGCGGGGCCCGATGCTGCACAAGGCGCTCGAGCAGTTCCTCACCGACGTGCACTGGGGCGAGCCCGACTACCTCGTCGTCGACATGCCGCCGGGCACCGGTGACATCGCCCTCTCGATGGCGCAGTTCCTCCCCCGGGCCGAGGTGATCGTCGTCACGACCCCGCAGCCCGCGGCCCAGAAAGTGGCTCAGCGGGCCGCGTTCATGGCCCGCAAGGTCAACCTCTCGGTGACGGGCGTGATCGAGAACATGTCGTGGTTCCGGTGCGAGCACGGCGAGGCGTACCGGATCTTCGGCGAGGGCGGCGGCGCCGAGCTCGCCGAACTGCTCGAGGTGCCGCTCCTCGGTCAGGTGCCGCTGGTCGAGCCGCTCCGGGCCGGGGCCGACGAGGGACGTCCCGTCGTGGTCGCCGAGCCCGACAACGAGGCGTCGGTCGTGTTCCGGGCGATGGCCGAGCGGATCGACGTCGAGCTCGCCCCGAAGCGGGTGTACCGCACCGAGCTCAAGATCGTCTGACCGGCACCGTGGCCGTCGACGTCCGCGGGCTCCTCGACCGGCGGCTGCTCGTCTTCACCGGCAAGGGCGGGGTCGGCAAGACGACCGTTGCGGCGGCGACCGCGCTCCTCGCCGCCGAGGCGGGTCGACGGGTGCTGCTCGTGGAGGCCGACGGCAAGGGCGACATCCCGGCCCAGTTCGAGCATCCGCCGGTCGACTTCGCTCCGGTGGAGGTCCATCCCGGGGTCCGGGCGATGGCGATGGACACCGAGGCGTCATTGCAGGAGTACCTGCGCCTCCAGCTGCGGGTTCCCGTCATCGGCCGCATCGGTCCGTTCGCCCGGGCCCTCGACTTCGTCGCCACGGCCGCCCCCGGGGTGAAGGAGATCCTCACGATCGGCAAGATCGCCTGGGAGGTGCGGGAGGCGATCGCCGGGCGGGCCGCCCACGATCTCGTGATCGTCGACGCGGCCGCCACCGGGCACGTCGTCGCCCAGCTCGGGGCGGCCGACGCGCTGCACGACCTCGTCGACGTCGGTCCGCTCCGGGCCCAGACCCGTTGGGTCTCGGATCTGGTGACCGATCCGGCGGTGACCGCGGTCAACGTGGTGACCACGCCCGAGGAGATGCCGGTCGCCGAGACGATCGAGTTGGTGGGCCGGTTGCGCGACGAGGTGCGGGCGCCGCTCGGCACGGTCGTGGCGAACCGGGTGCTGCCCGAGCCGTTCACCCGGGCCGACGCCGAGGTCTTCGCCGCGCTGGCGGTCGGCGCGGGCCGGGACGCGCTGGTCGGCCGGGTCGGATCCGGTGCCGCCGGGGCGCTCGACACGGCGCGTCTCGCCGGAGCCATGCGTGCGGCGTCGACCGTGCACCTCGCGCACCTCCGGGCCGCGGTCGATCTCCCGGTCTGCTACCTGCCCTATCTGTTCGTCCGGGCCCCGGGGCTGCGCGCGACGCGCATGGTGGCCGACGCCCTCGGCGAGGAGTTCGGGGTCCGATGACCGAGGAGTCCCTCGACCGGCTCGTGGGATCGCGCGAGATCGTCGTGTGCTGCGGTTCGGGTGGGGTGGGCAAGACCTCGGTCGCGGCCGCGATCGCGCTCGGCGCCGCGGCGCGCCTCGGCGGTCGGGTGTTGGTGCTCACGATCGACCCGGCCCGGCGCCTCGCCACGGCCCTCGGCCTCGAGGGGATCGGCAACGAGGCCCGCCGGGTGCCCGACGCCGTGGTGGCCGCTGCGGTCGGGGCCCCGCCCCGGGGCGAGCTGTGGGCGGCGATGCTCGACATGAAGCAGTCGTGGGACGACCTCGTGCGCACGCACGCCGAGGACGAGGCGACGGCCGAGCGCATCTTGGAGAACCGGCTCTACCGGAATCTCACCTCGCGGTTCGTGCAGAGCCACGACTACATCGCGATGGAGCGGCTCTTCGAGATCCACTCGGCCGGCGAGTACGACCTCATCGTCATCGATACGCCCCCGACCCGGAACGCCATCGATTTCCTCGAGGCGCCGGCCCGCATGGCCGAGTTCTTCGGTGGACGGTTCCTGCGTTGGCTCACCTTGCCGTACCGAGTCGGCGGGCGCCGCGGGTCGCGGGTGCTCGAGCTGGCGAGCCGGCCGTTCTCGCAACTCGCCGACCGGATCTTGGGCGGCGCGTTCCTCGAGGACATCGGCGAGTTCTTCGCCAACTTCCAGTCGATGTACGACGGGTTCGTGGCCCGGGCCGAGGCGGTCGAACGGCTTCTGCACGATCGGCGCACCACCTTCGCGGTGGTGACGACGCTCGAGCCGGCCCCGCTCCACGAGGCCGAGCGATTCTGCGCCGCGCTCGGGGAACGCGACCTCCATCTCGGTGCGCTGGTGTGCAATCGCACCCTGCCCGATCTGCTCCTCGATCCCGAGGCGGCCGCCGCGGCAGCCACCTGTCGGCTGGAGGCCGACGTCGTCGCGGCCGAGCTGGGGTCGGCGCGGGTGCCGGGCCTCGAGGATCCCCGGCGCGTCGCCCGCGTGCTGCGGATCGTGGGCGAGTCGTTCGACCGGTTCGCGGTCGTCGCCCGCCGCGAGGCCGAGCTGCGCCGTGAGCTGGCGGGCGGCCCCGAGGTCGTGGCCCGGGTGCCCGCGCTCGCGGGTGATGTCGGTGACGTGGATGCGCTCGCCGCGATCGCCCGTCACCTCTTCTCGGAACGTGCTCCGGAGGGGCCGTAGCATCGCCGGCGATGGTGATGCTCGACGATCTGGCGCTCGCCCGCACCGCGCTGGCGATGCCCGCCGCCGAGCATCTCGGTCGCCTCGCCTCGGCCTGGCGGCCGCTCGCCGACCTCTCGTTCTCCGATCTGGTCCTGCTCGCGCCGATCGCGGGGGAGGAGGGCAGCCGCTTCGTCGTCCTCGCTCAGGTCCGGCCGGTGACCGGGCCGACCAGCTATCCCCAGGATCTCGTCGGTGAGGTCGTCGACGCCCGGGCCCGGCCCCTCGTCGGGAGGTGCTGGCGGGAGGGCTCGATCGGGCGGGCCGAGGAGGCGGCGATCGGTGGCACCGATCGGGTGCGGATCGAGTGCATCCCGGTGCGCCACGCGGGCACGGTCGTCGCCTTGGTCTCCCGGGAGGAGCCGATGACCCTGGCCCGACGGTCCGGGGAGCTCGAGCGCACCTACTCCGAGACCTTCGAGCGCTTCGCGGCGATGATCGCCGAGGGTTCCTTTCCCTACTCGGCCGACGAGACCGATCTCGAGAGCGCGCCGCGCACCGGCGACGGCGTGATCTTGGTGGACGAGGCCACCCGGGTGGAGTTCGCGAGCCCGAATGCGGTGAGCACGTTGCACCGCATGGGCATCCACGCGTACGCGCGGGGTCAGCGGCTCGCCGACGTGGGATTCGACGACGCGGCCGCGCGGCTGGCCATGGCGGAGGGGCTTCCGGTCACCGAGGAGATCGACCACAGCGACACCTCGGTGTTGGTGCACGTGCTGCCGATCTCGGCCACGGGGGCCGCGACCGGTGCGCTCGTGCTCATGCGCGACGTCAGCGACATCCGTCGCCGTGATCGCATGCTCCTCTCCAAGGACGCGACGATCCGCGAGATCCATCACCGGGTGAAGAACAACCTGCAGACGATCGCGGCCTTGCTGCGCCTGCAGGGTCGGCGGCTCACCTCCGATGAGGCGAAGGAGGCGCTGGCCGAATCGGAGCGCCGCATCCGCGCGATCGCGATCGTGCACGAGACGCTGTCCCGCGAGATGGGTGACATCGTGGCGTTCAACGAGATCGTGCGGCCCCTCGCCCGGATCGTGGAGGAGGGCTTCACCAGCCCCGACCGGCACATCCGGTTCCGGGTGGAAGGCGATGCGGGCGACCTGCCCGGCGAGGTCGCGACCCCGCTCGCGGTCGTGCTGAACGAGCTCATGCAGAACGCGGTCGACCACGCGTTCCCCGAGGATGCGGTCGACGCGACCGTCGACGTGCACCTGTCCCGGTTCGCCGACGAGGTGGAGATCGTCGTGCGCGACAACGGGGTCGGCCTGGCCGAGGGGTTCAGCCTCGACGGGTCACGCGGGCTGGGGCTGTCGATCGTGCAGGCGCTCGTGACGAGCGAGCTGCAGGGGTCGATCGAGATGCGGGGTCACGAGCAGGGCACCTCGGTGCGGGTGCGCGTGCCCATCGCCATGCCCCGGGTCGACCTCTAGACGCCCGCCCGACGGTGCGGGCGGGTCCGGGCTCAGGCCAGGCTGCCCGCGGCCGTCACCGGGAGCTCGCCCTTGCGTCGACGGCGCCGCTCCTCCTCGGTGAGGCCGCCCCAGACGCCCGACTCCTGGTTGGTGGCGAGGGCGAAGTCGAGGCAGTCGACCGCGACCTGGCATTCGCCGCAGACCCGCTTCGCCGACTCGATCTGGTCGACGGCGAGGCCGGTGCTTCCGACCGGGAAGAAGAGCTCGGGGCTCGTGTCCCGACACGCGGCGCGGTCGCGCCAGGCGGCGGTGTCCCAGTCGTGGTTGCGAATCCAGGTGAGAGCCACGGTGCTGTTGTTCCTTCCTCGGGGGTCGCACCACCGCACGGAGGCCCGCTGGGGGCTTGCCGTGCCGGCGTGTGCGCCCGGCGCCCGCACCCCCCGGGAGGGGGGCGACGAGTCCGAGATGGTAAAGGCTCGGATCGCCGCCGACAAGGGGTAAGAAAGCGAAATATCGGGCTGGCATGCCGGTGACGGGGAACGCGGATCGGGAGGACCGGCGCCGGGGGACCGGAGAGGGTGGGTCGGGGACCGTGCGGCCGGAGCGAAGTCGGCCCGGTCGTAGGATCGCCGTCGATGTCCGGTCCCCCGCTCGTCCTCGGCCACCGGGGAGCCTCGGCGGCGGCGCCCGAGAACACCCTCGAGGCGTTCGCGCTCGCCCGGGAGCTCGGGGCCGACGGGGTCGAGCTCGACGTGCGTCGCACGGCCGACGACGTGCTCGTCGTCCATCACGATGCTGTGATCGAGGAATTCGGTCTCGTCGTCGAGCGGTCGTATGCCGATCTGCGGGCGGCCCGACCCGACGTTCCGACCCTCGCCGAGGCCCTCGCCACCTGTCGGGGGCTGCTCGTGAACGTCGAGGTCAAGTGCTGCGCCTGGGATCCCGACCCCGACCCGCCCGGTCGTCCCGTCCTGCGGGCGACGGTCGACGCGATCCGGGCCGCAGCGGCCGATGTCGTGGTGTCCTCGTTCGATCTCGACGCCATCGACGCGTGCCGGGAGCTGGCGCCCGAGCTGGTCACCGCGTGGCTCACGAGCGGCCAATCCCCGGCTGCGGCCGCGGCCGTCGCCGCGCCGCGCGGTCACCGGTGGATCCACCCCGACTGGGGGACTGTGCTCGCCTCGCCGGCGCAGGACGTCGCGGCCGCCCACGAAGCCGGCTGCCTCGTCGACGTCTGGACGGTGAACGACCCGGCGGCGATGCTCGAGCTCGTGGCCCGAGGCGTCGACGGCATCATCACCGACGTGCCCGACGTCGCGATCGCGAACCTGCGCTAGGGCAAGAGCACGCGCAGGGCCTCGGGCTCGTGTATGAGCTCGACCCGGTCGGTGTCCCCGAGGTCCTCGCCGTCGACTTGGTACGGGAAGGGCGCACCGGCGCGCACGACGATCCGCGTCGCGTCGCTCCGGTGCTCGATACCGCGCCGGCCGGCGAGCAAGCGGCCGGAGCCCATCGCCGAGCACGCACCGCCCACCAGGGTGACGGGCCCGAACGATCGGAAGGCGGTGACGGCGAGCCCCCGGGCGAGCCCGGCCTCCGGCGCGATCCGGATCGGACGCGGCCCGAGGAACGTGTACGGGTCGGTCTTCGAGACCACGACGAAGCGGGCACCCTCGATCGCCGGTCCCGCATCGGTCTCGACCTCGGCGCACATGCGCGTCGCCTCGCCCCCGAACACCGCGCCGAGCGCGGCGCCGACGTACGCCGGGTGAGCGGCCCACCGCTTCAGTCGGGGGTGGCGCTCCACCCGGCGGACGACTGCGGCGTCGAAGCCGATGCCCGTGTTGAAGAGGAACGGGCGGCCGTTGGCCCGGCCGACGCCGACCCGCTTGAACGTGCCGCGGTCGAGGGCGGTGACCGCGGTCTCGACCGCTCGGATCGCGTCGTTCGGGTAGCCGAGGGTGCGGGCGTACACGTTGGTCGATCCGCCGGGAATCGGCGCGACCGCAGTCTCGGAGTGCAGCAGGCCCTCGGCCGCTTCGTTCAGCGTGCCGTCGCCGCCGTAGACGGCGACGACATCGAAGCCGTCTCGGGCGGCGGCGTGGGCGAGGCGGGTGGCGTGTCCGCGTCGCGAGGTTTCGGCGACCTCGACCTCGTGGCGGGCGGCGAGCGCACGTCGGACCCGGGACCGCCGACGGGGGGTGACCGACGATGCCGTGGCGTTCACGAGGAGCAGCACCCGCATCGCCGCGGAGGCTATCCGGCCCCCGTCGTTACGATCGGGCCCGGTGCCGTCCGTCCCGCCCCCGCGTCGTGCGCTCGACCCGCTCGCCGCCGAGATCACGGAGTGTCGGACGTGTCCACGACTCGTCGAGTGGCGCGAGCGCACGGCCCGGGAGAAGCGGGCGGCATTCCGGGACGATGACTACTGGGGGAAGCCGGTGCCGGGCTTCGGGGATCCGCGTGCCCGGATCCTGCTCCTCGGGCTCGCGCCCGCCGCGCACGGCGCGAATCGCACGGGCCGGATCTTCACCGGCGATCGTTCGGGCGACTTCCTCTTCGCCGCGCTCCATCGGGTGGGGCTCGCGAACCGACCGGAGTCGGTGCGGATCGGTGACGGCTTGCGGCTCCGCGACACGTGGGTCACGGCCGCCGTGCGGTGCGCACCCCCGGCCAACGCGCCGACGCCGGCCGAGCGGGACGCCTGTCGGTCGTTCCTCATCCGCGAACTCGCCGCGCTCACCCGGCTCCGGGTCGTGGTGCCCCTCGGCGGCTTCGCCTACCAGGCGGCGTGGGCGGGGCTGCGGGCGCAGGCCGATCCGGCGATCGGGCTCCCGGTCCGGCGGCCTCGGTTCGGGCACGGGGTCGAGATCGAATGCGGTCGGATCACGATCGTGACCGCATTCCATCCGAGCCAGCAGAACACCTTCACGGGTCGGCTCACGCCGGCGATGCTCGACGCCGTGCTGAGCCGCGCCCGTGACCTCGCGGCGGTCCGACCTCAGCCGAGCAGCGCGATCGTCTCGCCGACCGCGTAGGCGAGGGCGATGACGCCGAGCGCGGCCCCGACGGTGCGGCGCAGGGTGAGTTCGGAGGCGTTGATGGTGAAGCGGGCCCCGAGCCAGGCGCCGGGGACGACGCCGAGGGCGAGGCCGAAGGCGTACGTCCAGTCGATGTGGCCGAGCGCCCAGTGCGTGAGGGTGCCGGGGATCGCGAGCACGCCGACGATCGTGAGCGAGGTGGCGATCGTCTGGCGGAGGGGAATGCCGATCCAGATCGAGAACGCGGGCACCATGAGGATGCCGCCTCCGATTCCGAGGAGCCCCGAGAGCCCGCCGGCGAGGAGCCCCACGACGATCAGGCGCCACGGCTCGCGGCGCGGAGGTCGGGGCTCGCCGTCGGCGCCGACCGGCCGATCGGGCGGGAATGCGGTGCGGTACGCCGTGTAGCCGACCATCGCCGCCGTGGCGAGCATGAGGAGATGGCCGTCGCCCGGAACCGCGCTCGTCAGCCGTGAGCCGATCACGGAGGCGGGCACCCCGCCCAGCGCCGTCCAGGCGACGACCCGCGGCAGGATGAGACCCTCCCGGCGGTACCGGATCGAACCGGTCACCGACGAGGGCAGGACCGACGGCAGGGTCGAGCCGACGGCCTGGAGGGCGGTGGCCCCGAGGAGCCGGATGGCCGGGGTCGAGACCACGGCGCCGCCGATACCGAACATGGCCGAGAGGATCCCGGTCACGAAACCGGCGCCCACGGTGAGGAGGAAGCGCACGGCGTCGGACACGTGGCGACCGTACCTCCCGCCGCTGATCCCGGTCGGAAGCCGGAGGGAACGGGATACGCTCGCAGCGTGGCGAGCGACCTCGACCTCCGTGGCGTGTGGGTGCCCCTCATCACGCCGTTCGACGCGGCGGGCGCAGTCGATGCGGCGGCGATCGAGCGGCTCTGCCACCGCTCCCTCGATGCCGGCGCCTCGGGCATCGTCGCCCTCGGCACGACGGGCGAGTCGAGCGCGCTCGATGATGCCGAGCGGCGCCTCGTGGTCGACACCGTCTCGGCGGTGTGCGCAGCCCGGGGCTCACGCGTCATCGTGGGGACGGGGAGCAACAACACGGCGCACACGGTCGAGGCGACGCGGGCCTTGGCCGGCATCCCGGCCGTGGTCGGGGCCCTGGTGGTGGTGCCCTACTACGTCCGGCCGTCCGAGGCGGGCATCGTCGCTCATTTCCGGGCCGTCGCCGCCGAGAGCCCGGTGCCGCTCGTGCTCTACAACATCCCGGCCCGCACCGGTCGGGGTCTCGGGGCCGACGCGCTCCTCGAATTGGCCGCAGTGGACGACATCGCCGGTGTGAAGCAGGCCGTCTCGGCCCTCGACGCCGACACCCTGGCGCTGCTCGCCGACGCCCCCGACGGCTTCGGGGTGCTGGGCGGGGAGGACACGCTCCTCTTCCCGCTCATGTGCATGGGTGCCGTCGGTGCGATCTCGGCCGCGGCTCACCTCTGCACCGACCGCTTCGTGACGATGATCGAGCACGGTCTGGCGGGCAAAGTCGACGACGGCCGGGCGATCGCCGAGGCGCTCCTGCCGGTCGTGCAGACCGCTTTCGCCGAGCCGAACCCGGCCGTGTTCAAGGCCGTACTCCACGCTCGAGGGCTGCTGGCGACGCCCGATGTGCGGATGCCGCTGCTCCCGGCCTCGGCGGCAGCTCGCGACGCCTGCCTGGCCGCGGTCGCGAGCGCCGAGTCGTGAGCCGCCGCGCCGCCTGGGTGCTCGTCGCCCTGTGCGGCTGGACGGCGTACGTCTGGGTGACCCGCATGTGGAACATGGCGGGGGAGGATCGATCGACCGGCTTCCTCGTCGTTCACGCGGCGATCGCGGTGATCTCGGTGGGGTTCGGCCTCGCGGCCGGCTGGATCGGCCTGCAGCGCCTGCGCCGCGACTGACCGTCCACCCCGAGGTGGCCCGTCGGCCCGGGATCCGGGCTCAGGCGGTGCGCTGGATGAGCTCGGCCAGTCGGAAGGCGAGGTCGAGCGACTGACGCGCGTTGAGGCGGGGGTCGCAGCGGGTCTCGTAGCGGCGTTCGAGGTCGGAACCCGAGAGATCGTCGCCGCCGCCGAGGCATTCGGTGACGTCACTTCCGGTGAGCTCGACGTGCACTCCGCCCGGCCACACGCCCTCGGCCCGGCATACCGCGAAGAACTGCTCCACCTCGCGCATCACGGCGTCGAAGTGGCGCGTCTTGTAGCCGCTCTCGTGGGCGAAGGTGTTGCCGTGCATCGGGTCGCACGCCCACACCACGGGATGCCCTGCGCTCTGGACGGCTCGCAGCAGGCGCGGGAGCTGCTCGGCGACCCGGTCGGCGCCCATGCGGCTGACCAGCACGAGCCGGCCCGGCTCGCGTGTCGGATCGAGGCGGCGGCAGAGGCCGAGCAGCTCTTCGGGCTCGACGTGCGTGCCGACCTTCAGTCCGATCGGATTCCGGACTCCGGAGAGGAACTCGACGTGGGCGCCGTCGAGCTGGTGGGTGCGGGCCCCGATCCACAAGAGGTGGGCCGAGCAGTCGTACCAGTCGCCGGAGATGCTGTCGCGCCGGGTGAGGGCTTCCTCGTACTCGAGGAGGAGCGCCTCGTGTGACGTGTAGAAGTCGACCTCGTGGAGCTGCATCTCGGCCGCGAGATCGATGCCGCACGCGGCCATGAAGCGCAGGGCCCGTTCGATTCCGTCGGCGATCTCGTCGTAGCGGTGTCCCTCGTGCGCGCTGGCGACGAACTCGAGGTTCCACTGGTGGACGCGCTCCAGGTCGGCGAAGCCGCCCTTGGTGAAGGCGCGCAGCAGGTTGAGGGTCGAGGCGGCCTGGTGGTAGCCGCGTAGGAGTCGCTCGGGATCGGGGCGGCGGGCCGCCTCGGCGAAGGTGAAGTCGTTCACGCTGTCGCCGAAGTACGAGGGGAGGGTGAGGTCGTCGCGGGTCTCGGTGGCCGACGAGCGCGGCTTGGCGAACTGTCCGGCGATACGGCCCACCTTCACGGTCGGCACGCCCGTGCTGTACGTGAGCGCGACCGACATCTGCAGGATGACCTTGAGCTTGTCGCGGATGTTGTCGGCCGAGAACTCCCCGAACGACTCGGCGCAGTCGCCCGCCTGGAGCAGGAACCCCTCGCCCCGGCTCACCCGCGCGAGGGCGGCGCGCAGGGTGCGCGCTTCACCGGCGAAGACGAGTGGCGGCATGGTGCGCAGTTCGTCGGTCGCCGCTTCGAGGGCCGTGGCGTCGGGCCACGGGGGCTGCTGGGCGGCCGGACGGGCGCGCCAGCTCGACGGCTGCCAGGTGAAATCGGCGAGCGGGACGGTTCCGGTCATCGGGCTTCCAGGTTCGAGGGTCAGAGGTAGGCGCCGCTCGGCCGGTCGGGACCGGCGTCGAGGGCCCGGCGCTGCCGCATCTCCTCGAACTGGCGCTGGGCCTGCATCTGCTGGGTGAAGAGGGTGGCCTGGATGCCGTGGAACAGGCCCTCGAGCCAGCCCACGAGCTGGGCCTGGGCGATGCGCAGCTCGGATTCGCTCGGCGCGTCGGAGGTGAAGGAGAGCTTCACCTCGTCGAGCTCGTTGCGGAGGTCGTCCGAGAGGATCTCTTCGAGCTCGTGGATCGAACGCTCGTGGATCTCCTTGAGCGAGCGACGACCGGCCTCGTCGAGCGGGGCGTGTCGGGCTTCCTCGAGCAGGGCGCGCACCATCGAGGCGATCCGGATGAGCTTGGTGGGCCGGGAGACCTGCTCGCCGGCGGGCACGGCATCGGCGCCGGGGGCGTCGATGATCTCGGGGATCTGCGGGGTGGGGCCGGTGGGCCCGTCGCCGTCGGTGCCGGGCGGCAGCATCGTCACGGCTGCGGATTGTAACGGTCGGTCACACGAGCGCAGCCCGGCGTTTCGGCGCGGGCGACGTGAGCGTGCCGAGGTCGGCGAGCCGCGGGTCGTTCGAGAACACCTCGATGATCGGCTCGCGCAGTCGGAGCCGCTTCTGCAGCTTCTCGACCTCGAGTTCCTGGTTCCAGAGCACGAAGGTGACGACGACCCCTTCGTTCCCGGCCCGGGCCGTGCGGCCCGAGCGGTGGAGGTAGCCCTTGTGCTCCTCGGGCGGGTCGTAGTGCACGACCACCTCGACGTCGTCGATGTGGATGCCGCGGGCGGCGACGTCGGTGGCGACGAGCACGCCGTGGTGTCCGGCTGCGAAGTCGGTGAGTGCCCGTTCGCGTGCGCTCTGGCGCAGGTCGCCGTGGATGGCCGCGGCCTCGACCCCTTCGCGGAGCAGTTGCGACACGAGCCGGTCGGCACCGCGCTTCGTGCGGACGAACACCATCGTGCGCTCGGCTCCGGCCGCGATCGCGGCGAGTACCTTCACGCGGTCGAGCTCGTGCACTTTGAGGAAGCGGTGCGTCATCTCGTCGACGGTCTGGGTCTCGGAGACGACCTCGTGGGTCACCGGCTCGCGCATGTAGCGCCGCACGAGCACGTCGACCTCGCGATCGAGGGTGGCCGAGAAGAGCAGCGTCTGCCGGTCGCCGGGCACGCCCCGGAGGAGCCATTCGACCTGCGGGAGGAAGCCCATGTCGGCCATGCGGTCGGCCTCGTCGACGATCAGGATCCGTACCTGGTCGAGCTCGACCTCCTTGCGCTCCATGAGGTCGATGAGGCGACCCGGCGTGGCGACCGCGATCTCGATGCGGCGCTGGAGGTTGCGGATCTGGCGGTCCATCGATGCGCCGCCGTAGAACGCGGCGACGCGGATGCCGATCGCCTTGCCGAGGGGCGAGAGCACCTCGACCACCTGACGGGCGAGCTCGCGGGTCGGCACGAGCACGAGCGCGGTGGGGTGCCCGGGCTTCGCCCGCTCGACGTTCTGCAGGGCCGGGAGCCCGAAGGCGAGCGTCTTGCCCGAGCCGGTCTTGGCCTTGCCGCACACGTCACGACCGGCGAGGGCGTCGGCGATGGTGGCGGCCTGGATGGCGAACGGTGCGTCGATGCCCTGCTCGGCGAGGGCGTCGACGATCTCGGCGCGCAGGCCGAGGTCGCGGAACGTGGTCATGGGTTCGTTGATCCTTCTGATTCCGGACGTCACCCGACGTCCACGCGGAGGCCGATCCTCGGCGGCTCCGTCGTGGGGAACTGGTGAGGTACGGCCGCGGGCCCGAGGAAGAGGGGCCCAGCGACGCCCACGATACCGTCCTCGCCGTGGCGAGCGGTGACACGGGGTCGGCGCCGGTGCCCCCGCCGGGCCCGGACGGCCTCGGACCCCGGATCGCGGTCGCACTCGACCGGGTGCAGCGGAGTCGACGGCCCCTGGCCCTCGCCGTGGCGGTCGCCCGCAAGGGCGCCGAGGACGGGATCGGCGCGCTCTGTGCCGGTCTCACCTACTACGGCTTCATGGGCCTCTTCCCGCTGCTGCTCGTTCTCGTGACGGTGCTCGGCTACGTGCTGGCGGGCAACCCCGGCCTCCAGCAGCGGATCCTCGACTCGGCGCTGGCCGACTTCCCGGTGATCGGCATCCAGTTGCGCGACAACGTGACCTCGCTACGGGGGAGCGGGCTCGCGCTCGCGGTCGGCGTACTCGTGGCCGCGTACGGCGGGTTGCGGGTCGGGCGGGCCGGCCAGGATGCGATGGCCCGCGTGTGGGGAGTGCCGCGGACCGAGCGCGGGTCGTTGCTCGTGCGGACGGCTCGCGGGGTCGGGTTGCTCGGCGCGCTCGGCGCGGCGATTCTCGCCGGGGCTGCGCTCGACTGGCTCGTCGCTCGCAACGCGGCGTTCGGCGCCCCGGTGCGGGTCGCGGCGGTCGGGGCGCGGCTCGTCGTCGACCTGTCGATCTTCTCGATCGTGTTCCGGGTGCTGACCGCGCGCCCGCTCGGTTGGCGTGCGGTGCTGCCCTGCGCCGCGGTGGCGACCGTGGGCTGGGAGGCGCTGCAGTCGGTCGGGGCGCTCT
>JBJSXF010000048.1:0-3058 GCA_046086225.1 Actinomycetota bacterium | reverse complement strand
GGGCGACTTGTGTGCCGAGCGGCGGGGGAATCACGCGTACGGCCGAGGGGGTCGAGAGCCCCCTCGTCGTCGCCGACCTCACCATTGGCGGGAACTACGTGTGCTCGGTGTCGGCGACGAACGCGTTCGGTTCCGGACCCCCGTCAGACCCGGCTCCGACCTATACGGCCATCGGCCCACCCGGTACGCCGACGATCGCGTCGGTGACCCCCGGGAACGGCCGCGTGACGGTGGCGGTCACGTCGCCGTCCGGGAACGGTGGGAGTCCGATCACCGGGTACGGGGTGACTTGCGAGGTCACGGGAGGTACCGGCCCGGCCGTGGCTGCGAGCGGCGCGGTCAGTCCCGTCATCGTGACCGGACTCACCAACGGGAAGTCCTACCGGTGCCGGGCGACGGCGACGAACGCGTTCGGGCAGAGTTTCCCGAGCTCGCAGTCGGCCCAGTTCATCCCGGCCGCGGTTCCCGGTGCACCGACCGGGGTCACGACCCGATCGGGTGCGACGGCGACGACGACCGGACCGCTCGTCGTGTCGTTCTCGCCTCCGGTCGTGACGGGCGGCCGGCCGATCACCGCGTATTCGGTGGCGTGCACATCGGCGAACGGTGGGGTGGCGCGAACCGCATCGGGGGCGCTCGCGCCGGTGACGGTCTCCGGCGCGACGACGGGGAAGTCGTACACGTGCAAGGTGCGGGCCGCGAACGCAGTGGGGTTCGGTGCGTACTCGGCGGTGTCGGCGGCGATGATCGTCGGCTCGCCGGCCGCGCCGACCCTGACCGGCGTGACGAAGCCGGTGACGGGAAGTCTGCGGGTGGCCTTCACGCCGAACGGCGGCAACGGCAGCCCGATCACCGGGTTCACCGCCGGATGCACGTCGAGCAACGGTGGCGTTCAGCGGTCGGTCTCGGTTTCCAACCCGGCGTTGCGTGCCGTCGTCGTCACCGGGCTGACGGCGGGGAAGACGTACACCTGTCGGGTTCAGGCTGTGAACGCCCGGGGTAGGGGACTCGCCTCACTCTCGTCCTCGGCCAAGGTGCCCTGAACCGGTTCGACGATGCCCGGATATCCCGGGGCCGAACGGACTCCGGAGTCGGGGCCGGAAGTCCCGACTGCTCGGGTGAGGGCCCGCTGATCGGTCCGGAGGCGAGCCCGAAGCGCCCGTTGGTGGTGCGATACTTCACCCGTGCGAATGCCGTCTGACCGCCCGATCGAAGCCCGGTGGGCCGGGGAAGGCGGACCACTCCGGCGGCGGCCGCGCCGTTTCGGGACGGTGGCGGTCGTGGTGCTCGTGGCGCTGGCGTCGATCGCGACGATCGGCGTGCCCCGGGCGACAGCCGCGGGCACGGCGTCGATCACGATCCTCGTGGTGGCCGAGCCCTACGACCTCCAGGACTTCTCGTACACGACGACCGGTGCGGGCCTCTCGTCGTTCGTGCTCGACGACGACTCGGGTATCGACTCGACCTACGACAACTCGAAGACCTTCTCCGCCCTGAATGCCGGTACGTACACCATCACCCAGGCCGCGGTGCCCGGCTGGAACTTCCAGGCCCTCGACTGCACCCTGGGGAGCGCCGACCTGGTCAACCGCCGGGCCACCATCGTGCTGACGAGCGGAGCCGAAGCGGTCTGCGTCTTCACCAACAACAAGATCAGGATCCCGATCGAGAACGGAACGATCCGGCTCGGGCTCAACGCCGAAGGGCACCTGAACATCCCGTCCGACGACACGTCGGACGGTGGATCCGACTACCTCGGCGTCCGGTACCTCCCGTCGAACGCCGAGGGGAGCGGTCTCGGTGCGCTCACCGAAGGGTGGGGGGTCGCCGATCAGAACACCGGCACGACCGGTTATGCGAGTCGCCTCGCCGGGGTCACGAACATGTCGGCGATCAGTCAGACCCGTACAGCCTCGACCGCAGTGCTCGTCACCCAGATCGGGAGCAAGTTCCGGGTCACGCACGACTTCCATCCGTCCGCGTCGCCGAACCTCTACGAGGTGACGGTCACGATCAAGAACATCTCGGGATCGTCGGTTCGGACCCGCTACCGACGGGTGATCGACTGGGCCATCGAACCGACGGCGGCGGCCGAATACGTGACCGTCGAGACCGGAAACGCGAGCACGATCGTCTTCTCGAGCGACGACGGGTTCGCGTCCGCCGACCCGCTGACGGGTCCCTCGGAGATCGCGTTCTCCGGTGAGGCGCTCGACGACGGCCCGAACGACCACGGCGCCCTCTTCGACTTCGACTTCGGCAACCTGGCCGCGAACGCCGAGAAGACCTTCAAGCTCTACTACGGCGCCGCGGCCTCGGAGCCCGAGATTCTGGGTGCCCTGAGCGCCGTCAGCGCCGAGGCCTACTCGCTCGGTCAGGCGAGTGACAGCGGCGGCGCCGAGACGGGCGTGCCCAACACCTTCGCGCTCGGATTCGCCGGGATCGGCGGATCGCCGTTGGGTTCGATCAGCATCACGAAGGACACGGGCATCAACGACCCTCAGGATTTCGCTTTCACCACGACCGGGACCGGTCTCGAGCCGTTCTCCCTCGATGACGATACGGATCCGACGCTGGCGAACGGTCGGTCGTTCGCGGCGCTCGGGGCCGGGACCTACACGGTGACCGAGGCAGCGGTTTCCGGATGGCGTCTGGCCGGGCTCACGTGCACGACGGGTGGTTCCGGGAACCCGGCGACCCGCACCGCCACGATCGTGCTCGCCGCTGGAGCGCACGTCGACTGCACGTTCACCAACGCGATCCTCCGGGTGCCGGAGGCGCCGACCGGGGTTGGGGCAACGCGGGGGAACGGGTCGTTGTCGGTGGCGTTCGCGGCACCGGTTGATGACGGTGGGAGTGCGATCACGGCTTTCGGGACATCGTGCGTTTCGTCGGACGGTGGGGTGTCCGGTTCGGCGTCGGGTGGGTCGTCGCCGATCGTGGTGTCGGGGTTGACGAACGGGAAGTCGTACACGTGCACGGTCACGGCGACGAACGCGATCGGCACCGGGGCGGCGTCATCCCCGTCGTCGTCGGTGGTGCCGGCGACGGTGCCGGG
>JBJSXF010000047.1:0-20912 GCA_046086225.1 Actinomycetota bacterium | reverse complement strand
CGACCGAGCCCGACCCCGCAGTCGACCGAGAGCGGGCGACAACGCCACCAGCGCCCCGGCGAGCAACTGGTACGCCCGGGTGTCGGTGCCGTAGTAGGCCCGGGCCAGGTCGCTGCTGCCGATCCGCACTGCGGCGACGGCCGAGGCGACCGCGAGCCCGCCGACGAGGACGCGCAGCACGACCCAGCGGGCCGAGCCCAGCCGCTTCACCGCGAAGAAGCCACCCCCCAGGATGAGCGGCCAGAGCAGATAGAACTGCTCCTCGACGGCCAGCGACCAGAAGTGGAGCACCGGACTGCGGGTGAGGTCGGAAGCGAAGTAGTCGGTCGACTGGTTTATGAAGAACCAGTTCGCCACGTACACGCTCGCGGCCCGGAACCCACCCATCGCGTCGACGACGTCCGCGGGCGGAGCCATGAGGCGATAGGCGATGGCCGTGACCGCGAGCACCAGGATCGCGGCCGGGAGAATGCGGCGCGATCGCCGAGCGTAGAAACGCCGGACGTCGAAGCGACCGTGGCGCACGAGATCGGCGAGCAGCAGCTTGGTGACCAAGAAGCCCGACAGAACGAAGAAGACGTCGACCCCGACGAAGCCGGCATCGACTTTCCCCAGCCCCGCGTGGAACGCCACGACGAGATACACGGCCACCGCCCGGAGGCCGTCGAGGTGGGGGCGGTAGCGCACCGCCGATCGATCGGGCGCCACCGGCTCAACTCTCCCGACCCGAAGCGGTCACACCCTCCCACTCCAGACGCGGCACGTCGGACCAGAGCCGTTCGAGCCCGTAGAACTCCCGGGTCTCGGCGAGGAAGACGTGCACGACGAGATCGCCGTAGTCGAGCAGCACCCACGACGCGTCGCTGAGCCCCTCGACCGAACGCGGCTTGCGCCCGAGGTCCTCGCGGAGCCGATCCTCTATCTCTTCGACGATCGCCCGCACGAGCCGGGCGTTCGACGCGCCGGCGATGACGAACGTGCCGACGATGCCGAGCACCTCGCCGACGTCGAGCACGAGGATCTCCTCGGCCTTCTTGGAATCGGCGGCCCGGGCGGCGACGACCGCCGGGTCGGTGACCACCGTCACTTCGGACCCGAACTCGACTCGAGCTGCCAGGGCCGGGGCGACGCCGTCGCGCCGGCCACCACCCCCGCGGCGACGGCGGCGAGCACGACGAAGAGCAGGGCAATCCGGTCTCGTCGGCGCAGGGCACCGGGGTTGCGACGCGGTCGCCGGGTGCTGCTCATCAAGTGTGAGTGTAGAGACCCCGCGCGCGGATCACCGTCAGGGCGGGCGCCGGCACGAGGAAGTCGACCGGCTCGCCGTTCGCGATCCGGCGCCGGAGGTCGGTCGACGACACATCGAGGCGCGGCATCGTGACGGTCACCGCACCGACCGGCGCGGCCCGGTCACCCTCGCGCGCGACGACCGCCAACGTGGCAGTCGCCCGCACTGCGTCGGCGCGCACCCACGAGTCGAGCCCGGCCGCGGCGTCGGCACCGAGCACGAGGAACAGCTCGCGATCGGGCGCGGCGAGGGCCTCGAGCGTGTCGATCGTGTAGGTCGGACCCGGACGATCCAACTCCAGACGGGACGCTTCGAGGCCCTCGATCCCCGCGCACGCAGCCGCGACCATGGCGAAGCGGTCCTCCGCCGACGCGACCACTGCATCGTGCTTCTGCCACGGATCGCCGGCGACGACGAGGAGGACCCGGTCGAGGCCGAGCTGGTAGCGGGCGGCACCCGCCGCGGTCAGATGACCGACATGGATCGGATCGAACGTCCCGCCGAACACGCCGAGGCGCTCACCGCTCATCGGACGCGAGTGTAGGAGTGGCTGCCGCCCCTAACCTCCCGACGTGCCCAACCTCGTCGTGCGCGTGTGGCTGCCCGATCGTCCCGGCGCCCTCGGGCTCGTCGCGTCCCGGATCGGCGCACTCGGCGGCGACATCGTGGGCGTCGAGGTGCTCGAACGCAGCGAGCGCATCGCCGTCGACGAGTTCGCCGTGGTCATCGACGACCCCGCACTGCTGCCGCTCCTCGTGCGCGAGATCGAAGAGGTCGACGGCGCGTCGGTCGAGGAGTGGCGAACGGTCGAACGATTCCCCGACGCCCGGATCGACGCGCTCGCGTCAGCCGAGGCGCTGTGCGCGGCGCGAGCGCCGGAGCTCTTCCTCGTGCTCGCCGAGCAGACCCTCGACGAGTTCGATGCCGACTGGGTCGCCGTCGTCGCCGAGGATGCGGTGCTTGCCGCGGCCGGCGAGTCGGTACCCGGCCCCTCGGTGCTCAACGCGCTCGCCGCGGGTACCAGCGCATCCCCCGCCGTTTTCGGCGGCGAGGCCGGCCCCGACGACCTCGCGGTCGCGCCGCTCACGGGCCGTGCCGCAGTGCTGCTTATGAGCCGCAGCGGTCACCCGTTCCGACGCCGGGAGCGTCAGCAACTCCTCGCCCTCGCCCGGATCGCCGATCGCATCGACGCGGTCGGATCGGGCGACTGAACCGACCGGTCAGCGGCCCCGCCGCCGGACCGGCCGCTCGTCGACCTCGGCCGCGAGCCGGCGCAGGTGCGCCACCCGGGCTTCGTCGCACGTCCCCGCCTCGACCGCGGCCCGAACCGCGCAACCGGGCTCGGAACCGTGAGCGCAGTCGGAGAAGCGGCACCCGGTCGCGAGCGCCATGATGTCGGCGAACACCCGCTCGAGTCCGTCGTCTGCGTCCCACAGCGCGACGGCCCGGAGTCCCGGCGTGTCGATGCACGAGCCGCCCTCGGGTAGCAGCACGAGCTCGCGACGGGTCGTGGTGTGCCGGCCGCGCTGATCCCCGGATCGCACCTCGCCGGTCTCGAGCACCTCGTGACCGACCAGCACGTTCACGAGGGTCGACTTGCCTACCCCCGAAGCGCCGACGCACACCAGCGTCCGGTGCGGACGGGCGAGGTCGGCGAGCTCGGCGATCCCGAGACCCGTCACCGCGCTGGTGACGACGACGCGCACCCCGGGTGCCGCGGCAGCAGCCGCGGCCACGGCGGCTTGGCGTTCGTCGGGCTCCACTGCGTCGGCCTTCGAGCACACCACGACCGGCTCGGCTCCGCTCTGGTAGGCGAGCACGAGCTCACGCTCGAGTCGACGCGGGTTCAGACCGCCGGGCAGCGCCTGCACGACGAGCACCGTGTCGGCGTTCGCGGCCACGACCTGCGGGCGCCGGGCGACCCCGTCGAGCGGATCACCCCGCACGAAGGCCGACCGGCGGGGAAGGACTGCCACGACGACCCCGCGTTCGACGAGCACCCAGTCACCGGTCGCGGCCCGCTCCGATCCCTGCTCGGCCCGGTCGGGACCATCGGCGCCGAGCACCGCGACCCACCCCATGTCGACGCGCTGCACTCGAGCCACCTCGGCCCCGGGCCGCCCCGCCGCGTCGGCAACGTCCGCCCAGCCGTCGTCCCAGCCGAGCGCGACGAGGCTCTCGGACCGGGGCGGCACGATCACGCCTCGACGATGTCGGAGACGAAGCGCTGGAGCTGACGCAGGTTCCGCACCTCGTAGACGCCGTCGCAATGCGGCGCGTACTCGGACACGATCGAGTCGCCGGTGTCCCAGTAGCCGCGGGGCTCCGGGTCGAGCCAGAAGACCCGCCGGGCCCGCTTGCGCATCTCACCGATCGTCCAGGCCTGGGATGCGTGGTAGTTGTTGCGCGCGTCACCGAGGAGGATCACCGTCGACTTCCGGGTGACCTCACGGATGTGTCGCTCATGCCACACCTCGAAGGCGTGCCCGTAATCGGAGTGCCCGTCGACCCAGACCACGTCGGCTTCGGTGTTCACCCGGGAGATGGCCTGGGCGACCTCGTCGGCCTCGTCGAAGAAGCGGGTCACCTCATCGATGCCGTCGATGAAGACCCAGGAGCGGACCTTCGAGAACTCACTCTGCATCGCGTAGACGAACTGCAGGGTGAACCGGGCGAAGCTCGCCACCGACCCCGAGATGTCGGCGATGACCATGATCTCGGGCTTCGACGGCCGGGGCCGCTTGAAGCGGGGCTCGACCGGCACACCGCCGAACTGCATCGAACGGCGCACGGTCTGCCGGAAGTCGAGCTGGCCCCGGTGCCGATTGCGACGACGTTGCGCGAGCCGGGCCGCGAGCGCCCGGGTGAGCGGGTTGATCGCCCGCTGCATCTGCTGCATCTCCTCGCGGGACGCATGCATGAAGTCGACGTCCTCGGGGAGCGGCTTGCGGAGGGTGCGGGCCATCGCCTCGACCCCGCGGTCGGCGACGAGCCGACGGCGGATCTCGGCCTCGACCAGCTCGCGCAACACCTTGAGCCGCTGCTCGAACTCCTCGGTCGCGAGCCGCTCGTCGAACGCGCCTTCGCCGATCGTGTCGTCCTGGCGAGCCTGCTCCATCATCTTGGCGGTGAGACCCTCGGCGTCGAGCCGGCGCAACGTGCGGTAGAGGTAGTACGCGCCGCCGACCGGGCGCCCGGGCTCCATGCCCGCGAAGCGGGCGACGGCCGCCGCCGCGATCATCTGCAGCTCGGCCCGATCCATGCGCATGAGCGCGTCGAGCAGCAGCCGGGCGAGGTCCTCGTCGGAGAGGTCGCCCATCGCCCCGGCGGCATCCATCGCACCCCGGAGCTCGTCGAACGACTCACCGGGCGCAGCTTCGCTCCCGTCGGCTGCGGCGTCCTCGGTGGGCACGCCCGGTGAGAACATCGAGAAGTAGACCTCGAAGATCGTGTCGAAGACCCGGGCGTGCCCGGCCTGCTTCACGAGCGTCGCAGCCAGCGCCGTACGCAGGGTCGAGCGGTCGGCGAGCGGCACGTGCTCGATGGCCCGCATCGCGTCGAGGTTCTCGGTCATGGAGACGGGCAGGCCCGCCTCGCGCAGCTCGTGCACGAAGCCCTGGAGCACGTCGAGCAGGCGCGCATCCTCGCCGAGCCGGGAACCGCCGGTCCGGGTCGCCTGCGTCATCGCGTCATCGAGCCGAGCCCAACGCACCGCTCATGTGCGGATCGACGCCGGGGCGTCGACGCCGAGCTCTTTGCGCGCCTTCGCGATATCGCTCTGGTACTTGAGGAGCACGTGGAGGGTGTCACCGAGCACCTCGGGCGTCACCTCGTTGCGACCGAGGTAGACGAGGGTGCGGGCCCAGTCGATGGTCTCGGAGATCGACGGCGCCTTCTTGATGTCGAGCTTGCGGATCGACCCGACGACCTTGGCGATCTGGTCGGCGAGCACCGCATCGATCTCCGGTACCCGGACCCGCACGATCTCCTTCTCCCGTTCGGACTCCGGGTAGTCGATGTGCAGGAAGAGGCACCGGCGCTTCAGGGCCTCGGAGAGCTCGCGGGTGTTGTTCGAGGTGAGGAACACGTACGGGATCTGGTTGCCGGTGATCGTGCCCAGCTCGGGGATCGAGACCTGGAAGTCGGAGAGCACCTCGAGCAGCAGCGCCTCGGTCTCGATCTCCACCCGGTCGACCTCGTCGATGAGGAGGACGACCGGGTCGGTGGACCGGATCGCCTCCAGCAGCGGGCGGGTGAGGAGGAACGGCTCCGAGAAGATGTCGGACTCGACCGTCTCCCAGTCACGCTCGTGCTCCCGGTCGGCCTGGATCCGCAGGAGCTGCTTCTTGTAGTTCCACTCGTAGATGGCCTTCGACTCGTCGAGACCCTCGTAGCACTGGAGCCGGATGAGCCGACTCCCCGTGGCTGCGGCCACCGACTTGGCGAGCTCGGTCTTGCCGACCCCGGCCGGGCCCTCGACGAGCACCGGCTTGCCGAGCCGGTCGGCCAGGTAGACCACTCCGGCGATCGCCGGGTCGGCGAGGTAGTCGACCTCGCGCAGCCGCGACGAAACCTCGTCGACCGATCCGAAACGTTCAGACATCAGGTTCGCACCTGCCCCTCACCCCAGACGACGTACTTATAGGTCGTGAGCTCGCGCAGACCCATCGGGCCTCGCGCGTGCAACTTCTGCGTCGAGATGCCGATCTCGGCCCCGAGACCGAACATCTCGCCGTCGGTGAACCGCGTGCTCGCGTTCACGATCACCGCCGCGGCATCGACCTCGTTCACGAAGCGGTGCGCCGCGGCCAGGTCGCGGGTCAGGATCGCCTCGGTGTGCCCGGTCCCGAACCGGTTCACGTGGTCGATCGCGGCGTCGAGATCGGGCACGACAGCGACCGAGAGCTCCAGGTCGAGGAACTCGCGAGCGAAGTCGTCGTCGGATGCCGGACCGATCCCGGACGCGAGCGCTCGGGCTCGCTGGTCGCCCACGAGGGTCACCCCTGCCGCGCCGAGCACTCCGGCGATGCGGGGCACGAAGGCCTCGGCCACCGCCGCGTGCACTACGAGCGACTCGGCCGCATTGCACACGCTCGGACGCTGGGTCTTGGCGTTCACGACGATGCGCTCGGCCGCGTCGAGGTCGGCGCTCGCGTCGACGTACACGTGGCAGTTGCCGTCACCGTCGATGATCACCGGCACCCGGGCGTGCTCCCGGACGCTGCTCACCAGCGCGGGGCCGCCGCGCGGAATGAGGCAGTCGACGTACCCGGTGAGGCCCATGACCGCCGCTGCCGTCTCGTAGGAGGTGTCCTCGACGAGGATCACCGCATCGGCCGGCAGCCCGGAGCCCGCCAGGGCGTCGCGCAGCACTCCGGCCACCTCGACGTTCGACCGGATCGCGCTCGAGGAACCCCGCAGCAATGCAGCATTCCCCGACTTCACGCACAGCCCGGCGGCGTCGCTCGTGACGTTGGGCCGGTTCTCGTAGATGATCGCCACGACCCCGAGCGGCACCCGCACTCGGGAGAGCCGGAGGCCGTTGGGCCGCACCGAGCCGTCGAGCACCTCGCCGACCGGGTCGGGCAGGCCCGCCACGGCGCGGAGACCGGCGGCCATCCCCGCGATCCGGGCCTCGGTGAGGCGCAGCCGGTCGAGGGGCCCCTCGCCCATGCCTTCGGCCCGGGCCGCATCGAGGTCGGCGTCGTTCGCGGCCCGGATCCGGTCGGCCCGCTCGAGGAGGAGCTCGGCCGCGGCGAGGAGCGCGGCGTCCTTGGTGCCGGTCGGGGCGGTGGCGAGCACCCGGCTCGCCGCGCGGGCGCGGCGGCCCAGGTCCTCGACGTCGGTCACGGGGCGCAGGGTACCCGGTGCCCCGGGATCCTCGACCGGTCGCGACGTCAGCCGGGGAGGACCACGAGATCGTCGCGGTGCACGGCCTCGCTCGCCAGGCCCTCGGGGATCTCGTCGCGACGCCGACCACCGAACTCGGCGAGGACCGCCGATCCGTGGCGGGCGATGCCCTTGGCGAACACCTCGCCCGCCTCGTCGACGATCTCGACGACCGCGTCGGCCCCGAACTCGCCGGAGACGCCGCGCACGCCGGCGAGCAGCAGCGACCGGCCGTCGGCGACGAGGGCGCGGCGCGCCCCGCCGTCGACGACGATGCGGCCCTCGGAGCCGCGTGCGAAGGCGATCCAGAGCTTGCGGCTCGACAGGTGCAGCGGGCGAGGCGCGAAGGCGGTGCCCACCGGTCGGCCCGCGATCGCGTCGACGACGACCCCCGGCACCGACGCCGCCGCGATCACGGCCCGCGCTCCCGACCAGGTCGCGATCTTCGCCGCCGCCAACTTGCTGGCCATGCCGCCGCTGCCCCGTTCGCTGCCCGCTCCGCCCGCCGCGGCCTCGAGCGCCTGGTCGACCTCGACGATCTCCTCGATGAGCGATGCCGCCTCGTCGACCCGCGGGTCGGCGGTGAAGACACCGGCCGTGTCGGTGAGCATGAGCAGCAACGCGGCGCCGAGCATGTGGGCGACGAGCGCAGCGAGCCGGTCGTTGTCGCCGTAGCGAATCTCGTCGTCGGCCACCGGGTCGTTCTCGTTCACCACCGGCAGCACCCCGAGATCCAGGAGCTGCCCGAGGGTCTGCCGGGCGTGGACGTACTGCGAGCGGTGCAGGAAGTCGTACGGCGTGAGGAGCACCTGCCCGGCGACGACCCCCGCTGGGGCGAGGAGGTCGCCGAGGCGGGCGACGAGCCGGGGCTGCCCGACCGCCGCCAGCGCCTGCAGCGTGCCGATGTCGGTGGGCCGACGGGTGAAGCCGAGCGCCGGCATCCCGGCGGCGATGGCCCCCGACATGACGAGCACGACGCGATGCCCGGCGGTTCGGGCGGCCACGATGTCTGCGGCCAGCTTGGCGAGCGCGCCTTCGTCGAGCTCGCCGTCGCCCCCGGTGATCGAGGAGGTGCCGACCTTCACGATGACGACCGCTGCGCTCATCCCGGTCCGCCTTCGTAGCTGAGCTCGACCCCGCCGATCCGCACCACATCGCCGTCGGCGGCGCCGGCCCGGGCCAGCGCCCGTTCGACACCCATCCGGGCGAGGCGCTGTTGCACGTACGCGGCGGCATCGGGCTGGGTGAGGTCGGCGAGGGCGACGGCCCGTTCGGCCGCCCGGCCGGTGACCCGCCATTCGTGCTCACCTTCGCGCCGGACCGTGAATCCCGTCTCGGCGGGCCGGAGCACCACGAAGGGCTCGGGTTCGGGCTCGGCCGCGCGGGCTTCTTCGACGAGGGTCGCGATGCGGCCGAGCAGCTCGTCGAGTCCGAGCCGGGTGACGGCCGAGATCCGCAGACCCGCGAACGCTTCGTCGGTGGCGACGTCGCCCTTGCTGCCGACCACGATGCGGGGCCGGTCGAGGAGCTCGGGGCGGTAGCGGCCCAGCTCGTCGAGGAGGATGCGCTCCTGTTCGGCGGCCGTCCGACCGTCGACCGCGGCGAGGTCGAGCAGCACGACGAGCGCCCGGGCCCGTTCGACGTGGCGGAGGAACTGGTGGCCGAGGCCGCGCCCCTCGGCCGCACCCTCGATGAGGCCGGGGATGTCGGCGAGCACGAACTCGTGCTCGTGGAAGCGCACCACCCCGAGGTTGGGCTCCAGGGTGGTGAACGGGTAGTCGGCGATCTTCGGCCGGGCGGCGCTCACCGCCGAGATCAACGTCGACTTGCCCGCGTTCGGGAACCCGACGAGCGCGGCGTCGGCGAGGAGGCGCAACTCGAACTGCAGCCAGTGCTCCTCGCCGTACTCCCCCTGCTCGGCGAAGGACGGCGCCCGCCGGGCGTTCGAGAGGAATCTCGCGTTGCCCCGGCCGCCCCGGCCACCGTGGGCCGCGAGGAAGCGGTCGCCGTGCGCAACGAGGTCGGCGAGGATCTCGCCGTCACGATCCCGCACCGTCGTGCCGACGGGCACCGCGACGACGAGATCGGATCCCGACCGTCCGTGCAGCCGCTTGCCCGAGCCGTGCACGCCCGAAGGGGCCCGCCGGTGCGGATGGTCGCGGAACGCCAGGAGCGACGCCACGTTGCGGTCGGCCTGCAGCCACACGTCGCCGCCCCGACCCCCGTCTCCGCCGTCGGGACCGCCGCGCGGCACGTGCGCCTCCCGCCGAAAGGACACACACCCGGCCCCGCCGTCACCGCCCCGCACGTTGCACTGCGCGAGGTCGACGAATCCGGCCATGACCCAAGGATACGGAGCCGCGCCGACCGCCCCGATGCCCTTTCGCCGCTCAGGCGCGTTCGCGGGCTACTTCGCGGCCGACTTCTTCGCCGTTGCCTTCTTCGCGACCGACTTCTTCGCGACCGACTTCTTCGCGGTCGACTTCTCGGCGATCGCCTTCTTCGCGGTCGACTTCTCGGCGGTCGCCGTCTTCGCCGCCTTCGCCGCGCGCTTCGCCTCCCGGATCTCGAGCACCCGCTCGAACCGGTCGACATCGGCGATCGACGGCCAGTCGGCCGCCACCGTCTCCCAGCCGTCCGGCCGCACCCCGAGCCGCTTGCCGAGCACGCCGACGAAGATCCGAGCCTTGTCGGGTCCGAATCCGGGGAGCGTGCGCAGTCGAGCGAGGAGCTCGGTTCCGGTCGCCACCCCGGTCCAGAGCCGCTCGGTGCGACCGCCGGTCTGCTCGACGACCACCACGGCGAGCGCGTGGGCCCGCCGGGCCATCGAACCCGGGTACCGGTGGAGGGCGGGCTTGGCCCGGAACAGCTCCTCGAGCGCGTCGGGCCCGAGCTCGGCCACGGCGACAGGAGTGAGGGTGCCCCCCATCCGCTCGGCGAGCAGCGCCGGGGCCGAGAACGCCCACTCCATCGGCACCTGCTGGTCGAGCAGCATGCCGAGCAGCAGGGCGAAGGGCTCCCGAGCCAGGAGACGATTCGCCGCCGGGTCGGCGGTGAAGGGGAGCTCACGGATCCGGGTGACCATCGCCGCCAGACGCTATCCGGCCCCGAGCCGCCGGGCCCGCTGCGTCGCTAGGATGACCGACTCCCCGGAACCCGAAATGCCGGAGTGAAGTGACCGATCCGATCACCGCCGCAGACGCGCCGGGCGACCCCGAGGTCGCCGCCGAGCAGGCCCACGTCGACCGGGCCTACGCGCGGCTCGCGGCGATGCGGTCGGCGGCCGAGCGGGTGCGCGACGCCTACTCCGATGTCCGGGCGGGCGGCACCCACCAGGCCCGACTCGAACGCGACATCGCCTGGGACGTCACCCGCCGCCGCCTCGCCGATCTCGACATCGGCGAGGCGCCGCTCGTCTTCGGTCGGCTCGACATGGGCTCTTCGCCCGACGGCACCGGGGCACGCTGGTACGTCGGACGCATCGGGGTCGAGGACGAGCGCCACGAGCCGCTGGTCGTCGACTGGCGGGCCCCGGTCGCCGAGCCCTTCTACCGGGCCACCGCCGTGGCCCCGATGGGTGTGGTGCGGCGCCGCCACCTGCTCACCCGGCGCGGCCGCGAGGTCGTCGGGGTCGACGACGAGGTGTTCGACGCCGCAGCCGCCGAGCACGAGGGGCTCGAGATCGCGGGCGAGGGGGCGCTGCTCGCCGCCCTCGAACGCAACCGAACCGGTCGCATGGGCGACATCGTCGCCACCATCCAGTCCGAGCAGGACGCCGCGATCCGGGCCGATCTCGCCGGGGTGCTCGTCGTCGCGGGCGGACCGGGCACCGGCAAGACCGCGGTCGCCCTCCACCGTGCCGCCTACCTCCTCTACACGCACCGCCGCCGGCTCGCGAGCCAGGGCGTGCTCCTCATCGGACCGAGTCCGGTGTTCCTCCGCTACATCGAGCTCGTCCTCCCCTCGCTCGGTGAGGACGACGTCCAGCTCTCGACGGTGGCCGGCCTGAAGCCCCAGCTCCGGGCCCGAGCCCCCGAGCCCGAACCGGTGGCGGCGTTGAAGGGCGACGCCCGCATGGCAACGGTCATCGCCCGCGCGCTCGCCGACCGCGAGCGTCCACTGCGACGCGACCTCGTACTCGTGCTCGACGGGCTGCGGGTGACCATCAGCCGACGCGACACCCAGCGGATCGTCGATTCGCTGCGGTCGCGTCCCGGGTTGCACAACGAGCGCCGCCCCGCCGCCGTCCGCCGACTCGTCGACATCCTCGTGGCCCGCTACAAGTCAGCGGCGATCCGAGCCTTCCGGGCTCGGGGCACCGGCCGCCGCGACCCCGACGGCAACGTCACGAGCCTGCTCGATCGCGGCGTCCGGCACGATCCCGGCATCGGCGGAATGCTCGCCCGGGGCGAGGAGCTGCCCGAGGGCTGGGAGGACGACCTCCGGGTCCGGCTGCGGACGCACCCCCAGGTGCGGGAGGCCCTCGACCGGATCTGGCCGGCGCTCTCGGGTGCCGAGCTCGTCAACGATCTGCTCGGGTTCGCCGCGCTCGTGCGCTCGGCAGCCACCGGCGTGCTCTCCGAGGCCGAGCAGCAGCTCCTCGTGCGCGACCGGGTGGCCGACCCGGCGGCCGTCGCCTGGACCGAGGCCGACGTCGCGTTGATCGACGAGGCCGACGCGCTCACCGGACCGGTCTCGGCCGCCCGGGCACGGCGCCGGCGGCGGGGCGGCGAGCGGGCACTCGAGACCGCGTCGCGGGTGATCGACGACCTCGTGTTGCACGGCTACGCCGACGCCGAGACCTTGGCCCGCCGATTCGCCGAGCCCGAGGCCCCGACTGCCGACGGCGCGGGCGAGGCCCGCACCTTCGGGCACGTCATCGTCGACGAAGCCCAGGATCTCAGCGCCATGCAGTGGCGGATGCTCGCCCGGCGGTGCCCGTCGGGATCGATGACGATCGTGGGCGACCCCGGGCAGGCCAGCCGCCCCGGGGCGGTCGCGGCCTGGGCCGACGTACTCGCCCACCTGCCCGGTCACAACGCGCCCCGTTTCGCCGAGCTCACCGTCAACTACCGGACCCCGGCCGAGGTCATGGCGATCGCCGGTCGTCTCCTCGCCGTCGCGGCACCCGGCGTCGCACCGTCACGATCGGTGCGCAGCACGGGCGAGCAGCCCGAGTTCTTGACGGTCGCCGACGACCGGATCGTCGCAACGGCTGCCGAGCGGGCCCGGGTCGCCCTCGGCCGCACGGGCACGGTGGCCGTGATCGCTCCCCCTGCGCTCCATCCGGCGCTCGGGGCCGCGCTCACCGACGTCGGCGCCCGCACCGATGCCGCCGACGCGCTCGAAGCGCCGGTCGCGGTACTCGACCCGACGAGCGCCAAGGGCCTCGAGTTCGATCACGTGGTGGTGGTCGAACCGACCCGGCTCGTGAGCCCCGACCCCGCAGGGTTGCGCCTGCTCTACGTGACCGTGACTCGGACGACGAAGAGCCTCACGGTCGTACACACCGGACGTTTGCCCGAAGGGCTCGCCCCGGCCGACTGAACCCGGCCGGGAACCGGGATCAGGCTTCGGGGATGACGATGTCGACGAGGCGCCGACCGCGCCGGGTACCGAAGCGCACCACGCCGTCGGCGGTCGCGAAGAGCGTGTCGTCGCCGCCACGACCGACGTTGAGCCCCGGGTGGAACCGGGTGCCGCGCTGGCGGACGATGATGGTTCCGGCCGACACGGTCTGACCACTGAAGCGCTTCACGCCGAGGCGCTGGGCGTTCGAGTCGCGACCGTTGCGGGAGGAGCTGGCGCCCTTCTTCTTCGACATCGGCCGATCAGCCCTTCGAGATCGCGGTGATCTCGATCGTCGAGTACCGCTGCCGGTGACCCCAGCGCGTGCGCTGGTTGGACTTGTTCTTGTACGTGTAGCCCCGAATCTTCGGGCCCTTCGCCTCGCCCACCACCCGGGCCGTCACCTTCGCTGCGCCGAGCTCGCCCGGCGTGGCCAGCACCCGGTCGCCGTCGACGAGGAGCACCGGCCGGAGCGCGACCTCCTCGCCCGCGAGGCGCTCAACCTCGAGGCGGTCGCCCTCGGCGACCTTGTACTGCTTGCCACCCGTCTCGATGACGGCGTACATGACGGAACTCCCGGACGCGGACGTGAAGGGAGAAGCATAGCCGACGGCCCCGGAACCGGTCCCGGGGCGGCCGGCGGGCCGGAAGCGGCGCTACTCGAGGATCGAGGCGTCGACCACGAAGCCCCGGCCCTCGCAGTGGACGCAGGTCGAGGAGAAGGCCTCGACCAGACCCTCGGACACCCGCTTCCGGGTCATCTCCACGAGGCCGAGTTCGGAGATCGGGAAGACCTGGGTCCGGGTCTTGTCCCGGGCCAGCGCCTCGCGCAGGGCGTCCTCGACGGCCGCCCGATTCGCCTTGATCTCCATGTCGATGAAGTCGATCACGATGATCCCGCCGATGTCCCGGAGGCGCAACTCCCGGGCGACGACCTCGGCCGCCTCCAGGTTGTTGCGGTAGACGGTCTCCTCCAGGTTGGAGCGACCGATGTTCTTCCCGGTGTTGACGTCGATGACGGTGAGCGCCTCGGTGCGCTCGATCACGAGCGACCCGCCCGACGGCAGCCACACCTTGCGATCGAGCGCCTTGTGCAACTGCTCGTGGACATGGAACTTCTCGAAGACCGGCAGGTTCTCCTCGTCCGGATCGTAGAACTCGACCCGGTCGGCGAGTTCGGGAGCCATCGCCTCGATGTAGCCACGCACGTCCTCGTAGAGCGCCCGGTCGTCGATGACGATCCCGCGGAACTCCTTCGTGAACTCCTCGCGGATGAGTCGGATCGCGAGCGGCGGCTCCTTGTAGAGGAGGCTGCCGGGCCGGGCCCGGGTCGCGACCTGCGAGATCTGCTCCCACTGCGCGTTGAGCCGCCGCATGTCGCGTTCGAGCTCGTCCTCGGTCGCCCCCTCGGCCGCGGTGCGCACGATCAGGCCGGCGTCGGCGGGGCGCACCCGGTCGAGCACACGACGCAGGCGCTTGCGCTCGTCGTCGGGGAGCCGCTTGGAGATGCCGTAGGTCTGAGGCTGCCCGGGGACCATCACCACGAAGCGGCCCGCGAGGCTCACCTCCTGGGTGAGGCGGGCGCCCTTGTGGGCGATCGGGTTCTTCGTGACCTGAACGAGGATCGACTGACCGTTGCGCAGCACCCGCTCGATCCGAGGCCGCTCACCGCCCTCGACCTCCGACGGATCGAAGGTGAGGTCGCCGCGGTAGAGGACGGCGTTCTTCGGGGTGCCGATGTCGACGAAGGCGGCCTCCATGCCGGGGAGGACGTTCTGGACCTTGCCGAGGTAGATGTTGCCGTCGATCGAGGTGGCCTCGTCGGTCGGGGTCGAGACGTAGTGCTCGACGAGCTGGCGCCCCTCCAACACCGCCAGGTGGGCGATGCCATCGGGCCGCTGGTGCACGACCATGAGGTAGCGGCCCGCCGGGCGGCCCTTGCGGTGCTCGCCCCGCCGACGCTCCAGGGTCTCGGCGTCGAGCGTGTCGAGCAGCGCCGTGCCGTCGACATCGACATCACCGAGCGCGCCGGCGTCGACGTAGCCCTCGGCCGTACGCACACCCCGACCACCACCACCACCGCCGCCACCGCCACCACCGGCGTTGGCCGCGGGGCCGGTCCCGGTGCCGGCTCCGGTGCCGCTCCGGGAGCGACCGCGGCCACCCCGACGGCGGCGCTTCTTCTTCGCGCCGCCTTCACCGCCGGCTTCGCCGCTGCCCTCCCCGGCCCCGGCCGCGGGCGCCGCCGGGCGAGGCGGAGGCGGCGGCGGAGCCGGGCGCCGGTCGCCGATCTTGGGCCGGGCCGCCGGCGGCGAGGCCGGGCCCTCGGCCTCGGCCCGGGCGACCGCGGCGACATCGTCGGCGGTGAGTCCCCGGTCGGCCGCCGCGTCGTTCCAGTCCTGAGCCTCGCGGGCGACCCGGCCGGGCGGCGGGTTCGGGGGGCCGGATGCGGGCGTCGCTCCGCCCTCGCCACCCGGGTTCGGCTTCTTGCGGCCGCGGCCGCCGCGGGAGCCCCGCCGCCGCTTCCGCGGGGCACCCGGGGTGCCGCTGCCCGCCGGACGGTCGCCGTTCTCGTGCTGTCCGCCCCCGTCGGCGCCCGCCGGAGCGGGCGCCGCCTCACCGCCGCTGCGTGCGGCGGCCGGCTCCGGAGTGCCCGTCGTCGTCCCGGGATCGGGACGGGTGTCGTCTGCCATGGTTTCCTTCTCTCATGACGCACGCGCCTCGATGACGCGTGGGCGCGTGTCGGCGTCGAGCGGCTCCTGCCGCGCGCCGTCGCGCTCTATCCATTGACCGGTGCGACGCGCCCGACGGCAGGTGAGGCCGAAGACGGCCAGCACCTCCTCGGGTCGGGCGCTCCGCGGTTGCGTGGCGAGCTCGAGCTCGACCACCACACCACCGTCCGCCGACCGGGCTTCCGCCACCGTCGCCGACCGGATCACCGGACGGAGGTCCTCGGTGACCTCGCGTCCCTTGCGCCGCCGCACCGCAGGCAGCGATGCGGCCGCGAGCCCCCGGGTGACCGCGTCCCGGACGACGCCGGGCTCGGTCGGGGGCTCCACCTCGGCGATCCACGTCACGACCGTGACCGCCTCCTGCAGGGCCGGGGCTCGGTCCTCGAGCCGGGCGACCCCGGTGACGTCGATGCCTTCGGGAAGCGCAGCCGACAGCCGGGTCGGCAGCTCCTCGACGTCGAGATCGGTCGCCAGCACCAGATCGAGGTACTCGGCGTCGCTCTCGTGACCGGTGGGCAACGCCAGCCCGAAGCTCACCTTCGGATGGGGCGAGAAGCCCTCGGTGAAGGCCAGCGGCAGCGCCGCGACCCGGAAGGCCCGCTCCATCGCCCGGGCGACGTCCCGATGCCCGGTCCAGCGCACCTTCCCGTGCTTCGTGAACCGCAGCCGGACGGGCACGCCCGTCGTGCCCTTCACGACGCCACCACCGGACGGCGCCCGAGGAACGACACGGGAACGGCCCCGCCCGTCGCGAGGTCCTGGCCGGTTCCCTGCGATCCCCCGGCCGGGGCGACCGGCGAGGCGACCACGTGCTCGAGCGCGTAGTCGGTGCACACCCCGCAGTCGTAACACGGGGTCCACCGGCAATCGGGGAGCCCGTGCTCGGCGAGAGCCGCCTGCCAGTCGGCCCAGAGGAAGTCGGAGTGGAGCCCGGCGCTGATGTGCGACCACGGGAGCACCTCGTCACGCTCGCGGTGCCGGGTGACGTACCAGTCGGGGTCGAGCCCCTCGGCCCGCATCGCGTCGAGCCACCGGTCGAGCGCGAACGACTCGCTCCATTCCTGGAACGTGCCCCCCGCCCGCCACACCCGTTCGATGACCCGGCCGATCCGCCGGTCGCCACGTGAGGCGATCCCCTCGGCGAAGGTCGCCGCCGGATCGTGCCACTTCAGCTGGGCGCGTGAGCCGCGCAGCTCCTCGCGCAGCAGGCCGATCTTGCGCCGCAGCTCGTCGACGCCGTTCTGCCCGAACCACTGGAACGGCGTGTGCGGCTTCGGCACGTAGCCCCCGACCGAGACCGTGCACGACGCCTGCTTCGTGTAGCGCCGACCGACCTCGACGACGTTGGCCGCGAGCCGGGCGATCCCGAGCGTGTCCTCGTCCATCTCGGTGGGCAGGCCGGTGAGGAAGTAGAGCTTCATGCGCCGCCAGCCCTGCGAGTAGGCGGCGTCGACTGCGGCGTAGAGGTCGTCTTCGCGGATGAGCTTGTTGATCACCTGGCGCAGACGCCAGGAGCCCGCCTCGGGCGCGAAGGTGAGGCCCGTGCGGCGCACCTTCTGGATCTCGGCTGCGATCCCGACGCTGAAGGCGTCGACCCGCAACGACGGGAGGGAGATGCCCACCGATCCGGTGCCCTCCTGCCCGCAGGCCAGGTCGGCCACGACGTCGGCGATGCCCGAGAAGTCGGCGCTCGAGAGCGAGGTGAGCGCCACCTCGTCGTATCCGGTGCGGCGGAGTCCGTCGCGCACCATCTGGGTGACCTGCTCGCGGGGCCGCTCCCGGACGGGCCGGGTGATCATGCCCGCCTGGCAGAACCGACAGCCCCGGGTGCAGCCCCGGAAGACCTCGACGTTCAGCCGGTCGTGGACGACCTCGATGAGCGGCACGAGCTGACGCTTGGGGTACGGCCATTCGCCGAGATCGGCGACAGTGCGCTTGTCGACGGTCGCCGGCGCCTCGGGGTACCGGGGCGTGATCTCCCGGATCCACGGTCCGTCGTACGTGACCTCGTAGCCGGACGGCACGTAGACGCCCGGGATCGTGGCCAGGTCGCGCAGCACCGCTTCCCGGGACGCCCGACCGCCCCGCTTCCAGGCCCCGACGATCGCCGCGATCTCCGAGATGACCTCCTCGCCGTCACCGATGACGAAGGCATCGACGTAGTCGGCGAGCGGCTCGGGGTTGTAGGTGCAGTGACCCCCGGCGATCACGAGCGGATCGGCGGGGCTGCGGTCCTCGTTGCGGACGGGGACCCCGGCGAGGTCGACCAGGTTGAGGACGTTGGTGTAGACGAGCTCGGCCGACAGGTTGAAGGCGATGACGTCGAACTCGCCGGCGGGCCGGTGGGTCTCCACGCTGAAGAGCGGCACTCCGGCGGAGCGCATCTCACGCTCCATGTCGACCCACGGGGCGTAAGCGCGCTCGGCGACGGCGTCCTCGCGTTCGTTCAGGATCTCGGCGAGGATCTGGAGGCCCTGGTTGGGGAGACCGATCTCGTATGTGTCGGGATAGACGAGGAGGAAGGCCGCCCGGCCGGGCCCGTGGACGGGCGCCAGGCTGCCCTGCTCCATTCCGATGTAGCGAGCGGGCTTCTCAACCCGGGCCAGCAGCGCCTCGACACGCGGCCACAGGTTTGACATGTGGGGCGAAGCCTACCGCCTCGGGCCCGGGGCCCCGGCCATCGGCCCCCGGGGGGTCATCCGAAGCGGCGCATGTGGATGCTCTGGACCAGGCCCACGGCCAGGAACGCCCCGATGATCGCCGATCCCCCGTAGGAGAGGAAGGGCAGGGGGATCCCGGTGATCGGCATGATGCCCATCGTCATCCCGACGTTCTCGAACACCTGGATCGCGAACATCGCCATGACGCCGACGGCGACGAGGGTGCCGAAGAAGTCGGGTGAGACCATCGCGATGCGCCAGAGACGCCAGACGAGGAGCCCGTAGAGCACCAGCAGCGTGGCACCCCCGACGAAGCCGAGGTCCTCCCCCACTGCGGTGAAGATGAAGTCGGTGTGCTGCTCGGGCACGAAGCCGTTCTTCGTCTGGAGGCCCTGGAAGAGCCCGGCCCCGGTGAGCCCGCCCGAGGCGATCGCCGTCTTCGACGCCTTCAGGTTGTACTCGGTGGGGGTCTGCTCGCCGGTCGCTCCCGCGTCGGCCGACTGGTTCGCGAACGTGCGCAGCCGGTCGAGCTGATACGCCTGGACGCGGCCGGTCACGACCGCGGCACCCACGAGCGTCGCCGCGCAGCAGAGCAGCACCACGATGTGGACCGGCTTCAGCCCGGCGACCACGAGACCCGCCAGCCCGCAGACCATGATGACCAGCATCGTGCCGAGGTCGCGTTGCAGGAACACCGCGACCATCACGGCGCCGGCCAGACCCCCCGCCACTGCGAGCCGCCAGATGTCGAGATCGTCACGGTGCTGGTGGCAGTAGCCGGCCACCGCCACGATGACCACGATCTTGGCGATCTCCGACGGCTGGAACTGCAGCGGACCGAGCTGGTACCAGGCCTGGGCGCCCCGGCTGCTCCGACCGACGACGAGCACCGCGAGGAGCAACGGCAGGGTGATGACGTAGGGGACGGGCCAGGCGTCGCGGATGCGGCGGTAGTCGACCGCCATCACCACGGCCATGGCGATGAGGCCCAGCAGGATCGCGATGCTCTGACGACCGACGAACGCGAACGACGACTGGCCGTTGCGACCGAGGCTGCTCCGGGACGACGCGTAGATCATCACCAGCCCGAACAGGCTCAGGGCGATCGGCAGGAGGAGCAGGGTGAGGTCGGCGTGCCGCAGCGCAGCGGCGAGACGATCGGACCGCGATCGGCTCGGGGGCGGGGCGATGACCATCAGTCCCTCGCCTCGACCGCGCCGGGGGCGATCGGCGACGGCGCCGCGCCGACGATCGCCTCGGCGACTCGCCGCACGATGGGCGCCGCGATCTCCGATCCGTGCCCGGCCTCCTCGACGAGGGCCACGGCCACGTAGCGGGGCGCATCGGCCGGGAAGTACGCGGCGAACACGGAGGTCAGTCCCTTGCCCGCCACCTGGGCGGTGCCGGTCTTGCCCGCGATGCCACCCGGGAGCCGCTCGAACGGGAATCCGGCGAACGCCCAGTAGGCCGTGCCCTCCTCCGACTGGAGCACGTCGCGGAAGCCGGTCTTCATCCGGGCCGCCGCGACGGGATCGAGCTCGACCCGGCCCGCGGCCTCGGGCGCGATCGTGCGGACCACCTCGCCACCCGAGTCCTTCACCGCGCCGCCGAGGTGGAGCTTCCACCGGGTTCCGCCGTTCGCAAACGTTGCGAACGCGTTGGCGAGCTGCACCGGGGTGACGAGGAGGTCACCTTGACCGATCGCCATGAGCACGACGTCACCGGGGTACCAGCGCCCGTAGTCGCGACGCTCGGCGTCGGTTCGGTAGAGCTTGTTGGCGAACTCGCGCTTCCACTCCGGGTCGGGCACGCGCCCACTGCTCTCGTCGATCTCGAGCCCCGTCGGCGATCCGAACCCGAGGGCGCGGGCCTCCTCCTGGAGACCAAAGCCCGTCGCCGTGTCCCCCCGGTTCCACCGGCGCCAGAAGTCGTCGCCGAGCGTGTAGAAGTACGTGTCGCTCGACACCGAGAGCGCCCGGGTCAGATCGACCGAGCCGTGCCGGATGCCGTTGTCGTTCTGGAAGCGACGGTCGCCGATCTCGACCGAGCCCTCGTCGACGAACCAGTCGGTCGGGGCGCGCAACCCGAAGCGGGTCCCGGCCAACGCGCTCACGAGCTTGAAGGTCGACCCCGGCGCGTACTGGCCCTGGGTGGCCCGGTTCAACAGGGGGAAGTGGTTCGCCGGGTCGTTCAGCCGGTCGTAGTCGGCCTGGCTGATCCCCCCGATCCAGCCCGCCGGCGGGAAGGACGGGTTGCTGGCGAGCGCCACCACTGCGCCGTCGCGCACGTCGAGGACCACCACCGCACCACCCGGCGCCTCGAGGGTCTCGAACCCCTGGTCGCTCTTGGTCTCGTCCTTGCGGGTGCGGGCGACGGCGATCGCCTCGGTGAGCGCCGATTCGGCGGCGGCCTGGATCCCGGCGTCGATCGTGAGCACGACGTCGTGGCCCGGGCGACCGTTCTGCAGCACCCGGGTGGCGCCGACCTGCCGACCGGCGGCGTCGACCTCGACCGCGATCACCTCCGGACGGCCGCGCAAGTCGCGTTCGTAGGCCCCCTCGATCCCGTTGCGGCCGACGAGGTCGCCGGCTTGGTATCCGGCTTCGCGGCGGTCGGCGAGCTGGTCGCTGTTGATCTCGCCGACGTAGCCGAGGAGTTGGGCGGCGAGCGCCGGATTGCCGAAGCGCACGCCCGCCGGGTACTCGCGCACCGTCAGCCGCTCCACCGACACCCCGGGGTACGCGTCGGGATGCTCGAGGATGGCGAGCCGTCGGG
>JBJSXF010000046.1:0-15108 GCA_046086225.1 Actinomycetota bacterium | reverse complement strand
TGCGGATCGAGCACGAGCTCCCGGCCTCGGGCATCGCCATCATCACGACCGCGGCGGCGCTCCGCGACGAGATCATGACGGGCGGGATCGAGGGCGTAACCATCGACCGCTGGGACCACCGCGACGAAGGGGTCGTCGTCTGCGAGACGGCGCACCGCCTGAAGGGCACCGAATGGCAAGCGGTGGTCGTGGCCAGCCTCACCGAGACGACGAAGGAGTGGCTCGCCGATGTGCTCTACGTCGGCATCACCCGCCCGCGTACGTGGCTCTCGGTCGTCGCCACTCCCGAGATCGGCGAGCTCCTCGGCCTCGAGCCGACCCGGGACTGACCGGTCGGTGACGTCACCGGTTCAGGCGTCGTCACCCCGACTGCGGAGGAACTGCTCGATCTCCGACACGAGGTCCTCGGATTCGGCGGCCTGGGCGCGATCGATCCGGTCGACCACCTCGGCGACGTCGGGTCGGGACGCCAGGCCGGCGTCGACGCGCTCGATGTAGTCGGCGCACTTCCGGTCGTAGAAGCGGAGGTCGAGATCGATCCTGGCCACCTCGGCGAGACGAGCGAGCAGGGCCCGCACCGACGGCGGTGAGGGCGACCCGGCGACGTACTGCGGCACCTGGGCCCACAAGCCCGCCGCCCGCAGCCCGGCATCGCCGAGGGCCCGCTGCACCACGGTCTGGAGCCCGGTCGGGCCCGCGTAATCGCCGCGCAGCGGCGCAAGCTCCTGCGCGAACGATCGCTGCGCCGCGCTGGCCAACACCGTGACCGGCCGCCGATGGGAGGCGATCGCCGGCATGCCGGCCAGCGTGAAGGCCTCGACCACCCCGAGCCGCTGCGCGACGTCCACGACGAGGCCGCTGACCTCGGTCCAGCGGAGCGACGGCTCGGGCCCCGAGACGATCACCACGTCCCGGCCGAGGCGACCTGCGAGGAACGTGATCTCGGGCCAGTCGATGACCCGCTCGTCGGGGGTCGCCCACCGCGCGACCGGACGGGTCTGCTGGAGATCCATGACGTCGGCCAGCTCGATGCGGGCGAACTCGTCGCCGTCGGTGTCGATCAAGCGATCGCGCAGCACTCCGATGGCGCCCGAGCCGGCGGCACCGGCGTCGACCCAGCCTGCGAGCGCCACGACCATCACCGGGGACTCGAGCGCGGGCCAATGGTCGACGACGAGCATCGCCCCACCCTACGCACCCGACCGAGGCCGGGTACCGTCGACGCGACCGGAACGCGGGGAGGCGAGATGGACGTGCGGTTCGGGGTGCACACGGGCCTGCAGAACACGAGCATCACCGAGCTCCGCGGCCTGTGGCGCCGCATCGAGGAGCTCGGCTTCGACTGGATCTCGATCTGGGACCACTTCTACGCCGCCGACGCCACCGGCGACCCCCACTGCCTCGAGGCGATCGCGTCGCACGCCGCGCTCGCCGCCGGCACGGAGCGGGTCACCTGCGGGTCGCTCGTCTACTCGGCCGGCTATCGCCACCCGGCCGTGCTCGCCAACGCCATGGCCACCCTCGACCAGATCGCCGACGGTCGGATCGTGCTCGGCCTCGGCGGCGGCTGGATGCAGGGCGAGTACGACGCCTACGGCATTCCCTACGGCACGGCCGGCGAGCGGCTCCGGCGGCTCGAGGAGTCGATCCGCTGCGTGCGGGGCCTGCTCACCGAGGAGCGGACCACGTTCGCCGGGGAGTTCTTCACCCTCACCGACGCGATGTGCGAACCCAAGCCGGTGCAGGCTCGGCTCCCGATCTGGGTCGGCGGCGGGGGCGAGAAGGTGACCCTGCGCATCACGGCCCGGTACGCCGACGGGTGGAACGTGCCCTTCATCTCGCCCGAAGCGTGGGCGCACAAGTCGGCCGTGCTCGACACCCACTGCGAGGACGCCGGACGCGACCCGGCGGAGATCACGAGGTCGGTGAACGTCGGCATGGCCTTCACCGAGGAGGAGCTGCGCACCCAGTTCGGGCGGATCGCCGACTTCGTGCGCCCCGGCGTGCTCTCGGGGAGCGTCAGCGAGATGGTCGACAAGGTCGGGGCGTACGTCGCCGCCGGCGCCGCCTACGTGATCCTCGCCATGCGGGCGCCGTTCGATCGCGACGGGCTGGAACGATTCGCCGCCGAGGTCATCCCCGCCGTGCGCGCATGACCGACCCGCAGCCGAGCGGCAGTGAACTGCGCTTCGACCCGCTCAGCGCCGAGTGGGTGAGCATCGTCGGGCACCGGCAGGCGCGACCGAACCTGCCCGACGCCGGCTGCCCGTTCTGCCCGGGCGGGCTCGAGGCACCCGAGCCGTACACCGTCCGGTGGTTCGAGAATCGCTGGCCCGCGTACTCCCCCGGGGCGCCGATCGACCCGACCGCGGCCGAAGCGGACGGCATCGCCCGCCTCCCCGCGCCGGGCGCGGCCGAAGTGGTGCTCTTCTCGCCCGATCACGGCGCCTCGCTCGCCGACCTCGGCGTCGACCAGGTGCGGGCCGTCATCGACCTGTGGGCCGAGCGCACCGCTGCACTGCTCGCCCGCCCCGAGATCGAGTACGTGCTCGTGTTCGAGAACCGCGGCCGCGAGGTCGGGGCCACCATCGACCACCCCCACGGTCAGATCTACGCGTTCCCGTTCGTTCCGCCTGCGCCCGCTCGTGAGGGCGCCGTCGCGCACGACGCGCCCGAGTGCCCGCTGTGCGCTGAGGCCCGCCGCGAGGTGGCCGAGCCGACCCGGGTGGTCGCGCGGCACGGCGACTGGGTCGCATGGGTACCGTTCGCCTCCGCCTACGCCTACGGCCTGCGGATCGCGCCCCTCACCCACGTCGGCTCCCTCCCCGACCTCGACGGCCCGAGCCGCGACGATCTCGCGGCCGTGCTCGTCGACGCCCTGGGGCGCTACGACCGACTCTGGCCCGACGCACCCGGCCCGTTCCCCTACTTGCTCTGGTTCCACCAGGCGCCCGCCGCCGGGGGCGACGAGTGGCACCTGCACGCCCACGTCGCCCCACCGCTGCGCGCGCCGGGCGTGCCGCGCTACGTCGCGTCCGGTGAGCTCGGCAGCGGCACGCTCTCCAACCCGGTGGTGCCCGAGGCGGCCGCCGCCGCACTGCGGGCCGCCGGTCCGGCGTGACCGACACCGTCCGCGCCTGGCGGGCGCCGGGCCGGGTCAACCTCATCGGTGGTCAGGTCGACTGGCACGAGGGCCTCGTCGTCTCGATGGCGATCGATCGGGGGGTGCGGATCACCCGTCGGCTCCGAACCGACGACCGGGTCACCGCCCGATCGTCGGCGTTCCCCGAGCCGGTCGACCTCGCAGCCGACGGGAGCGATGCGCCGGCAATGGTTGCTCCGGCGTGGGGTCGGACGGTGGCCGGGGCGGTGCGGGTCCTCGCCGACCTCGACAAACGGGCGGCTGCCGCCGACCTCGAGATCGCCTCCGATCTGCCGGTCGGCGCCGGCCTGTCGTCGAGCGCAGCCCTCTCGGTGGCGTGCCTGCTCGCGCTCGCCGAACCCGACCGATCCGCCCCGACGGGCGTCGACCTCGCCCGGGCGGCAGTGGCAGTCGAGCACGCGGCATCGGGAGTGCCGTGCGGCATGCAGGATCCGATGGCCGTCGTGCACGGACGACCCGACCACGCGCTCCTCATCGACTGCCGCACCGACGCGGTCACCCCGATCCCGTGGCCCGACCGGCTCGCCGTCGTCGTGGTGCACTCCGGCGTGCCTCGCCACCTCGCCGCCACGCCGTTCGCCGAGTACCGAGCCGACAGCCTCGCCGTCGCCGCGAAGATCGGCGTGCGGGCATTGCGGGACGCCACCCCGGAGCAGGTCGCCGATCACCCGCGCGGCCGCCACGCGGTCTCCGAGATCGCCCGCGTGCAGCACTTCGCCGACGCATTGGCCTCGGGCGATCTCGACGCCCTCGGGCCGCTCATGGACGCGAGCCACGCGTCCTCACGCGACGACATGGGCGTGTCCACCCCGGAGCTCGACGACCTCGTCGCTGCGCTCCGGCACCACGGCGCTCGCGGCGCCCGCCTCACCGGCGCCGGGTTCGGGGGCTGCGTGGTCGCGCTCGTCGACACCGAGCGAGCGGCATCCGTCGCGAACGCGACCGTCCGCGACGCCCGAGCCGCGACCGGACGCGACCTGCAGTGGTGGACGGTCCGCCTGAGCGGCGGAGCGGCGGTCGAAGGTTGATGCCGGGTCGGGTCGGACGCGCGCCTAGGCGCGCCGCTCCGTGAACATCGCCGTCATCTGGGCCTCGTCGAAGCCGACCGCCTCGCCGTCCCGAGCGAAGTGGTAGAGCGCCGTCTGCAGGATGCCGGTGAGCGTGTTGCACACCACGAGCACCGCCGCGACCCAGGCCACGAGGAGGACGATCGCGATGACGGTCAACGGGCCGCCACCGCCCGCTGCCGCCAGGAGCATCATCGGGATGGCCCCGACGAGCACGCCGACGAAGCCGACCAGGCCGATGCCCCCGTTGGCGATGATGTTCTCACCCCAGGTGTCCTTGCACAGCCGACCCGACCGTTTCGCCGCGGCGATGGGCCCCAGGCCCTCGAACACGAGGATCGGCATCACGAGGAACGTCGCCACCGACCACGCCACCCCGGCGATCCCGGCCGCGATCGTGCCCAGCACGCCCGCCCGCTCCTCGATCGCCCGCAGGATCATCGAGACGGTCGCACTCACGATCGCCCACGGCAGCAGCAGGTGGATCTTCGAGCCGGCCGAGCGGAGCGCCTCGCCGAGGGTGACCTCTTCGCCCCGGAGCCGCTTGTCGGCCGCGAAGACGAGCGCCGCGTTGAAGAAGATGCCGACGAAGGCCAGGAGCACGTAGCCCACGGCGAGCAGCACCCAGAGCGCCGCCCCGCCGCCGGTGCTCTCGGTGCCCGCGGCGTTCGTACCGCCGTCCTCTATGAGCGCGGCGATCGGCAGGGCGAACGAGAGCCCGACGAGGCCGCAGGCGATACCGGACGCAATCGGCAGCACCGCCAGCTTCCGGTCGTTGCGCAGCACGCCCCACGACGCCTTGAACAGCGCAACCGAGTTCGACCATCGATTCGCCCGACGGGCCATGACTACCTCCGTGCGTCCGGTGACGGTCGAACGCTACCGGCCGTAGATTGCGGGGGTGCGTTGCGCCGTCGCCCCCGGCCGGGTCAACCTCATCGGCGACCACACCGACTACCAGGACGGGTGGTGCCTGCCGATGGCGATCGACCGCTCGGTCGCCGTCTCGTTCGTACCCCGCACCGACGGTCGGATCCGGGCCCGCTCCGATGCCCTGAGCGGCCCGGTCGATCTCCCGGCCGACGGCAGCACCGATATCGCCGACCTCGCACCCGTCTGGGGCCGCACGGTGGCCGCCGCGCTCTCCGTGTTGGCCGAGGCCGGGAGGAACCCGGTCGGGGCCGATCTGCACGTCCGGTCGACCGTGCCGGTGGGCTCCGGGCTCTCGTCGAGCGCCGCATTCGGCGTCGCCGTCACGATGGCGCTCGCCGAGATCGGCGGCCTCGACCTCGACGGCCCCACCCTCGCCCGCACCGCCCAGTCGGTCGAGCACCGGGCGAGCGGCGTGCCCTGCGGGATCATGGACCAGCTCGCTTCGGTGTGCGGTCGGGCCGGCCACGCCCTGCTGCTCGACTGTCGCACGCTCGGGGTCACCCCGATTCCCGTCCCGCCCGAAGCCGTGTTCGTCGTCGTGCACTCGGGAGAGGCGAGACGCCTCGTCGACTCCGCCTACGCCGCCCGCCGGGCCGCGTGCGAGGAGACCGCCGCCGGGCTCGGGCTCGCCGCGTTGCGGGATGCCGAAGCCCACCAGGTCGTCGACGTACCGTTCGCTCGCCACGTCGTCAGCGAGAACGCCCGCACGCTCGCATTCGCCGAGGCGCTGCGCATCGGCGACCTCGACGCCTGCGGGGCGCTGATGCTCGAGAGCCACGGCTCGTTGCGCGACGACTTCGGGGTGTCGACCACGACCCTCGACGAGCTCGTCGTCGCCCTCATGGGCGCGGGGGCCCGCGGCGCCCGACTCACCGGCGCCGGTTTCGGCGGCTGTGCCGTCGCGCTCTTCGATCCCGTCCGGGCGCCGGCTGCGGCCGAGCGGTTCGGCGGCTTCGTCGTCCGGGCCGCCGACGGGGCCCGCATCACCACTGAGGAGGAGTCCTGATGCCCAGCATCTTCAGCCGGATCATCGCGGGCGAGCTGCCCGGCCGCTTCGTGTGGAAGGACGCCGACGCCGTCGCTTTCCTGTCGATCGCGCCGATGCGCCCCGGCCACACCCTCGTGGTCCCCCGACTCGAGGTCGACCACTGGATCGACCTCGATCCCGGGCTCGCTGCGCACTGCTTCACCGTCGCCCGGGAGATCGGTCGGGCCCAGCAGACGGTCTGGCAGCCGCGCCGCATCGGTCTGATGATCGTGGGCGAGGAGGTGCCCCACACCCACCTGCACGTCGTGCCGATCGACGATCCCGGTCAGCTGTCGTTCGCCGGCGTCGACCATGCGCCCGACCCGGCCGCGCTCGACGATGCCGCGGCTCGCATCCGCGCTGCCCTCACCGCAGCCGACTGCCCGCACGTCAGCGAGTGACCGCGCGTGCCGGAGCCGGCTGGACGGGTGAGGCGCCGGAGCTCACCGACAGCGTGATCCGCCTGCGCGCGTGGAGCGCCGATGATGCCCCGTTTGTGTTCGCCGCATGCCAGGACCCGGAGATCCAGCGCTGGACGCGCGTGCCGGTGCCGTACACCGAGGCCGATGCCGCCGTGTTCACCGATGGCTTCGCCCGTGCGGTGTGGGCCGACCGCTCGGGTCTGGCCCTCGCCGTGACCGATGCCGGAACCGGAGCCCCGCTCGGCGCCGTCGGAGTCGTTGCCGCCGATCACGAGCACGGCGTCGCCGAGCTCGGCTACTGGATCGCGTCCGAGCTCCGGCGCCGGGGCACGGCCCGGCGGGCGCTGTCGCTCCTGCGCGACTGGTGCGGCGGCCCCGGCGGATTCCACCGGATCGAGCTCCCGATCGAGCGCGAGAACGTCGCGTCCCAGGCCGTTGCGCGCCGCGCCGGATTCCGGTGCGAAGGCATCCTGCGGGGTCGGGTGATCCACCGCGGCATCCGGCGCGACATCGCTCTGTGGGCATGGTGCGAAGGCGACGGCGACGGGGACGCCGACGGGGACGCCGACACCGATCGTCCCTGACCGCAGCTACATGCGGTCGAGCAGTTCGGCCTTCTTCGCCTCGTACTCGGCGTCGGTGATCGCGCCGCGGTCGCGCAGGTCGGCGAGGCGGGCGATCTGCGCCGGAATGTCGTCGGCCGCGGGTGGCGCGCCGCCCGCCCAGGACGCCTGGCGCCGGGCGTTCGCCTCCATGCGCCGGTAGACCTCCTGCTGCACGCCGTCCGGGTGCCAGACATCCTCGAAGAGCGACTGCCCGCTGCGCCCCGCCGATTCGATCTCGAGATCGCCGGCGCCGATCACCCGCTCCCAGATGCCCTGGTGGAAGTTGATGTTGTTGATCCGCTCCAAGGGGATCTCCACCCCGTGCTTGGCCAGCACCCCGGTGCGGTAGATGACGCGATCGCTGGTGACGACGAAGTGGGTCGCGTTCCAGTCGAGATAGCGGAGACCGATCCACACCGCCCACACGAGCGCACCGATCCCCCAGGCCTTGAGGAGCAGGTTCTCCGGCGTGCCCGACAGATTGGCAGCGACGACGATGCCCACCACGACGAGCGCGAGGCCGGCGAGGAAGTGCTTGCCGAAGAACCACCAGTGGGGGCGGAGATCGAGGGCGATCTCCTCGCCGTCGTTGAGGAGTTTGCGGGGATACGGCACGAGAGGGATCGTACGCCCGGACCGGCCGCTCAGGCCGTGATCGCCTCGCCCCCGGCGGCCTCGGCGGCGAGGTTGCAGAGCCCGAGATCGACCGCCACGAGGAACCCCCGGGCCCGCTCGGCGAACGGATAGCGGTCGACGAGTTCGGCGTGCCGGGGGCCGTGGTGCGGAACCACGAGGTGCGCGAGCTCGTGGACGAGCACGTAGTCGAGGACCCAGCCGGGCACCGCGGCAAGTCGGCTCGACACCCGAATCGATCCGTCGACCGGCGTGCAGGACGCCCACCGTCGTTCCATGTTGTCGACCCAGCGCACAGACCGCGGCCGCGGGAGATCGTGATCCCGCGCGAGCCGGTGCGCTCGCCCGGCGACATCGATCGCCTCGGCATCGACCCGCCGCCGCATCCGCTCGGCGAGCTCATCGGCCGCGGCTCGGGCATCGGCGAGTGACATCCAGGCCGGGAACGACACGCGGAGTCGCTCACCCACGAGCACTGCCTCCACGTGCTTGCGACGCCGGGTGCCCCGGACGAGCTCGATCTCCACGACCGCATTGCTACCCGACGCGAAGGGGCCCTCCGACCCATGACCGGGAACCGCGCGCGTCGTACGGTGGCGCCGTCGGTCGACCGATGTGCGAGAGGCCCCGGACGCGGGCCGCCGGAGCGATCCGGGGGTGGCGCCGGACCCGTTCGCACCGGTCGGCCGCCCTTCTGCTCAGGCCTCGCTCACCTCGAGCACGAAGATGCGCACGGTCCGATCGGTGATCCGCTCGCGGTAGGCCGCGAAGCCGCCGTAGATCTCGGTGCCCCGGGCCCACACGATCTCCCGTTCGGGCTCGGTGGCCGGGCGGGCCCGGACCCCGACCGAGCGGTCGCGCCAGGCCACTTCGGCCTGCGGATCGGCCTCGAGGTTGTGGACCCAGGCCGGTGTCCGGACCTGGGCGAAGTTGCTCCCGACCACCGCGAGGTCGTCGCCCACCGGGATCCCGGCCAGCGGCATCGATCGGGGCAGTCCGGAGCGAGCCCCGGTCGTGGTGACCATGATCACCGGGAGACCGGCGAGCAGCCCCGGCGCGGTCAGCCGCCCGTTGGTCCACCGGTGGAGCGGCCGGTCGATCCGGTAGAGCGTGCGCTGGAACACCCAGGAGCCCGCCTTCGTCGCGGCCAGGCGCTGAACCGTGCGTTGCGCCGCGTTGGCGGGCCGGGCCTCGTAGCCGAGCGCCGTGCGCAGTCCCATGACCCCGACGCTAATCGCCTCTCGGCCGGCGGCGAGCGCTCCGGCGAGGGACACGCCCGTCACCGCCCGGCCCGACGAAACCGACCCACCCGGGCGGTACGGTCGCAGGCGTGACCGATCCGCTGCTCGCCGACCTCGATCCCGAGCAGCTCGCCGCGGTCACCGACCCCCGAGTGCCGCTCGCGATCGTGGCGCCCGCCGGCTCGGGCAAGACGCGCGTCCTCACCCGGCGGATCGCCTACCGGATCCGCGAGGGCGTCGCCGAGGACCGCCACGTGCTGGCGCTCACGTTCACCCGCAAGGCAGCGGGCGAGCTGCGCGACCGACTGCGAATGCTCGGCGGTGCCGACGAGGTGACGGCCGGTACCTTCCACGCCACTGCGCTCGCCCAGCTCCGCGCCGACGCGGCCGAGCGGCGATCACCGCCGCCCGTGCTGCTCGAGCACAAGGGCCGGATGGTCGCCGGGATCCTCGGACCGGCCGGGCGGCGCCGAGCAGTCGTCGACGCCACCGTCGCCGAGATCGAGTGGGCCCAGGCCCGCATGATCCGCCCCGAGGAGTACGTCGCCGCCGCCGGCGCCGCCGGACGAACCACCGACCGCGATCCGGGCGCGATCGCCGAGAGCTACGCCCGTTTCGTCGCCGAGAAGCGCAACCGGCGGGTGCTCGACTTCGACGACCTGCTCCGCAGTTGCGCCGAGCGCATCGCCCGCGATCCCGTCTTCGCCGAGCAGCAGCGCTTCCGCTTCCGCCACTTCTTCGTCGACGAGTTCCAGGACGCGACCCCGCTGCAGCTCGCGCTCCTCCGCGCCTGGATCGGCGATCGCACCGACCTCACCGTCGTGGGTGATCCCGCCCAGTCGATCTACGCCTTCGCCGGGGCCGACGCGTCGCCGCTCCACGAGTTCGGTCTCGTCTTCCCCGGCGGTACAACCGTCGCCCTCGTGCGCAACCACCGGGCGACCTCGGCCGTGGTCGGCCTCGCCGAGGTGGCGCTCGGACCCGCGGGCGGCTCCGCCCGGATCGCACCCGCAGCCGAGCGAGGTCGGGGACCGGCCGCCACCATCACCGCCCACGACGATGCCGCCGCCGAGGCCGCCGCGGTCGCCGAGGGCTGCCGCCGGGCCTTCCGGGCCGGGGTGCCGTGGTCCGAGATCGCGGTGCTGTTCCGGGTGAACGCGCAGTCCCGTGCCTTCGAAGAGGCGCTCACCGCCCGCGGCATCCCCTTCCGGGTGGCCGACGGTCGGGCGGCCGGGCGGCCGGGCTGGCCGCTCCTGCTCGACCGCCTCCGCGAGCTCGAGCGCGACGCTTCGGGGCGACCGCTCGCCGATCTCATCGCCGACCTCGCCTCCGAGACGCTCGACCCCGACGCTCTCGCCACGGTCGAGACCCTCGTCGGCGACCGCGAAGCGCTCATCGACCTCGCCCGCGCCTACCTCGCCGCCGAGACGGGTCCGCCGGCGGTCGCCGGGCTCGCGACCTGGCTCGACGCCGCGGCCCACGACCGGGCACCCGAAGCCGTCGAACTCGTGACGTTCCACCGAGCCAAGGGGCTCGAATGGAAGGTCGTGTTCGTCACCGGGCTCGAGCAGGGGCTCGTGCCCGTGGCCCGGGCCCGCACCCCCGAGGCCCGGGCCGAGGAGCGGCGCCTACTGCACGTTGCGCTCAGCCGGGCGGCCGACGAGGTGCACTGCTCGTGGGCTCGTCATCGCACCTTCGACGGGCGCCGGGTGGAGCGCACGCCGTCGCCTTGGCTCCGTGAGCTCGAGGTGGCGGCCCGGGCCGATGCGCCCCCGGCCGACGAGCGCAGCGTCCGCTTGGCCGGGATGCGCGCCGCACTCGACGCGGCGTCGCCGCCTCGTCCGCAGCGCCGCCGGCGGCGCCGGGTCAGCTGAGCCGGTCGCCCGAGCCGGACCGGGTCGCCCGAATCGGGCGCGCGTCTGTCTCAACGGCCCCCGCACACGCCCCAGAGACCACGACCGGCAGACCGCGCCTCGAGCTCGGCCCGCAGCATCTCGCGAGCGTGGGCCCCGTTGGGGGCGATCACGAGGAGCCGGGCGTAGCCGGCCCGGAGCAGTTCGTCGCCGAAGCGCGCGTCGTCGACGAGTACGTGAGCGAGCAGCCGGCCGTAGCGATCGCGCTGCTCGACGTCGAGCTCGAGCCGTACCGCGGTACCCGGCGGGAGTCGGGCGGCGGTGAACGCCGCGGCCTCGGGGCCGAAGCACTGCACCGGCTTCCGCGGATGGTGCGTCTCGGGCGTGTCCACCCCGAGCATCCGCACGGTCTCCGGGCGGGCCGCATCCCCCCGACCCACCAGCACCTCGACCGTGTCACCGTCGAACGTCCGCACGACCCGCGCCGGGATGACACCTGCCGACGCGCTCCCCACGTGCCGCCCCCATGCGGCCGCCCCGAGCAGCACGACGATGACGGTGATGACGCGTCTTCGGGCCCGGACGCGGGAACGAACCATGCCGCGCACTTTCGCCGACGCGCCGGTACCCTCGGGTCCTCGTGCGAGTACTGCGCGGCCTGCGCATCCTGATTCCCATGCTGCTGCTGCTCGCCGCAGTGGCCGCAGTGGCCGTGGTGCTCTCGGCCCGCCCCGTGATCGAGGACGCCCGCCGGGACGCCGAGCGGGAGTGGTCCGCCGTGGACGACCGGCTCGGCCCCCACTACCGGCTCCTCGCCACGGCGGCGAACCGGGTCGGGACCCTCATCGGCCCCGAACGCACGCTCGCCCGGCAGACCACTGCGGCGATCGCCGCTTGGCGCGCCGCCCGGGGCGGTCCGCTCGCCGACGAGGTGGCGGCCGCCAATGCCGTCGAGGCGATCGGACGCCGACTCGTCACCGCCGGCGCAGCCTCGAATCGGGTGCGGGCCGACCGTCGGGCCGCGGATGCGGTCTCCGCCTACGCCACCGACCCGGCGTTCTCGGCTGCGACGATCACCCCGCCGGTCACCGGCTTCGACCGAGCCGTCGACCGTTACGAGCGGGAGCGCACCGGCACGGTTCGGGCCCTGGCCGCCGCGGCGTTGGGGGCCGAGCCGATCCCGGCCTTCACCCCGGTGCCCTCGACGCCGCCGTCCGCGTCGTGACCCGCATCGCAGTGCTCGGTGGCGGGCAGCTCGGCCGCATGCTCGCGCTCGCCGGGGTGCCGCTCGGCTGCACCTTCACGTTCCTCGACCCGACCGCCGCCGCGCCCGCCGCCGCCGTGGGCGAGCTCGTCGTCGGTTCCCTCGACGACCTCGATGCCGCCCGACGCGCCGCGGCCGGGGCTGCGGTCGTCACCTACGAATGGGAGGGCGTCCCCGCGGGCACGGCCCGCGCCCTCGCCGCCGACCTCCCCGTGCATCCCGACCCGCGGGCGCTCGACGTGGCCCAGGACCGGGTCACGGAGAAGGAGGCGCTGCGGGCGCTCGGCATCGACACCGCTCCCTTCGCGGCCGTCGACCGCGCCTCCGAACTCGATGCCGCGATCGCCGCGATCGGACTCCCGGCGGTGCTGAAGACACGCCGCGGCGGCTACGACGGCAAGGGCCAGGCCGGGCTGCGCACGAGTCGCGACGCCCCCGTCGCCTGCACCGACCTCGGCGGGCGTGATCTCGTGCTCGAGGGCTTCGTCCCCTTCGACCGTGAGCTGTCGATCGTGGCCGTGCGCGGCCGGGACGGCGAGGTGCGGTGCTGGCCGGCCGTGGAGAACACCCATCGGGACGGCATCCTGCGCGTCACCCGGGCGCCCGCCCCCGGGCTCGACGCCGCGCTCCAAGCCCGGGCCGAGGCCTGCATCCGGCCGCTCCTCGAGAATCTCGACTACGTCGGCGTGTGCTGCGTCGAACTGTTCCAGGTCGGTGACGACCTCCTCGCCAACGAGATCGCGCCCCGGGTACACAACTCGGGACACTGGACCATCGAGGGGGCACGCACGAGCCAGTTCGAGAACCACGTGCGCGCCATCGTCGGGCTACCGCTCGGCCCCACCGACGCACCCCGACCGGCGGCGATGGTCAACTGCATCGGCACGATGCCCGACGCGGCCACGGTGCTCCGGATCCCCGGCGCCCACCTCCACGACTACGGCAAGGATCCCCGCCCCGGTCGCAAGGTCGGGCACGTGACCGTCGTGGCCGACGACGAGGACACGCTCCGAAGGAGCCTCGACCGCGTCCTCGACTGCTGCGGTGAGTCCTGACCCGGACGCAGCGGACGTCGCCGCAAGGCCCGACGAGGTCAGGCGACCGCGCCGGACGAGCGCAGGGCCGCGATCTCGTCGGCCCCGAGCCCCCAGTCGCCGAGCACCCCGTCGGTGTGCTGCCCCGGCCAGGGCGCATCCCGCACGATCTCGGGCGCAGTGCGGCTGAAGCGGGGGGCCGGGGCGGGCTGCTCGACACCGTCGCGGTCGATCACCGTCGCCCGGGCCCGCAGGTGCGGATCGTCGATCGCCTCGGTCATCGTCAACACCGGGGCGTAGCAGACGTCGCTGCCGAGCATGATCTCGTCCCACTCGGCCCGGGTCTTCGAACGGAACGCGGTCGCGAACGCTTCCCGCAGCTCGGGCCAGCGCTCGCGGTCGTTCTGAGCCGGGAGTTCCGCGCCGGCCAGCCCGAGCTTCTCGATGAGCTCGGCGTAGAACTGCACCTCGAGCGACCCGATCGAGATCCACTTGCCGTCGGCGGTCTCGTAGGTGTCGTAGAACGGCGCGCCGGTGTCGAGCAGGTTGGTGCCCGGCCGGGACTCGTCCCAGATGCCGAGCTTCCGGAAGCTCCACACCATGGCCATGAGCGCGGCCGCACCGTCGACCATGGCCGCGTCGATCACCTGGCCCTGCCCCGATCCGCGCGCCTCGAGGATCCCGCAGACGATGCCGAAGGCGAGGAGCATCCCGCCCCCGCCGAAGTCGCCGACGAGGTTGATCGGCGGGGTCGGCTGCACGCCGTCGCGGGCGAAGTGGGCGAGCGCCCCGGCCAGCGCGATGTAGTTGATGTCGTGCCCCGCCGCGTGCGCCATCGGGCCGTCCTGGCCCCAGCCGGTCATGCGCCCATAGACGAGCCGCGGGTTGCGGGCGTGGCAGTCATCGGGCCCGAGGCCGAGGCGCTCGGTCACCCCGGGCCGGAAGCCCTCGATGAGGGCGTCGGCCTGCTCGACGAGTCGGAGCACGACCTCCCGCCCCTCGGGGTGCTTCAGGTCGACGCCGATCGACCGGCGCCCACGGTTCATGAGCTCGAAGTTGGGATGCCCGAATACAGCCGGGTTGACCGCCGCGGCCCGGTCGACCCGCACGATGTCGGCTCCCATGTCGGAGAGCATCATCCCGGCGAACGGGCCGGGGCCGATGCCCGCGAGCTCGACGATCTTCACACCGGAGAGCGGTCCCACGAGGCGACTCCTGATCGGGTTCGGTGACGGATCGGGCACGGCGGCCCGGGGCCGCCCACGTTAGGGGCGTCGCCCCGTTCGGCGACGGGACGCCGGGCGACTCAGGCGAACGCGAGGCGCAGCCCGGGCCGGGGCCACGGCAGCGCCACCAGCCGACCGGTGGCCGAGCAGGTCACGTAGGCCGTGCGCAGATCGTCACCGCCCCAGCAGACGTTCGTCGTCATCGGGTCACCGGTCGCGACCTGCTCGAGGATCGTGCCGTCGGGCGCGATCACGGTGAGCGCGCCGGTGACGAGCGTCGCCACCACGACGTTCCCGTCGGCGTCCACCCCGAGCGAGTCGAGGAGCTGGTGGCCGGGGAGCCCGCACAGCACGCGCGACGCCGCGCCCCCCGGACCCTGGGCGAGCTCCCCCGGCCCGGTGACGTCCCACGCGAGCACCCGGCCCGTATGGGTCTCGGCCGCGTAGAGCACCGAACCGTCGGGCGAGAGCCCGATGCCGTTCGGGGATTCGAGCGGGAAGGCCACCTCCCGGATCGACGAGCCGTCGGGCCGGGCGTAGTAGACGGAACCCAGGTGCTGCACCCGGCCTTCGCGCCGGGCGTGATCGGTGAACCACATGCCGCCGGTCGCGTCGAACACGAGGTCGTTCGGCCCGATGA
>JBJSXF010000045.1:0-5780 GCA_046086225.1 Actinomycetota bacterium | reverse complement strand
GGTTGGGGAATCGGGCGGGCAGCACGACCGGCTCCGAGCCCGAAGCGTCGTAGTTGGGCTCGACGTCGACGGTTCCCTCGTCGATGCCGGCGAGGAGCTCCATCGCGACCGGCGACAGTCGACACTCGGTGTAACGGGAGGCGGCCGGCGGATCGGCGGGCGAGCCGAAATTGCCGTGCTTGTCGACGAGGGGCGCAGTCAGCGAGAACCACTGCCCCATGCGAACCAGGGCGTCGTAGATCGCGCTGTCGCCGTGCGGGTGGTAGTTGGCCATGACGTCGCCCACGACCCGGGCGCACTTCACGAACGGACGGTCGGGCCGGAGGTTCGCGTCGTGCATCGCCCAGAGGATGCGGCGGTGCACCGGCTTCAGACCGTCGCGCACATCGGGGAGCGCCCGCGAGACGATGACGCTCATCGAGTACTCGAGGAATGCGGCCTCGACCTCCTCGGCGAGGGTGCGCGTCGTGATCACCGCGTCGGGCGGTGCCTCGAGGCTCAGTTGGTTCGCAGCCTTGCGGCGGGCCATCGCACCACTCCCGGGCGGTCAGACGTCGAGGAAACGGACGTCGCGTGCGTTGTGCTGGATCCACGAGCGGCGGGCGTCGACGTCGTCGCCCATGAGCCGCCCGATCACCTCGTCGGCGATGACCTCCTGATCGAGGTCGAGGCGCACGAGATTGCGGGTCGCCGGATCCATGCAGGTCTCGCGCAGCTCGGGCGGATCCATCTCCCCGAGCCCTTTGAACCGCGCGAAGGCGAGTTGTTTGCTCGAGTGCTCGGCGAGGATCCGCTGCCGGGCCGCCTCGTCGGGCACGTAGACCTTGCGGCCCCCGATCTCGACCGAGAACAGGGGCGGCTGGGCGACGTACAGCCGGCCGCTCTCGACCAGCGGTCGCATCTGGCGGAAGAAGAAGGTGATGAGGAGCGTGCGGATGTGGCCGCCGTCGACGTCGGCGTCGGCCAGGATCACGACGCGGCCGTAGCGCACGCGGTCGAGATCGAAGTCGTGGCCGACCCCACCCCCGATGGCGGCGACGAGCGCCTGGATCTCCGTATTGGCGACGACCTTGTCGAGCGCGGCCCGCTCGACGTTCAGGATCTTGCCCCGCAACGGCAAGATCGCCTGGTTGCGCGGGTCGCGGGCATCACGGGCCGATCCGCCCGCCGAATCGCCCTCCACGATGAAGAGCTCGGCATCCTCCCGCGAGCGGGCCGCGCAGTCGGCGAGCTTGTCGGGCATGCCGACCCCGTCGAGGGCGGTCTTGCGCCGGGTGAGGTCACGGGCCTGCTTGGCCGCCGTGCGGGCCCGGGCCGCGTTCGCCGCCTTCAGCACGATGGCCTTGGCCGGGTTCGGGTGCTCCTCGAGCCAGCGGGCGAGTCCCTCGTTGGTGGCCCGCTCCACGAGCGAGCGCATCTCGGTGTTGCCGAGCTTCGCCTTCGTCTGCCCCTCGAACTGGGGCTCGGCGAGCCTCACCGACACGATCGCGGTGAGGCCCTCGCGGACGTCATCGCCCTGGAACGTGGTCTCCTTGCCCTTCAGCAAGTTGCGCTGCTTGGCGTAGCGGTTGACCACCTGGGTGACCGCCCGCTTGAAGCCCTCGGCGTGCATGCCACCCTCGGTCGTGGAGATGCCGTTGGCGAAGGAGTGGAGCCCCTCGTGGTAGCCGGTGTTCCACTGCCACGCGAGCTCGACCTCGCCCGCTGCGTCGGACTCGGCGTGGTACCCGATGTCGGCGAACAGCGGCTCCTTCGCCGCGTTGAGGTGCCGCACGAAGTCGACGATGCCCGCCTCGTTGTGGAAGGTGATCGACTCCTTGCGCCCCGGCCGCTCGTCGGTGAGCACGATCGTGAGCCCCCGGTTGAGGAAGGCCATGATCTGGAGCCGCTCGGCGACCGTCGCGAACCGGAAATCGGTCTCCTCGAACACCTCGGGGTCGGGCCAGAAAGTGACGCTCGTGCCCGTGCGACCCCGCTTCGACGAGCCGACGGCGACGAGCGGGGCCTGCGGGACCCCGGGACTCACCGAGCGCCCACTGCGGACCGCGGCGAACTCCTGCCGGTAGGTGGTGCCGGCCCGGTCGATCTCGAGCACGAGTCGACTCGAGAGCGCATTCACGACCGAGACTCCCACCCCGTGGAGCCCACCCGAGACCTTGTAGCCGCCGCCCCCGAACTTGCCGCCGGCGTGGAGCACCGTGAGGACGACCTCGGCGGCCGATCGGCCGGGGTACTGCGGGTGCTCGTCGACCGGGATGCCCCGGCCGTCGTCGGTGACCCGACATCCACCGTCGGCGAGGAGGGCGACGTCGATGCGGGAGCAGTGACCCGCCATCGCCTCGTCGACCGCATTGTCGACGACCTCCCACACCAGGTGGTGCAGACCCGCCGGACCGGTGGAACCGATGTACATCCCCGGCCGCTTGCGCACGGGATCGAGCCCCTCGAGCACCTGGATGTCCTGCGCCGAGTACCCGGGATCCCCCGTCGACCGCGTCGCCCGGCCGGACGGGCCCGAGGCCCGGTCGACACTGCCGGACGTCGAGCGGGAACCGGGGCGGGAGGCCATCGCGCCACCGTACGCGACGGGTACGACCGAACCGGGGAGCGCCGACGCCCCGGCGGAGCCCGCGGGCCGACGCCTAGGGTTCTCACCCATGACCAAGACCTACGCATCCCTCGACGAGCTCCGCGCCGGCGTCGGCGACACCATCGGACCCTCCGACTGGATCACCGTCACCCAGGACCAGATCGACAAGTTCGCCGAGGCGACCCTCGACAACCAGTGGATCCACGTCGACACCGAGCGAGCCAAGGCAGGGCCGTTCGGCGCGCCGATCGCGCACGGCTACCTCACGATGTCGCTCGCCTCGCACTTCCTCGCCGAGCTCGTGCACGTCTCGGGGATCTCGATGGGCGTCAACTACGGCACCGAGAAGGTGCGCTTCCCCTCGCCGGTCCCGGTCGGCTCGCGCCTACGGGCGAACGCCGAGGTGCTCGAGGTGAAGGACGTTCCGGGCGGAGCCCAGGCCGTCGTGCGGGTCACCATCGAACGCGAGGGCGGCGACAAACCCGCGGCGGTCGTCGACACGATCAGCCGGTACCTGGCGTGAGCCTCCCCGACCCGCTCGCCGCGTTCCGCCTCGACGGCAAGGTCGCCATCGTCACCGGCGCGGGCCGCGGGATCGGCGCCGCCTCCGCCCTCGCCCTCGCCGGGGCGGGCGCCGACGTGGTGCTCGCCGCCCGGACCGCCGAGCAGCTCGAGACGATCGCAGCCGAGGTGCGGGCCGGGGGCCGCCGGGCCGCCGTCGTGCCGTGCGACGTCAACGACGACGCCGCCGTGGCCGGGATCGTCGACCGAGCGGTCGCCGAGCTGGGTCGGATCGACATCGTGGTCAACAACGCGGGCGGCACCATGCCCCGACCGTTCCTCGACACCAGCCCCGGGTTCCTCGAGCGGTCGTTCCACTTCAACGTGACCTCGGCCTTCGTGCTCACGAAGGCGGCGACCCCGCACCTCCTCGCGAGCGGCGCCGGATCGGTGGTCAACATCTCGTCGGCGATCGGCCGGCTGCGCGACCGGGGCTTCGTCGCGTACGGCACGGCCAAGGCCGCTCTCACCCACATGACCCGGCTCCTCGCCGCCGACCTGGCCCCGAAGATCCGGGTGAACGCGATCGCCGTCGGCTCGGTCGCGACGAGCGCCCTCGAGGTCGTGCTCGACAACCCCGAGATCCACGACGAGATGGTGCGCCGCACGCCGCTGAAGCGCCTCGGACAGCCCGAGGACATCGCCGCCTGCGTGCTCTACCTCGCCTCCCCCGCCGCCGGGTTCGTCACCGGCAAGCTGCTCGAGGTCGACGGCGGGCTCGAGGAAGCCAACCTCGAGCTCGGCCTGCCCGACCTGGCCTGAATGCCGGCGGCATCAGCCGTCGAGCAGGTGGTGGAGCTCGTCGGGGAGCCCGAAGCCCGTGTCATCGCGCTCCCACGGCACGGCCCGGACGACCGCCTCGACGGTGATCGGCCCGTAGACGTGCGGGAAATCGCCGGCGAGCACATCGGCCGAAGGCTCCCAGCGCACCGGGCTCACGAGCCGGGTCGGATCGATCGCCAGCAGCACGAGGTCGGGGACATCCCGGTAGAACCAGTCGGCGACCCGGGTCACCTGCGTCGGCGACGAGCAGTGCACGAAGCCCTCGGCTTCGAGGCTCGGCGGTGAGAGCGAACCCACCGTGCGGGCCGCCGCCCATTCGGGCGCGGTGGTGATGTGGAAGATCAGCCGGGTCACGCCGCCGACGGCTTCCGCCGCGAGAGGGCGAGCGCGTTCTCGCGCATCACGAGCCGCACCTCGTCGTCGGCGAAGCCGGCGAGGTCGCCGACGAACGATCGGGGCTCGGCCAGCCCTTCGGCGTGGGGGTAGTCGGATCCGAAGATGATCCGGTCGGCACCGATCGCGTCGCGCAGCTCGACGAGATCGTCCTCGTAGTACGGCGACACCCAGACGTGTTCGCGGAGCTGGTCGATCGGGTCGATCCGGTCGTACGCCGCCGGCACCTGCGCATACGACTTCCTCAAGGCTCGGACCAGCTCGGGCACCCACTCCGAGCCGCTCTCGATCGTCGCGATCCGGAGGTTGGGATGGCGGCGCAACACGCCGTGGCAGACGAGGGCGGCCACGGTGTCGTAGATCGGTCGGTGCGACGAGGTGATGTTGCGGAACGGGTTGTTGCGGAACGCCTGGAAGTCACCCGCCCCGCCCCAGTCGTCGGCGTAGCGCCCGTAACCCGAGTCGCCCGAGTGGTAGGCGACGAGGACGCCGGCCTCGGCGAGACGGGCCCAGATGCCGTCGTTGATCGGGTCGCCCGGCGACCGGGAGAACGACGGGCCCCGCACCGGACCGGCCCGCATCACCACGACCCGGGCGCCGTTCGCGAGGGCCCGGTCGACGAGCTCGGCCGCGAGGGCGGGGCGCTGCATCGGGATGTACGGCGCAGCGAAGATCCGGTCGAGGTAGTTGTACTGCCAGTCGTCGAGCAGCCACTCGTTGAACGCGCGAAACGCGTCGTAGAGCGCGTCGACATCGTGCAGCAGGGCCTCCTCGACCCCGACCCCGAGGGTCGGGAACATGAAGCAGCCCTCGATCCCCTGCGCATCCATGACCTCGATCCGGGCTGCCGGATCGCGGTAGGCGGGGCTGATCGGCTCGAGTTCCCCGAACGCGTGCCGGATATCGTCAGCCGCTTCCTTGCCTCGGAAGTAGGCATCGAGGCATCCCGGTCGGGCGACGGGATCGAACGTCGGGTTGGGGATGAAGCGGAACACCTTGCCCGCGACGAGGAGCCGCTCCTTGCCGTCGATCTCGGCCCACTGCACGAGGTTGCGGCGGGCGGCGGGCAAGTGCCGGGTGAAGGCGTCGGTCGCCTCGTAGTAGTGGTTGTCGGCGTCGAAGAGATCGAAGTCGATCGTGGCGGGCATGGCCGGATCGTACCCGTCAGCCGATGCGTTCCTGCCGCAACGCCGAGCGCCGCACCTTGCCCGCGTCGTCGCGCAGCGGATCGGCCGTGAACTCGAACGAGCGCGGGATCTTGTAGCGCACCAAACGGGTGGCGAGGTGGTCCCGGAGCGCGTCGATCGGCAGTGCCGCGCCGTCGGCGGTCTGCACGATCGCGTGAATACGGTTGCCGAGATCGTCGTCGGGGAGACCGATCACGGCGCTCGAGCTCACCGCCGGATGCTCGTCGATCGCCGCCTCGACCTCGGCCGGGTAGACGTTCGAGCCG
>JBJSXF010000044.1:0-3910 GCA_046086225.1 Actinomycetota bacterium | reverse complement strand
GCGGGTCGTGGCCCTCACCGGGGCGGGCATCTCCACCGAATCGGGGATCCCCGACTTCCGCGGCCCCCAGGGCGTCTGGACCCGCGACCCTTCGGCCGAGCGGATGGCGACGATCGACGTCTACCTCGCCGAGCCCGCCGTGCGCGAGCGCGCGTGGCGCATGCGGCTCGACAGCCCAATGCGCGAGGCCGAGCCCAACGACGCGCACCGCGCGCTCGTCACGCTCGAGCGGAGCGACGCGCTCCACGTGCTCGTCACCCAGAACGTCGACGGCCTGCACCACGCCGCCGGTCAGGACCCGGAGCGGGTCATCGAGATCCACGGCAACGTGCGGCAAGCCAAGTGCACGACCTGCGACTGGCGCGGCCCGATGGCCGACACCCTGGCCCGGGTGGCAGCCGGCGAGGCCGATCCGCCGTGCACCGCCTGCGGTGGGATCCTGAAGTCGGCGACGATCAGCTTCGGCGAGTCGCTCGTCGTCGCCGATCTCGAGCGGGCGACCCGGGCGGCCGAGACCGCCGACGTGTTCCTCGCTCTCGGCACGTCGCTCGGTGTCTCCCCGGCCGCCGCGCTCCCCGAGATCGCCCTGCGGGCCGGGGCTCGGCTCGTGATCGTGAACGGCGAGCCCACGCCCTTCGACACCGTCGCCGACGTGGTTCTCCGCGACCGGCTCGGCGAGGTGCTGCCCGCGCTCGCGGCCCGCATCTGAGCCGCAACCGGTCCGGCGCAACCGGCGGCGATCGACCCCGGGAGCGGGCTCCGACCTGCCGACGCCCGCCGGGAGTCCCGGCCTTGGGAAATGTCGACTCCGGCGGTAGGATTTTGACCCCATGGCCACGTTCCGCGAGCTCCTGCAGTCCACCAAGGCCCGGATCCGGGAGGTGACCCCGGCCGAGGCCGAGGAGTCCCTCGGCGGCGCCACCTTCATCGACTGCCGTGAGCTCGACGAGTGGGAGCAGGGCGCCATCCCCGGCGCGGTGTTCATCCCGCGCGGCTTCCTCGAGCTGAAGGTCGAGAACCTCGTCCCCGACCGTTCGGCGCCGGTGGTCGTCTACTGCGCGGGCGGCGCCCGCTCGGCGTTCGCCGCCGAAGCGCTCGAGCAGATGGGGTACGCCGACGTCGTCTCGATGGCGGGTGGCTTCGGGCGTTGGAAGGACGAAGGGCGCCCCTGGCTGACGCCGGCCACGATGAGCCCCGAGCAGCGCAACCGCTACCACCGCCACCTCCTCCTGCCCGAGGTCGGCGAAGCCGGTCAGCTGAAGCTCCTCGAGGCCAAGGTGCTGATGCTCGGCGCCGGTGGCCTCGGCTCACCCGCCGCGCTCTACCTCGCCGCCGCGGGCGTCGGCACGATCGGCATCGTCGACATGGACATCGTCGACGCGTCGAACCTGCAGCGCCAGATCCTCCACAACATCGAGCGGGTGGGCGACCGCAAGGTCGACTCGGCGAAGAAGACCCTCACCGCCCTCAACCCCGACGTGAACATCGTCACCTACGACGTGCGCTTCGGAGCCGACAACATCCTCGACATCATCGACGGCTACGACGTCGTGGTCGACGGCACCGACAACTTCCCCACCCGCTACCTCCTGAACGACGCGTCGCTGCTCAAGCGAGTGCCGGTGGTGCACGGCTCGATCTTCCGGTTCGAGGGCCAGGTCACCGTCTTCGACCCGTACAACGGCCCCTGCTACCGCTGCCTGCTCCCCGAGCCCCCGCCGCCCGAGCTGGCGCCGTCATGCGCCGAGGCCGGCGTGCTCGGCGTGCTGCCCGGCATCGTCGGCTCGGTGCAGGCCCTCGAGGCACTCAAGATCATCCTCGATCTGGGTGAGCCGCTCCGCGGCCGTCTCCTCGCCTACGACGCACTCGAGCAGAGTTTCCGCACGTTCAAGGTGCGCCGCGACCCCACGTGCCCGGCCTGCAGCGACGGAGCCGAGATCGTGATCGCCGAGTACGACGAGCACTGCCTCCCCCACGCGGTGCTCGCCGACGGCAGCACCACGAAGCACTGACCCCCGGGCTCAGCCGCCGGAAGCGGGAACCGGGAACGGCGCCGCGCCCACGACCACCACGCCGTTCATGAGCGTGTGAATCGTGCACGCGTACGGGAAGACCCCGGCCTCGGTGAACCGGAACGTGTACTCGGCCCCCGGCCCGAAGTCGGCGGTGTCGACCCCGAACGGCGCACCGAAGTCGAGCGCATCGGCCGCCTTGCGCACGTTGTGCGCCATGGCCCCTTCGTTCACCCAGGTCACGGCCGTGCCCGGATCGATACGGATCCGAGCCGGCTCGAAGCGGTTGTCGACGGCGACGACCCGCACCGCGGCCCGGCCCCGCAGGTCGACCGGCGGGGCTTCCGGTGCGGGCTCGGAGTCCGACGAGCCTCCGCACGCGGTGCCGACCAGCGCCCCGAGGAGCAGGGCGAGGATCAGCGCGGCGGGCCGCCTCACCGGCTCGGCGCCTCGAACGTGCGGGCGAGTTCCACGAGCAGCCGCACCCCGAACCCGGTGCCGCCCTTCGCGATCTCGCCGTCGTCGGCCGAAGCCCGGGCCGTGCCCGCGATGTCGAGGTGGGCCCAGGGCACGGCCCCCGCGAACTCGCGGAGGAACAGCCCCGCGGTGATCGTGCCCGCACCGCCGCCCGTCGCGATGTTGCGGAGGTCGGCAACCTCGGAGTCGAGCACCCGGCGGTAGTCGTCGGGCAGCGGCAGCGTCCACACCCGCTCACCCGACCGGGCCGCCGCCTCGGCGACCGCCGTGGTCCAGCGGTCGTTCGTGCCCATGAGCCCCGCGATCCGCTCGCCGAGCGCCATGGTCACCGCGCCGGTGAGCGTGGCGAGATCGACGATCGCATCGGGCTCCTCGTCGACGGCATACGCCAACGCATCGGCGAGGATGAGCCGGCCTTCGGCGTCGGTGTTGAGTACCTCGACCGTCGTGCCGTTGCGCATCGTGAGCACATCGCCCGGCCGCATCGCCCGGCCGCTCGGCATGTTCTCCACAAGCGGCACGTACGCCACGACCCGGATCTTCACCCCGAGATCGCGACACACCGACATGGCGGCCAGCACCGCGGCCGCTCCCGACATGTCCGTCTTCATCGTCTCCATGCCGCTCGCGGTCTTGAGCGACAGCCCACCCGAGTCGAACACGACTCCCTTGCCCACGAGGGCGAGGGTCGCCCGAGCCCGCGGCGGGCTCCACTCCAAGCGCACGAACCGGGGCGGTCGGTCGGAGCCGCCGCCGACTCCGAGCACGCCGCCCATGCGCTCGCGCACGAGCTGTTCACCACTGAGCACCTGCACCTTGAGGCCCGATTGCCGGGCGATGCGACGGGCGGTGCGCGCGAGGTCGTCGGGTGCCTTCGCCGCGGCCGGCTCGTTGACCAGATCACGGGCGAAGCACACGGCCTCGCCGACCCGGACGCCACGGGCGAGCGCGGCCCGGAGCCCGGCCGACGCCCGGTGCACCACCTTCACCCGCTTCAGCGCCGACGGCGTCGCCCCCGAGCGGTAACGCGTGAAGCGGTAGGCACCGAGCACGATCCCCTCGGCGAGAGCCTGGACCGCGACCACCGGGTCGACCCCGGGTGCGGCGGCATCGAGCAGGGTCGTGACCACGGTGCCCGCCCGCGAGGAACGCCGGGCCAAGGCGGCGCCGGCGCGCCGGAGCGCATCGGGCGAGACGGCGTCACTGGTTCCGAGACCGAGCAGGATCGCAGCCCGCACCGGCAGCCGACCACTGGTCGGCACGGCGAGATACTCACCCGCGGCCCCGTCGAAGCCCGCTTCCTCCATGAAGGCGGCGAGGCCACCGTCCATCGCTCCGTCGACGAGCTCGGCACCGGGACCGGGTCGGCGCCCGGAGAACACCGGCACGACGAGGAGGTCGGCCGCACCGATCCGGGGGAC
>JBJSXF010000043.1:0-11366 GCA_046086225.1 Actinomycetota bacterium | reverse complement strand
TCGTGCTCGGGCTGGTTGCGCTCGGTCCGGCCCCGGCTCCGGCAGCCGCCGTCGGCTGCGTACCGACGACCCCGGCGTCGTGCACCCTGCGTGAGCTCGCGGTCCTCGCCGGGGTGCGGATCGGCGCGACGGCCGAGGCGGCCGAGACGGCGGACGCCGACTACTCGACCGTCCTCGCCCGCGAGTTCGGCTCGCTCACGCCCGAGAACGCGATGAAGTGGTACGCGCTCCAGCCGTCGCGCGGGAGCTATTCGTTCACGGCGGCCGACACGGTCGTCGACTTCGCCGTCGCGCACGGCATGGAGGTGCGCGGGCACACGCTCGTGTGGGCCCAGGACACGTACACCCCGGCGTGGGTGAAGGCGATCACCGACCCGAACGACCTGCGCTCGGTCATGCAGGACCACATCACCACGGTCGTCAACCGCTACGAGGACCGGGTCCACCGCTGGGACGTCGTGAACGAGCCGCTCGCGAGCTTCGGCACCGGACCGTCGACCTCCGTCTACTGGACGCTCGGCGCCGATTGGATCGCCGAGGCCTTCGCCGCGGCCCGTGCCGCCGATCCGACGGCCGAGCTGTGGCTCAACGAGTACGGCTCCGACTGGGTGCCGGGCAAGCACGCCGCCCTGCTCGCACTGGTCGCCGACCTGGTCGCCGACGGGGTGCCGATCGACGGGGTCGGCATTCAGACCCATCGGCTGCCCAACCAGAGCCTCGACGTGGTGGCCTTCGCCGAGCAGCTACGTGACTTCACCGACCTCGGGCTCGAGGTGGCGGTGACCGAGCTCGACGTGCCGACCTCGCCGACCGACGCCGCCGCCTTCACGAAGCAGGCCGTCGAGTACGGCAAGGTCGTCGATGCGTGCCTGGCCCTCGACGGTTGCACCGAGGTGACCACCTGGGGCATCACCGATGCGTCGACCTGGCTCGACGGCCTGGGCACGTTCCCGATCCCCACTCGTCCGTTGCTGTTCGACGCCGCGTACGCGGCGAAGCCGGCGTACGACACGGTGCGGGCTCGTCTCGCCGCCGCGGCGGTCACCGGCCGGATCGTGCCCGCGGCGCCGACGGTCACGGGGGTGACGGCGGGCAACGCCCGGGTGACCGTCGCCTTCACTCCGGCGGCGACCGGCACGTTCACGAACCTGTCGTTCACAGCATCCTGCGCATCGACGAACGGCGGAGCTCCGGGCTCGGTCGTGAGCGCGGCGAGCCCCATCGTGGTGACCGGCCTCACCAACGCCCGTTCGTACCGCTGCCGGGTCTCGGCGACGAACCTCGTCGGGACCGGTCCCGAGTCGGCGCTCTCCGCGCCGCTGGCGCTGCCCACGACACCCGGGACACCCGGCGCCCCGAGCGCGGTGCCGGGGGCGGCGTCGGCGACCGTCTCCTGGACGGCCCCGCTCGCGAACGGTGGTTCGGTGATCACCGGCTACGTCGTGACCCCGACCCGCAACGGGGTCGGGCAGGCGCCCCGGTCGTTCGTGTCGACCGCCACGACCCAAGTCATCACCGGCCTCACCAACCTGGCCGCGTACACCTTCACCGTGGCCGCGGTGAACGCGATCGGCACCGGCGCCGCGTCGGCCGGATCGGCGGCGGTGAGCGTGGGCGTGCCGATCGCGCCGACCGCGGTGCGAGCGGTTGCCGCGTCGGGTCGGGCCACGGCGACCTGGACGGCCCCGGCCGCGAACGGCGGCTCGCCGGTGACCGCGTACGTCGTCACGCCGGTACGCAACGGCATCGCCCTCGCCCCGGCGATCGTGGCCGCGCCGGCGACCTCCCGGCTGTTCACGGGCCTCACCAACGGCGCCGCCTACTCCTTCCGGGTGGCGGCCCGGAACGCGGTCGGCACCGGACCGGTGAGCGCGGCGATGACTCCGATCACGGTCGGACCGACCGCGGTGCCGGGTGCTCCCGGACCTCCCGCCGGCATCCCCGGGGACGGTCGGGCGGTGCTGCTCTGGACCGAGCCGGTGAGCAGTGGCAGCGCGTCGATCACCTCGTACACGGTCACGCCCTTCCTCGGTTCGGTGCCGCTCACCCCGCGCGTGTTCCTCGCCGGGGCGGTGCCGACGATCACCGGGCTCGTGAACGGCCAGAGCTACGTCTTCACCGTGCGGGCGGTGAGCGCGGCGGGCCCGGGACCGTGGTCGGCGGTCGGTCCGGCGGTGCGGGTGGGGGCCCCGACTGCGCCGCGGAACGTGAGCGCGGTCACGGGTACGAAGTCGGCGACGGTGGCCTGGCTGGCCCCGCTCGTCACGAACGGCGCACCGGTGACCGGGTACCTCGTCACCCCGTACGTGGGTGGCGTGGCCCGCCCGGTCCGCACGTTCGATGCTTCGGCGACGACCCGGGTGGTGACCGGGCTCTCGACGGGCGTCACCTACACGTTCGCGGTTGAGGCCGTGAACTCCCGGGGGACGGGGCTGCGGTCGTCGCCCTCGGCTGCAGTGGTGGTCGGCTGACCTCCTGGGGCAGGATGCGCCGGTGAGTGATGCCCGGCTGAACGAACTCGGCTTCTACGTCCTGGCCGGCCATTCGGCCACGCCCCGCGACCTCGTGACCGAGGTCGCCGACGGCGAGCGGCTCGGCCTCGGTTCGGCCTTCGTGTCCGAGCGCTTCAACACCAAGGATGCCGCGACCCTTTGCGGCGCGGTCGGGGCGTGCACCGAGCAGCTCGGCATCGCGACCGCCGCCACCAATCACAACACCCGGCACCCGCTCGTGACGGCCACGTTCGCGGTCACGATGCATCGGCTCACGGGCGGCCGCTTCACCCTCGGGCTCGGGCGCGGTTTCGATGCGCTGTTCGGGATCATGGGGCTGCCGAAGATCACCGGCGCGCAGATGACCGACGTCGTCGCGCTGTTGCGCCGGCTCTGGGCGGGCGAGGTCGTCGTCGGACACGACGGCCCGGCCGGCCGCTTCCCGCTCCTGTGCCTCGATCCGACGTATCGCGAGGACATCCCGGTGCTCCTCACCGTGCTCGGCGAGCGCACGCTCGAGCTCGCCGGGAGCATCGCCGACGCCGTCGTCCTCCACACGTTCTTCTCCGACGCGGCGTTGGCCCGCAGCGTGGCTGCGGTGCGACGCGGGGCCGAGCAGGCCGGACGCGACCCGGAATCGGTGCGGGTGTGGTCGGTGCTGGCGACCGTCGGCGATCACCTCGACGAGGCGGCTCGGCTGAAGAAGCTCACCGGTCGGCTGGCTACCTACCTGCAGGGCTACGGCGACCTCATGGTGCGTGTCAACGGCTGGGATCCGGCGGCGCTCGAGCGCTTCCGGGCCGCTGAGGTGGTCACGGCGGTCGGCGGCGCGATCGACGCGGTGGCCACCACCGAGCAGCTCACGCAGATCCGGGATCTACTGCCCGACGAGTGGCTCGAGGCGAGCGCGACGGGAACGCCCGACGCGTGCGCCCGCCGCGTGCTCGGCCAGTTCGACCTCGGGGCCGACGGCGTGATCCTGCACGGCTGCACGCCGGCCGAGCTCGAGCCGGTCGTTGCCGCGTACCGCACCCTCCGGCCGGCCGGTCGCTTCGACGGCGAGCAGGCCAACCCGGGCCGGTCCCGATCCTGAGGTCGGGCGCGCCCGGAGCGACGACGGCTCAGTCGTCGCTCGCGGGCGTCCCGAAATCGGGGATGGTGAGCGAGCCGTCGGCACCCAGGGGGAAGTCCGGGTTGTGGGCGATCTCCCACAGGTGGCCGTCGGGGTCGAGGAAGCACCCGGCGTCGCCCCCGGAGAACGTGGGGGCCGGCTCCCGCACCACCCGGGCACCGGCCCGGCGGGCGGCCGTCGCGATCTCGTCCACCTCCGGCCCGGGCCGGGCTCCGTGGTCAGGCGCGCTGCGGGAACCGACGGGTCGCGGTCACGAGCTGGGCGGCACCCGGCGCGAGGAGTTCCCGGCGCACGTGCTCGAATCCGGCGGCGGTGACGAGCGCAGTGAGCTCGTCGGGTGCAGGCAGGTAGACGGTCGATTGCGGCAGGTAGGCGTAGGCGGCCCGGTCGGCGAGCAGGCCGCCCACGAAGGGCACGACCCGCCGGAACCAGATCGCGTGGCCGCGGCGCAGGACGGCATTGCGGGGCTCGGCCACCTCGAGGAGCGCGATCCGTCCGCCCGGCCGCACGACGCGAGCGCACTCGGCGAGGAACGCACGGAGGTCGGTGAAGTTCCGCATGGCGAACCCGCAGGTGACGCCGTCGACGCCGGCGTCGGGCACAGGGAGCGCGGTGACGTCGGCCCGGACGAGCGGGGCCGCCGTGCGGGCGTGCTCCAGCATCCCGGTGGAGACGTCGATCCCGATGGCGGCGAGGTGCCGGGCGCCGAGCTCACGGCAGAGGTCGCCGGTGCCGCAGGCGAGGTCGAGCACGCGGCTGCCCGGTTCGAGTCCGAGGGTCGAGACGGTCCGGCGGCGCCACCGCCCGTCGAGCCCCAACGAGAGCAGACGGTTCATGCGGTCGTAGCGCGGGGCGATCCGGTCGAACATCGCCTCGACGACGACCGCCTTGTCGGCCGCCGCGGGTAGGGCGTCGTCGCGGCGGCTCACCTCCGCATGATCGCGGTGGTCGGGCCGACCGCTCGCACCGGGCCCTACCGTCGGGGTGCGGAGCGGCGACGGAGGTGCCTGCGATGGAACGGTTCGAGATGGTGCCCGTGGGTCGGGTGGTGTCGACCCGCAGCGAGGTCAGCGACGACGGGTGGGACGCCGAGCACGCGGCGAGCGAGCTGCTGCCCCCGTTCGACGAGCGGGCGTGGCGGGGCCTCGAAGCCTTCAGCCACTGCGTCGTGATCACGCTGCTCGATCGGGCCGTCGGGGACGTGACCCGAATGCTGCGCCGACCCCGAGGCAACCCCGACTGGCCCGAGGTCGGCATCTTCGCCCAGCGCGTCAAGGACCGACCGAACCGGCTCGGCCTGACCACCTGCCGGATCGTCGGTGTCGACGGCATGGTGCTCCGGGTCGGCGGTCTCGACGCGGTCGACGGCACGCCGGTGCTCGATGTGAAGCCCCACCTCGTCGAGTTCGGCGCTCGGGGCACCGTGCATCAGCCGTCGTGGGCGACCGAGCTCATGTCCGGGTACTGGTGAGCACGAAGGCCACGAACACGGGGTAACCGGCGAGGAGCGCGAGGCCGGAACGTCGCCCGAGCTCGTGGGACCGTGCGCTCAGGGCGAGGGTGAGCACGAGCGCGAGGAGCATGGCGACCCACGGGCCGCGGAGCAGTGACGGATCGGCGAGCCGCAGCGGGCGGGCCAGTGCGCCGGCCCCGAGGGTCATCGTGACGTTGTAGGTGAACGAGCCGACCACCGCGGCCACCACGGCGGTGGTGATCCCGCGGCGCGCCGACGAACGGGCGAGCACCACGAGCTCGAACGAGGTGGCGAGACCGACGACGACGAGCCCGAGTCGGCCCTGGGTGGCCTCGATCCCGCTTACCCGGCGCACCCCCTCGACGAGCGCGACCGAGCCGATCGCCATCGCGGTGACGCCGGCGATGACGAGGGCCAACTCGGTCCCGACCCGGCCGTCGGCGCGCACCTCGTCGAGCTCGCCCGTCTCGCCGAGCGTCGGCGGTCGTCGTTCGAGGGCCCAGATCGTGCCGACGAACGCGCCGTACGCAGCGACGAGCACTGCGCCTTCGACCCGCGAGACCGTACCGTCCCAGGCGAACGCCGCAGCGAGGAGCCCGGCCGGCACCCCCGCCCCGGCGTACCGACGCACGGCTCGGCCGAACGGGATCGGCGCCACGAGCGCGGCGGCGCCGAGCGCGACGCAGCAGATCGCGACGTTCGCCCCGATCACGTCGCCGATCGCGATGGCGGGCGCGTTCCGCAGCGAAGCGGTGACCGCGGTCGCGAGCTCCTCGGGCTCGGCGCCCGCGAGGAGGAGTGCGAGCGCGAAGGTCGAGACGCCGAGGCGGGTCGAGGCGGTCGCGAGGTGCTCGGCGAAGGTCTCGGCGCCCCACACGATCGTGGCGACGCCGACGAAGGCGACGAGCAGCCAGATCGCGACGGTCACGAACCCCCTCCTCGTGTCCCCACCGCCCCCTCGTTTCCCCGCCTTCGGTGCGACGCACACCCTAGGATGGGGTCATGGCTGCGACCCCGGGAGTCGAGGCGCTCTGGCGCTATCCGGTGAAGTCGATGCAAGGGCATCCGGTCGACGTGATCTCCGTCGGGCCCCTCGGCGTGGTCGGCGACCGGAGCGTCGGGCTGATCGACCGCGAAGCGGGTCGTCTCGCGTCGGCGAAGCGCTTCGGTCGGCTGCTCGAGGCCACCGGTCACGAGGACGAGATCGTGCTGCCCGACGGCTCGCGCGTCGCGCTCGACGCGGCCGATGCCGCCGACCGGCTCTCGGCCTGGCTCGGTCACGCGGTCGAGCCCGCCCGGGTGGGCCCCGACACCGAGCAGCAGTACCAGATGACCCTCGATCCGCCGAACGACGAAGCCGAATTCTTCGACATCCCGGCACCGAAGGGCACCTTCTTCGACTGGGCGCCGGTGCACATCGTGAGCGCCGCGACCCTTGCGCACTGCGCGGCGGCGCGACCCGATCTCGATTGGGACATCCGGCGGTTCCGGCCGAACATCGTGATCGGCGGTGCGCTCGAGCCCTTCGCCGAGGACGGCTGGGTCGGTCGTGACCTGCGGCTCGGCGGCGCGGTGCTCACCGTGCGTCAGCCGACGGTGCGCTGCGCGATGCCGCTGCGCGCCCAGCCGGGTCTCGAACGGCAGCCCGGCCTGTTCTCGGCCATGAACGATCTCAACGCCGCGTTCCCGAACCACCTCGGCGTGTATCTCGACGTAGCCGAGCCGGGTGAGATCCGGGTCGGCGATGCGGTCGAGCTCGTCTGAGCCGGGCGACGACGGCGATCGTCCGCGCGAGTTCGCGCTCGCGCAGGCCCGCACCTGCGGTGCCGCGGGCGGTACGACCTGGGCTGCGGTGATCGGGGCGGCCGCCGCCGATCTCGACCGTGACCCGCCGGGCCCGCTCGGCCGTCTGCTCCTCGGGGATCGGGCCGATCCCGAACGTTCCAACCTGCCGCTGCGGCTGGTGGGTGCGATCCATCGCATCGCCCTCACCGACCCGACCTGCCCGCTCCGGCCGTGGCTGCCGTCGGCAGGCGGGGTCATCGATCCCGAACGGGCCGTCGATGCGGCCCGGGAGATGGCGGCCGGCGACCCCGAGCGGATCCGGGCCGTGATGGACGCCCCGGTGCAGACGAACGAGGTCGGGCGGGCCGCGGCCCTGTCGGCTGCGCTCCATGTGGCGGTTGGGCGCCACCCGCTCCCCGTGCGTCTGTTCGAGATCGGGGCGAGCGCGGGCCTCAACCTGCTGCTCGACCGCTTCCGGATCGAGACCGACGGCCCGGGATGGGGGCCACCGGATTCGCCCGTGCGTCTCGCCGGCCGCTTCGTCGGGCCCGCACCCGAGGTGTCGGAACTCATCGTCGCCGAGCGCCGCGGCTGCGACCCCGATCCGATCGACATCACGTCGGACGCCGGGCGTGACCTCCTGCGGTCGTTCGTCTGGCCCGAACAGGTGGCGCGCCTGGCGCTCCTCGACGCCGCGATTGCGATCGCGCGGCCTGATCCGCCGCCGGTCGACCGGGCGAACGCCGGGAAGTGGCTCGCCGACGAGCGTACGTTCCCGGTGCCGGGCTCGTTGACCGTGGTGATGCACTCGGCGGTGATTCCCTACCTCGGGGCCGAGGAGCGGGCGGTCGTGGCGGAGCGAATCGCCGCCGCGGGGGCGGCCGCAACCGGTGACGCGCCGTTCGCTCACCTCTCGTTCGAGCCGCCGGGATCGACGACCTGGTCGGCGACCGTCGACGTGGTGCTCGAGTCGTGGCCCGGCGGTGGGCGCGTGCTCCTCGCGACGTGCGGAGCTCACGGGGACGCCATCGAGTGGTGGGGTGATCGCCCGCACTGATCGGCGCGCCCGACCGGCCCCGACGGAGTCGGTCAGGCCGTGGCGAGGGCGAGTCGGGCCGATCGGCGCTGCCCGAAGCGTTCGAAGGCGAGCACGCAGCCGAGGGTGACGGCTGCGGCCCCGGTGCAGACCACCGGGAGGGCACCCGAGCCGAAGGTCGCGATGAGCACGCCGATCGTCGCGGGCAGGAACATGCCCCCGACGCTCAGGCCGCCGAAGTAGAAGCTCGTGACCGTGCTGGTCGAGGGCACATGACGCTCGCTGAGGGTGAGCATCGAGCCGAAGAGGCTGGCCAGCCCGAGGCCGAGGATCACCGTGCCGGTCCAGATGAGCACGGCGCTGCGTCCGCTCACCAGGAGCAGACCGAGGCCGGCGAACACGACGACGTGGTCGACGATGAGGACCCGGCGCGGATCGACGCGGATCGCGATCGGGATGCTGGCGAGCCGGCCGACGGCGAACGTGCCGAGGAACGCCGCGCCGAGGAGGGTGGCCGTGGCGCCCGAGAGCCCCCGGTCCTCGGCGAACGTGTAGATCCAGCCCGCGAAGCCGGCCTCGAGGCCGATGTAGGCCACGTAGAAGCACGCGCCGAGCGCAACGAGGGCGCGGCTCTCCTCGGGGAGTCCGTGCCCGACCTCGTGGTGCGGGTTCGGCGGGCTGCGGCGGCCCCGCAGGGCGAAGAGCGGGAGGATCGCGAGTGCGGCGGCGGCGAGGTAGGCGGCCGGGAGCCCACCCGTCATCGCGATCGAGGCGCCGACGAAGAGCGGTGCGAGCATCGCGCCGACCGACCAGCCCGCGTGCAGTGCGTTGAGGAGGGCCCCACCGCCGCGTGTCCACAGGATCAGCGAGTTGCAGGGCACTTCCACCAGCCCGGTGCCGATCCCGAGACCGAACTCGATCACGATCAGGGCCGCGACGTTGCGGGCGAAGGGCACCGCCGTGGCCCCGAGCGCCAGCGCCAGCAATCCGCAGACGAGGATGGCATGACCGCTGCGGCGCACGATGAGCCGCCCGCCGACGACGATGCCCGTGAGGTAGCCGACCGACGCCGCGGTGAACAGGATGCCGAGGGCCGCCTCGGTGGAGCCGGTGACCTCGGCGAGGCGACGGAGCGACGGGCCGAGGATCGACATGCCGATCCCGACCGTGACGAACGCGCCGAGGTAAGCGGCGGGCGCGCCCCGAGCCGGTTCGGTCCCGTCGGGAGGAAGCGGCACGCGGACGATGCTACGGGCCTCGGACATGGCCGGCTTCGTCGTGCGACATCCCGGGAGACCATCCGGCGCGGTGTACCGTCCGACGGTTCCCGATCCGAGGGTGCCGAGGAGGAACCGGAACATGGCGACGGTGCGCCGGTACGTGACGATCGACCGCTCGGCCGACGACGTGTGGGCTGTCGTCGGCGACCCGACGATCACGCCCCGGTGGTTCCCCGGGATGGTCGAGGCGACGGTCGACGGGCGGGAGCGGGTGATCGTCACCGCGGCGGGCCTGCGCATCCCCGAGGAGATCGTCACCCTCGATCCGATCCAGCGCTGCTTCGAGTACTGCGTCACCGCCGGGTTCGTGCGCGACCACCGGGCCACCATCGACGTGTTCGACCTCGGTGACGACACGAGCCTCGTCTCCTACTCGACCCGCTGCGAGCCCGACGCCCTCGCGCTCATGATCGGCGGAGCGGCCGGCAACGCGCTGCACGAGCTGAAGCGGCAGATGGAGTCCGTCACCGACGCGAGCGACCGGGGGGCTGCCTGATGGGCCGCAAGATCCTCTTCGTCACCACCGACCAGCAGCGTTACGACACCCTCGGGTGCAACGGCGGCACGCTCGCCCGCACCCCGGTGATCGACGCTCTCGCTGCGGCGGGCGTGCGCTACGAGCGGGCGGTGCCCCAGTCGGTGGTGTGCATGCCGTCGCGCTCCACGATGATCACCGGCCAGCACCCGAGCACCCACGGGGTCTGGATGAACGGGGTGCCCCTCCCGACCGACGCTCCGTCGGTGGCCGCCGACCTGCTGCGGCACGGCTACCGCACCGCGCTCGTGGGCAAGGCGCACTTCGAGCCGTTCATGGACCCGTTCGGGCGCTTCACCGAGAACAACGTCGCCCGTTCGGGCGAGGAGACGCTCGCCTCGCGCTGGGCCGACGGCTCGCTCGGTCCGCACCGGGGCTTCGAGCACCTCGAGCTGGCCACCCACGGGGCGGTCGGCTCGCTGCACTACGCCCGCTGGATGCTCACCACCCATCCCGAGGCGATCGGGATGTACTACTCGGCGGTCGACGGCGACTTCAACGTGAACGCGGCGGGCGGCGGCGACACCGACGCACCCCAGGTGAAGGTCAACGAGATCCCGCGCGACTGGTACCACACCGATTGGGTGGCCGATCGGGCGATCGCCTGGCTCGACGGCCTCGCCGACGACGAGGACTGGTTCTGCTGGGTGAGCTTCCCCGACCCGCACCATCCGTGGGATCCGCCCCAGTCGGAGATGGGTCGCATCGACTGGCGCGACGTGCCCTTGCCCGCGGGCTACCCGGCCGACCGTGCCGCGCGCGAGCGCATCCTCGACGCCAAGCCCCGGCACTGGCGGCAGTGGTACGACGGCACGCTCGTCTCCAACTACGAGGCGCCGCGCGAGTGGGTACCGGCCACTCTCACCGACGACCAGGTGCGCGAGGTCAACGCCCGCAACGCGGTCGAGTGCGAGCTCATCGACGAGGCATTGGGCCGGGTGCTCGGCGCGGTCGAGCGACGGGGCTGGGGTGACGACACCGACGTGATCTTCACGACCGACCACGGCGAGCTGCAGGGCGACTTCGGCCTGCTGTTCAAGGGCCCGTACCACGTCGATGCGCTCATGCGGCTCCCGCTCGTGTGGCGGCCCGCGCCGTCGGCCGGGGTGGCCCCCGCGACGGTCACCCGGCCGGTGGGCCTCGTGGATCTCGCCCCGACCTTCCGGGCGATCGCCGGGCTCGGCCCCGACGAACGGATGCAGGGAACGGCGCTGCCGGTCGACGACGGCGATGCCGACGCCCGCGGCTTCGAGCGGGTGCTCACCGAGTGGGACAGCGAGCTGTTCGGCATCGGCGTGCACCTCCGCACGATCACTCGCGACGGCTGGGTGTGCACCGCGTACTGGCCCGGCGCGGTGCACGACGGCACCGAGGGTGAGCTCTACGACTTGGCCGAGGATCCGCTGCAGCAGCACAACCGTTGGGATGATCCGGCGGTGGCTGCGTTGCGCGCCGACCTCCTCGTCGATCTCGCCGACCACGCGCCGCCCGCGCGCGAACCGCGGCTCGACTGCGAAGCGCCGGTGTGAGTCGCCATCCGGGGCTGTGGCCCTCGCCCTGGCCGGCCGAGGACGGTGGCCCGCGCCGGCTCCAGGTGCCGGCCACCGGCGACGGCATCGGGGCGACGGTCGG
>JBJSXF010000042.1:0-4509 GCA_046086225.1 Actinomycetota bacterium | reverse complement strand
ACCGTGCCCGTCGTCACCGTGCGTACCCCCCGAGCCGCGGCCTCGGCCTCGACGCGTCGACGCTCGGGACCGTCACCGACGAGGAGCAGCGCCGCACCGGGCACTTCGGCGACCGCAGGCACCACGAGGTCGAGGGCGTGGAACCGTCGGAAGCTGCCGACCCAGCCGACGACGAACGCGTCGTGGAGCCCGAGCCGTGTGCGCGTCGCGGCGCGGGCAGCGGCCCGCTCCGCCTCGCTACGCGATTCCGGATCGGCACCGGTCGGCGTCACCACGAGCCGCGACTCGACCACCCCGAGCCGAGCCACCTGCTCGGCGACCGCATCGGTGCCGCACGCCACGAGATCGGCCCGCCGCAACGGGCGGGCCTCACCCACCGTCTCGGCCCACCGTGACCATCCGGGGCGGTGGACCCCCCACTGCCGCGCCTGCCATACGAGCGGCGCGGGAACGAAGACGACGGACGGCACGCCGAGCGCCGCCGCGAGCTCGATCCCGGCGGCGTGGAACAGCTCGTGGCGCTGCCAGACGAAGGCGACGTCGGCCTCCGACCAGGGCCCGGTCGTCGGCACCCGGAAGGCCGCCGCCCGGCGGTGATCGCGGAGATCTTTCACCGCGGTCTTCAGGACGGTCGGCACGCGGCGATGCCGAACCGCGGTCGACCCGAGCGCCGGGAGCGACGCCCGGTGCCGGGCCTCGGCGACGGTCACCGGACCCTCGGGGGTGACGATCCACGACTCGCCGAGCCGTCGGGCGAAGGCACCGGCCCAGCCCGCCGTACTCACCCAGGCCGCGACGGGGCCCTGCTGGCCGGCCGTGACCGTCGGCAGGACCAGGATGGCACCACGTCGCACGGCGCCCACGGTAAACCTCCTGCCGTGCGCATTCTCCACGTCGTGTCGCGGAGCCAGCGGCGGGGCGCCGAGATCGTCGCCGTCGAGCTCGCCGCGCTCCTCGACCGCCGGGGCGCCGAGAACCGGGTCGTGGCCCTCGCTCCCGGCTTCGACGGCGGCACCGTCCCCGGGCTGCCCGCCCTCACCGACCGTCGGGCGGGCGGCACGATCGCTCTGCTCGTCGCAGCCCGGGCTCTCCGCCGTGACCTGCGCACGCACCCCGCCGACGTCGTGCTCGCCCACGGCGGCCGGGCGCTCGAGGCAGTCGTGCTCACCGGTCGGCGGCGACCGCTCGTCGTCTGGCAACGGGTGCTCGGGTTCCCGGCGTCGGTCTGGCGACTCCCGCGCCGCTGGTGGTGGACGCGCGTTGTGCGCCGCACCGACGCAGTGGCATGCATCAGCGAGGAGCTCGGCGCCGAGGTCCGCCGCCTCGGCTTCGCCGGCCCGGTCTGGTCGATCCCCAACTCGCGCGATCCCGAGCGCTTCGCGACGGTCGATCGGCGGGTTGCCCGCCGGACGCTCTGCGACCGGCTCGGGATCGACGACCGTGCGCCGCTCATCGGCTGGATCGGCCACCTCACGGCCCAGAAACGACCGGACCGGGCCGTCGCCGTGCTCGCCGCCGTCCGCGCCGTGCACCCGGAGGCCCGTCTCGTCGTCGCCGGGGACGGTCCGTGGCGCGCGCGTGTCGAGGCCGCGGTCGCCGACGCGCAACTGGGCGGGGCCGTCCACCTCCTCGGCCCGGTCGACGATGTCGTCCCGGTGCTCGGTGGCGTCGACGTCTTCCTGCTCACGAGCGATGACGAGGGCGTGCCCGGAGTGCTCATCGAGGCGCTCATGACCGGCTGCGCCGTGGTGAGCGGCCCGGTCGGCGCCGTTCCCGACATGATCGACGACGACCGGACCGGTCGACTCGCCGCCGACACCTCGGTCACCGCGGCCGCCGAGCTCGTGATCGACCTCCTCGCCGACCCGGCGCGCGCCCGCGCGCTCGGCGACTCGGCCCGGGCGAACGCCATCGTTCGTTGGTCGTCGTCCGTGATCGCCGACGAGTACGCCGGGCAGCTCGCCGCGCTCGTGCGGCTCGCCGACGACTGATGCCGACCGAGGTCGCGGCGGCTCGAATCCGACCGGCCCGACCCTCCCGCGTCGCCATCGCGCGCTGAACACAACGCGACCACACCGCAACCACACCGTGTTCACAGCAAACGCACAGCGGCTCGGCATCCGCGGTGCGCGGAATCGGGTCTGCCACCCTTGACGTCGCGAAATCGACGGGCGACCATTGAGCGCCGGGCGGCGCAGGAAAGCAATCGCGAGGGACGGACACCTTGGAGAACCGAGCCGACGGCACCCCGCCCGGCGACGTGCCGTCCGACGAACTCGACCCGTACCGCATCGCTCGTTCCGTCTACGGCGTCGCCCGCGGTCACGGCACCATCAGCCTGCGCTTCCTCGACGCCGGCGTCGTCATGAGCGCGTGGATCCTCGCCTATTACGCGGGCTTCTCGGGCCGGGTTCCGTTCACGACACGGTCGTGGCTCGCCTTCCTCCTCCTCCCGCTGCTCACCCAGTTGCTGTGCAACCAGTTCGCCGGCCTGTACGGACCGGTGTGGCGCTTCGCCTCGGTCGAGGAAGCCGGGCGCGTGGTGGTCGCGATCGTGTCGGGCGCGTTCGTCACCGCGATGGAGCTGGCCTGGGTGGAATCCATCCACTCGACCACGATGCCGCTCTTCAGCGCTCCGCCGATCGCCGCGCTCCTCATGCTGCTCGGCTGCGGCGGCATCCGGTTCCAGGCCCGACTGTTCGCGCTCGAGCGGCAGCGCAACGACGAGAAGGATCGCCTGCGCACCCTCATCGTCGGCGCGACCGACGAGGGCCTCGCCCTCGCGCTCGAGGTCGGTCGGCGGGCGTACACCGACGGCGTGATCGTCGGGTTCGTCGACGACCAGCAGACGCTCATCGGCCGGTCGCTCGCCGGAACCCGGGTACTCGGCACGCCCGACGATCTCGAGCGGATCTGTGACCGCGAACGCATCGAGCGCATTCTGATCGCCCTCCCCGACGCCCCGCGCGATCGCGTCCGCGAGATCGTCAACCGGGCGGTCGCGACGGAAGCGCAGGTCAAGCTGCTCCCCACCGAGGTGAGCGAGGGCGGCTCGCTCCTCGGCAGCCTGCGCGACCTCGACCTCACCGACCTGCTCGGCCGGGAGCACGCACCCGTCGACACGACCGACATCGCCCACTACGTCACCGGCGCGGTCGTGCTCATCACCGGAGCCGGAGGCTCGATCGGCAGCGAGATCGCCCGGCAGGTGCGGGCGTTCGGGCCCGAGCGCCTGCTCGTGCTCGATCGCGACGAGAGTCTGCTCTTCGACACGGTCTCGGAGATCCCCGACGCCGTGCCTCTCCTCGCCGACATCACCGACGAGAAGCGCCTCCGCGAGATCTTCGTCAAGTACCGGCCCGACGTGGTGTTCCACGCCGCCGCCCACAAGCACGTGCCGATCCTCGAGAGCCACGCCGCCGAGGCCGTCCGCAACAACGTGCTCGCCACCCTCTCCCTCGCGCGGGAGGCGGCCCGACACCGCTGCCGACTGGTGCACATTTCGACCGACAAGGCCGCCGACCCCTGCTCGGTGATGGGGGCCACGAAGCGGGCGGCCGAGCTCGTCGTGCTCGCCGTCGGCACCGAGCACGGCCTGCCCTTCGCCGCCGTGCGCTTCGGCAACGTGCTCGGCAGCCGCGGCAGCGTCGTCCCGACATTCTTCCGGCAGATCCTCGAGGGCGGACCGGTCACGGTCACCGATCCCGAGATGACCCGTTTCTTCATGACGATTCCCGAGGCGGTCAGCCTCGTGCTCCAGGCCGGTTCGATGGCCGAGCACCGCAAGGTGTTCCTGCTCGAGATGGGCAACCCGGTGCGCATCCTCGACCTCGCCAACCAGATGATCCGGCTCGCCGGCCTGCGTCCGGGCGAGGACATCGAGATCGCGATCGTCGGGGCCCGGCCCGGTGAGCGCACCCACGAGCGCCTCCACGACGACGGCGAGATCGTGGGCACCACGGAGCACCCGGCGATCCGGGGTCTCAGCCCCCGACAGACGCTCGACCTCCCGTCGATCCACTCCTCGCTCGAGCTGCTCGGGCACCAGTGCGAGCTGGGCGATGACCACGCCGCCGTGCTTCTCCTCGACGCCATGCTCCGCGACGCAGGTGTGCCGTGCCACCTCGAGGAGAACATGCAGGTCGAGCTCGACTCGCTCACGATCGAGACGGTCACCGCTCCGGCCGACGGGGATGACCCGGTCCTCGCGGCGCCACTCACCCGCGACCGCCGACCCGCCGTCCTCGGCGGTGCGCCGGCCTTCCCCCGTCCGCTCCCGCTCGTCGATCCGCCCCGCCCGGTCCTCGACCGCGTGATGGCCCGCCTCGCCCCGTCGTACGACCGCGGCATGCTCACGAACGGTCCCCTCGTCGCCGAACTCGAGGAGCGGGCCGCCGACCGACTCGGGGTCGCCCGGGTCGTGGCCGTGAGCTCGTGCACCTCCGGGCTCATGCTCGCCGTGCGCGCGGTCACCGGGAGCGCCCGCACGGGAGGTGTGCTGCTGCCGAG
>JBJSXF010000041.1:0-12839 GCA_046086225.1 Actinomycetota bacterium | reverse complement strand
CGGCGAGGCCGCCGTGGGCGCCGAGGACCAGCACGCCGGTGAAGATCGCGTTGCGCACCCGCGAGCGGGTGGAGCGCTCGGCGATCCGCCGCGCGGCCCAGGGGGACAGCAGCGGGTTGGGCGACTGCGGCCGCGCCCGGTCGTCCCGATCGGCTCCGGTCTCGGTCGTCACGACGTGCTCCTCGTCCCTCGATGGCTCCCGTGCGACCGCTGGTTGCGGCCGGACGACCCAATATCGCCCGATTCCGTACCGGCCTCGAGGGCTGAAAGGCCCGTTTCGTCGGGTTCCGGGTGGGAACGAGGCCACACAATCAACAAATTCGAGTGACTTACTTGACTAATCCGGTGAACAACTGCAGACTCCCCACCCATGAATCCCCTCCCCCGCTCCGTCCGCACCCGTCTGCTCGCGTTGGCGCTCCTCGCCGCCCTGGCGCTCGCGGCGTGCGGGGGCGGTGGCGGCAAGGCCGATGACGGCCGGGTCACCTTGCGTTTGGGCTACTTCCCGAACGTCACCCACGCCCCTGCCATCGTCGCGATAGAGGAGGGGCTCCTCCAGCGGGCCCTCGGCCCCGATGTGAAGCTCGAGCTCTCGACCTTCGGATCGGGGACGGAGGCGAGCGAGGCCCTGTTCTCGGGGGCGATCGACGCCACGTTCATCGGGCCGAACCCGGCGATCAACGGGTTCGCCCAGTCGCGCGGTGAGGCGCTGCGGATCGTGGCGGGCACGACCTCGGGCGGGGCCTCGCTCGTCGTGCGGCCCGACATCACGGGCCCGGCCGACCTCGCAGGAACGACGCTCGCCACCCCGTCGCTCGGCAACACCCAGGATGTCGCCCTGCGGGCCTGGCTCGCCGAGCAGGGCCTGGAGACCGACACGACGGGCGGCGGTGATGTCTCCATCCGACCGCAGGAGAACGCCGACACCCTGACCGCCTTCACCGACGGCCAGATCGACGGTGCCTGGGTGCCGGAACCGTGGGCGACCCGGCTCGTCCGCGAGGGCGGGGGCAAACGACTCGTCGACGAGCGCTCCCTCTGGCCCGGTGGGCGCTTCGTCTCCACCCATCTCGTCGTCGCCACCCCCTACCTCGAGGAGCACCGATCGGCCGTCCGGGGCCTGGTCGCAGGCCTGCTCGACGCCCTCGACGCGATCGCCGAGGATCCCGACCGAGCCCGAACCGTCACCAACGACGGCATCGAGCGGGCGACCACCAAGCGGCTCCCCGAGGCAACGATCGACGAGGCCTGGACGTTCCTCGCCTTCACGGCCGATCCGCTCCCGAAGACGCTCGAGGGCGCCAAGGACGACGCCGTCGAGGTCGGTCTGCTCGAGCCCGTCGACCTGAAGGGCATCTACGACCTCACGATCCTGAACGAACTGCTCGCCGCCCGCGGCCGTCCGGAGGTGGGAGCGTGACCGAACCCGCGCTCAGCGTTCCCGACGCACCGCCCGAAGCGCTCGCCGCCGTTGCGCTCCGCGGCGTCGCCAAGGCCTACGGGCGTGACGACCGCCGGACGGTCGCCCTCGAGGGCATCGATCTCACTGTGCGGCGCGGCGAGTTCGTCTGCCTCGTCGGCGCGTCGGGCTGTGGCAAGACGACGCTCCTCAACCTGCTCGCCGGCCTCGATCATCCGACCAGCGGCCGGGTGCAGGTCGCGGGGCGCACGGCGCTCATGTTCCAGGAGGCGGCGCTCTTCCCCTGGCTCACCGCCGCGGGCAACGTCGACCTCGCCCTGCGCCTGCGCAAGGTGCCGCGGCGCGAACGGCCCGACCGGGTCGCCGCGCTGCTCGGTGCCGTGCAGCTCGGCGAGTTCGCCCGTAAGCGTCCGCACGAGCTCTCCGGGGGGATGCGTCAGCGCGTCGCTCTCGCCCGGGCCTTCGCCCAGGATGCCGATGTGCTCCTGATGGACGAGCCGTTCGGCGCGCTCGACGCCATGACCCGCGATCTCCTGCACGACGAGCTGGAGCGACTCTGGGCCGATCGCAGCCTCACGGTCGTCTTCGTGACCCACAACGTGCGGGAGGCGGTCCGGTTGGGCGACCGGGTCGTCGTCCTCACGAGTCGCCCCGGACGGGTCGCCGAGGAGTTCCGTGTCGATTTCGAGCGGCCCCGGCGCATCGAGTCGCCCGAGGTCAGCACGTTGGCCGGAACGATCACGGCCCGCCTGCGCGAGGAGGTGCGGCGCCATGGCCGCGATCACGCCTGACGGCGTCACGGGAACGGGCGAGGCCACCGGGCCCGGGGGCTCGGCCCGCCCGAACCGGAACGACGAGACCCTCGCCGGTCTCGACGCGCTCGAGACCGCGAGCCCACGGCCCCGTCGCACCGCCCGAGGGGTCTGGTCGGTGGTGTGGCCGAAGCTCGCCGCCATCGGGATCGGCCTCGCGCTCTGGCAGATCGTCGTGTGGTCGGGGTGGAAGCCGGAGTACGTGCTGCCCGGTCCGGTGGCGGTGTTCGCCGAGCTCGGTCGCCTGCTCGGTGACGGCACGATCGTCGAGGCGACCGCCCTCACGATGCGCCGGGCCGTGCAGGGTTACCTCGTGGCGCTGGTCATCGGCGTGGTCGTCGGGAGCCTGGTCGCCCGGATCCGCCCGTTGCGGTCGGCGGTCGGATCGCTCATCACCGGCATCCAGACGATGCCGTCGATCGCATGGTTCCCGCTCGCGATCCTCATCTTCAAGCTCTCCGAGGCGGCGATCATGTTCGTCGTCGTGCTCGGCGCCGCTCCGGCGATCGCGAACGGACTCATCTCCGGTGCCGACCACATCCCGCCGATCCTGCTGCGCGCGGGCCGGGTGCTCGGCGCCCGGGGGTTCGCCTTCTACCGCTACATCGTGCTCCCCGGATCGATGCCCGGCTTCGTCGGCGGATTGAAGCAGGGGTGGGCGTTCGCCTGGCGCAGCCTCATGGCCGGCGAGCTCATCGTGATCATCGCGGGACGGCAGTCGATCGGATCGCTACTCCAGATCAACCGCAACCTGAACGACGCCGAAGGCCTCATGGCGATGATGGTCGTGATCCTCGTCATCGGGATCGCGGTCGACAGCCTGGTGTTCGGACGGCTCGAACGTTCGGTGCGCCGCCGCTTCGGGCTCGAAGGCTGAGGGTCGGCGCGGCGGTCGCGACCCGGGCGGGATGACGGGCTCAGAACAGCCCGGTGAAGAAGCGGAAGATCGCCGCGCCGATCGTCATGATGAGGGCGACACCGCCCGCACCGATCCCGAGACCGATGCCGGCGAGGAGCAGGTCGTCGAGGATGATGCCGAGCGCGATCACCACGGCGCCGAGCGAGGGCAGGGTGTCGAGCCCGGAGAAGGGCGGTGCGAGGAACGCGGCGACCGCGAGGCCACCGATGGCGAGACCACAGCAGCGGAGCGCGAGGGTGGTCTCCAGGAGCTTCTTCCCGCGGGGTCGGGAGATGCGCTCGAACGTGCGGATGCGCCGGATGATGAACGGCGCGGCCTTGCCGGTGAAGGTCGCCCCGAGCTCACGGGCCCGCCACCGCTTCGGGAGCCAGAGGTTCCGGCGTCCGAGTACCAGCTGCAGTGCGACGACGATCGCGATGATCTCGAGCGCGTGCGTGATCCCGCCGGTCGGCAGCGGTGTGGCGGGCAGGATCATGAGGAGCAGGAGAATGACCGCGAAGCCCTTCTCGGCGAACTGCTCGTCGAGGCCACCGATCGTCTTCGGTCCGGGAGCGTTCAGCCACTCCTCGAGCGCATCGCTGAATCGGGGCGGGAGCTCCGACTCCGCGTCGTGGGGCTCCCTGGTGTCCACGGCTCCACGGTACTCACCCGGACCTCGGAATCGGATTCGACGGTCCGGTCCGCGACGGTGATCGAGCGTTCCTTCGCGAGATCGATGAACTCCCGGGCATCGTCGACGGCGGCACCCGCGGTGTCATTGTCGAAGAAGACCCAGCCGTGCGGGTTCGGCCCCCAGTCGGCGATGAGCCGGTCGACCCAACGGCGCGGATCGACGGTCGAATAGGCCGGTGCGACGGGTCCGCCGCCCCGGTGCAGGCGGAGGTAGGCCCAGGGCGCCGTCCGGTGGCCGGATGCGACGCCGCCGCGGTCCGCGAGCACGCGCGTCGCACCGGACCTTCGGGCTCGCGCAGCCGATGCACGTGGGTGAGGAATCGGCTCGTCTTCACGGCGAAGCGGAAGTCCGGTGCGGTGGTCTCGGCCCAGCGGGCGAACTGCTCCCGCTCGGGGAGCCCGTAGAAGGTGCTGTCGATTTCCACGGCGGCGAACACGTCTGCGTACCGGGCCAGCCATCGGTCGCGGGGGAGCCCGGGCGGGTAGAGCACTCCCCGCCAGTGGGGGTAGTGCCAGCCGCAGGTGCCGACCCTCAGCGTCACGGCGTCGGTCGTACCCGGGTCGGCGATCGGCCTACCGTGCGGCCCGGACGAGGAGGCACCGTGGATCGCGACGCGTGGAACGAGCGGTACCGGGGTGCCGCGTTGGTGTGGACGGCCGAGCCGAACCGGTTCCTCGTGGAGCAGGTGGCCGGACTCGCGCCGGGGCGGGTCGTCGATCTCGCGGCCGGTGAGGGGCGCAACGCGGTATGGCTCGCCGAGCAGGGCTGGCAGGCGACCGCCGTCGACTTCTCCGACGTGGCGATCGCGAAGGCCCGTGATCTCGCGACGGCCCGGGACGTCGAGGTGCGGTGTGCCGTCGCCGACATCACCGACGACCTCACCGGAGTCCTCGAACCCGGTGGATACGACCTCGTCGTCGTCGCCTACCTGCAGCTCCCGGCGCCCGAACGCGCCGCGGCCCTGGCGAACGCAGTTGCGGCACTCGCGCCGGGTGGCACGCTGCTCGAGATCGCCCACGATGTCGCGAACCTCGACGGCGGTTACGGCGGTCCGCAGGATCCGGCGGTGCTCGCCTCACCGGGAGAGATCGCCGGGCTTCTCGACGGTCTGGTGATCGAGACCGCGGCGACGGTCGAGCGACCGGTCGACACGCCGGACGGCCCGCGCGTGGCGATCGATCATCTGGTGCGGGCCTGCCGCCCGAGCTGAACCGTCCGGGTTGCGGCGGCGCTGCGGGCCGTGGCGTCGGGTCAGTCGCCGAAGGCGCCGGCGGCCCGGGCCGCCGCGATCTGCTCTTCGGTCCAGCCGAGGGTGCCGCGCAGCACGGCTTCGGTGTGCTGGCCGACGGTCGGTGCCTTCGTGGGCACCGGCAGCTCCTCGTCGATGAACTTGATCGGCGAGGGCAGCATGTCGGCCCCGACCTGCTCCTTGGGGAGCAGCGGCATGCGGTCGCGGAACTGCGGATCGGCGAAGAGGGTCTCGGGCGTGTTCGCCGGGGCGATCGGTGTGTTGAACTCGAGTCCGAACGCGAGCCATTCCGCGTTGGTGCGGGTCGCGAACACGTCGCGCAGCACGGCCTGGAGCTCCCGGTTGCCCCGGGCGTGATCGCCGTACTGCGAGCCGGGCCAGCGCTCGAAGAGCTCGGGTCGGCCGATGCCCTCACAGAAGTTCTTCCAGAACTCCCGCTCGCTCGCCATGAACAGCACGTAGCCGTCGCGGGTCGCGTAGAAGTTGTAGCGAACCCCGCCGGCCATCCCCGCGATGCCGGGTGCCCGCCGCTCGAAGCCGTCGGCCTCGTTGCCGGTGACCTCCGACTGTGGGCGCTCGTAGGCCCGGAAGGTCTCGCTGCGGAGCCAGTCGATCGCGGCCGCGGCGTCGGATTGCGCGATCTCCAGCTGGCAGCCCTCGCCGGTCTCGCGGGCCCGGATGACGCCGGCCAGCAGGCCGAGCGCGCCGAACACCGGACCGGCGTTGATGCCGATCGAGGTGTGCTCGGGCATGTACGCGAAGCCCTCGTCGTCGGTCTGGGGTGCGACGATGCCGGCCCACGCGTCGTACGCGATGCCGTGGCTCGGCATGTCGCGGTAGGGGCCGGTCATGCCGTAGCCCGAGATGGTGCAGAACACGATCTTCGGGTTGACCGTGCGCAGGACGTCGAAGCCCAGACCCCGCCGGTCGAGCCCGCCGGGCCGCATGGCTTCGACGACGGCATCGGCGTCGCGAACGAGCTCGAGGAACGCCTCCTTGCCGGCATCGGTGCGCAGGTCGAGGACGATGCTGCGCTTGCCTCGGCTCACGTGCAGGAAGAGGAGGGAAACGCCCTCGACGATCGGCCAGGTCATGCGTCGGCCGTAGTCGCCCTGGGGCGGTTCGACCTTGATGACATCGGCGCCGAGGTCGGCGAGGTGGGTCGTGAGGTTGCCGGGCCCGAGCATCGAGACCTCGACGACCCGGAGACCGGAGAGCGGCGCGTTGTTCGTCACGGTCGCCGACGGTACCGAAGGGGCTCACACCGGGCGAGTCGAGCGGTTCGGTCGCCGGGGCGCCCCTACGCTGGGGGCGTGCGTCCGTCCCGTCGTCCCCTGGCGCTCGTCGGCGTGATCGTGGTGATGGTCCTCGTCGGCTGCTCGTCGGCCGGCTCCGACCCGGCGGCGCTGCGCCGGGGTCTGGAGCGGGCCGGGCTCACGGTCCGGCAGGCGGAGTGCGTGGTCGACGGGATGCGCGACGACCTCGACCCGACGGTGCTCGACTCCCGCTCCGACCCCTCCGCCCGGGACCGAGCCGAGATCGAGCGGATCCTCACCGCCTGCGGGGTCAGCTCACGCTCGCGTTGAGCTCCGACATCGTGAAGAGCGAGTGGAGCTCGAGGCCGGCGGCGGCGAGCTTCTCGGCTCCACCCGACTCGCGGTCGATGACGCAGATGACCGGGCCGAGCCCGGCGCCGAGGGGCCGCAGTTCGGCGGCGGCGTCGAGCACCGCGCCGCCCGAGGTGATGACGTCCTCGACGAGGCACAGGCTGCGCCCCTCGAACTCACCGCCCTCGGCGAGTCGGCAGGTGCCGTAGGTCTTCGCCTCCTTGCGCACGAACAGCGCGGGCAGGCCGGTGATCTGCGAGCACATCGTGACCAGCGGAATGCCGCCCAGCTCGAGGCCCGCGAGTGCGTCGACGTCGGGCGGGATGAGACCGGCGAGCCCCTCGGCGATGTCGCGGAGCAGTACCGGGTCGGTCTCGAACCGGTACTTGTCGAAGTACTCGTGGCTGGTCACGCCCGAGCGCAGCACGAAGGTGCCGGTGAGGTGCGAGGCACGGTGGATGCGGCGGGCGAGCTCGGTGCGATCCATGGCCGGACGGTAGCCCGCGGTCCCGACGGCGAGGCCCATTGACCGCCGTGGTCGGGAGCCGTATCGTCGCCGCTGCGGAGTGGGGGCTCCACCGCGCCGTGCGGATCCGGCTCGCCGGATTCGGTGCCCACGAGACGGTGGTGTGAGGCGCGGGACGGCGGCCCTGGGGGGAGTCGCCCGTCCCGCGCCCCCCACCCCTTCGCCGTTCCCCTGCCGGGTTGCGTCGGTTCCCGGCCCAGCCCGGCCCGGGCGGGCGGCGCTCAGACGATGCGGCTCGGTCCGTCGCCCCAGTAGCGATCGCGCAGACGACGCTTGAACAGCTTGCCGGTGTCCTCGCGCGGGAGCTCACGTTCGAAGTCGATTGCCCGCGGGCACTTCTGGGCCGAGAGACGGGCTCGGCAGTGGGCGAGCAGCTCGTCGGCGAGATCGGGACCGGCGGCGTCCCAGTCGAGCGGCTGCACCACGGCGTGGACGCGCTCACCGAGATCGGCGTCGGGGATGCCGAACACTGCAGCGTCGGCGACCGCCGGGTGCGACGCGAGGAGGTCCTCGATCTCCTGCGGGGAGATGTTCACCCCACCGGCCACGATCATGAAGCTGCGGCGGTCGGTGAGGTAGAGGAAGCCGTCGTCGTCGAGGTATCCGATGTCGCCGACGGTCGACCAGCCGCGAGCGTCGGTCGCTTCCCGGGTCTTGGCGGCGTCCTTGTGGTAGGCGAAGCCGGGCCGCCCGGGCGGCGGCTCGAACCACACGGTGCCGATCTCGCCGGGCGGGAGGTCGGCGCCCTCGTCGTCGAGGATGTGGATCGGGGCGAGGAGTGTGCGGCCGACCGAACCCGGGTGGCCCAGCCAGTCGGCCGCCGAGATGTAGGTCGCGCCCATGCCCTCGGTCGCCGAGTAGTACTCGTCGATGATCGGACCCCACCACTCGATCATCTGCTGCTTCGTATCGACGCGGCAGGGTGCGGCGGCGTGGATCGCGACCCGCAGCGACGAGAGGTCGTACCGGCTGCGCATTTCGTCGGGCAGCGCGAGCATCCGCACGAACATCGTCGGGACCCACTGCGAGTGCGTGACGCGGTACCGCTCGATCGCGGCGAGCGCGGCTTCGGGGTCGAAGCGCTCGAGCACGATGCACGTCCCGCCGAGCCGCATCGTGCTCATGCAGTAGAAGAGCGGGGCCGAGTGGTAGAGGGGCGCGGGCGAGAGGTACACGGTGTCGGGGCCGAACCCCCAGAACCCGGTCATCATCCCCATCTCGGCGGGCAGGTCGCCGACCAGCCGACGTTCCGCCGTGTAGCGCACCCCCTTGGGCCGACCGGTCGTCCCCGAGGAGTAGAGCATGCGGCTGCCCTCGAGCTCCTCGGTGAGCGGCGTGGCCGGGTGACCGGCGATCGCCTCCTCGTAGGGCTCGTGCCCGGGCACCGCCGTCGGTCCGACGACGAGGCGGCGCTCCACCTTCGGGGTGCGCTCGACGATCGCAGTGGCGACCTCGGCCAGCGTGTCGCTCGTGAAGAGCACCCGGGCGTCGCAGTCGTCGACGATGTACGCGACCTCGTCGGCGGTCAGATGCGAGTTGATGCAGGTGTAGGTCAGCCCCGAGCGCTGGGCGGCCCAGCACGGCTCGAAGTACTCGGAGCGGTTCTCCATCAGCACCGCGATGTGGTCGCCGAACCGGAGTCCGGCGGCGTGGAGCAGCTGCGCGACCCGGTTCGACCGTTCGTCGAGCTGCCCGTAGGTGATGACCTCGCCCGTCCCGGCCATCACGTAGGCGGGGTGGTCGGGCCGCTCCCGGGCGTGCCTACCGGGCCACACCGGCGCGGCTCCGGACGGCCGGCTCCGGACGCGACGACGGCCGGGGCGCCGTCGGCTCCGGGGTGACCCCCGGACGCCGTCGCACGCTCCGGCCGTTCGTCATGCGTTCCCGGATCAGAAGCTCGTGATGACCGAGCGGATGACCTCGCCCCGCTCCATCGCCTCGAAGGCCTCGTTGACCTCGTCGAGCGCGATGGTCTTCGAGACCATCGATGAGGTGTCGAGGCGACCGGTCTCGATGAGGTCGACGAAGCGCTGGAAGTCACGGCGCACCTGGCCCGACCCGTACTTGCAGCCCTTCAGCGTCTTCTCGTTGAAGAAGAGGTCGAAGGTGGAGATGGTGAGCTGAGCCTCGGCGCGGGTCATGCCGACCATCACCGCGGTGCCGCCCTTGCGGATCATGTTGTACGCCTGGAGCGTCGTCTCGGGGAGGCCGATGACCTCGAACGAGTAGTCGACGCCGCGCCCGCCGGTGAGCTCCTGCACCTGGGCGACCGGGTCGCCCGCGCTCGGGTCGACGAAGTCGGTGGCGCCGAGCTGGCCGGCCGTCTTGCGCTTCATTTCGACCATGTCGATCGCAATGATCCGCGACGCACCGGCGATGCGGGCGCCCTGGATGACGGCCTGGCCGACCCCGCCGCAGCCGATGACCGCGACGGTTGCACCGGGGTGCACCCGGGCGGTGTTGAGCGCCGCGCCCACTCCGGTGGTGATGCCGCAGCCGATGAGCGCGAGTTGCTCGTCGGGGACCTCGCCGGTGATCTTGACGATCGACGATTCGGCGCAGGTCATGGCCTCGGCGAACGTGCCGAGTCCGGTCATCGCCATGTACTGCGATCCGTCGGAGCGTGCTCCCCGCATCGACATCATGACGGCCATCTCGGTGTCGCAGAGGTGCGACTCGTCGTGGAGGCAGGACCAGCAGTCGCCGCAGGCCGGGATGAACGACGCGACGATCCGGTCGCCCGCCTTCACGCTCGTGACCTCGGATCCGACCTCGAGCACCGTGCCCGCGCCCTCGTGGCCGAGGATCGTGCCGGGCATGATGCCGACGTAACCGTTCTTGAGCGAGAGGTCGGAGTGGCAGACGCCGCTCGCGCCGAGCTGCACGACGACGTCGCGCGGACCGGGCTGCGCCGGCTCCACGTTCTCGATGGTGAGCGGTCCCCCGGTCTCCGTGAACATTGCGGCCCGCATGGCGGCCTCCTTCTGATCGACTGCGTCGGTCAACATACCGCCCGGTCCGGCCGACGTGCCCGAGAGCGGAGGAACCCGCCGGGGCGGTCGGGTCGGGTGCCGTAACCTCTCCTCCCTATGCCGGTCGCGTACTTCGGCCCGCCGGGCACCTTCACCGAGGAGGCGCTGCTCAGCCAGGCCGACCTGGCGGCGGCAGCGCGGATCCCCTGCCCGGGCGTCCCCGAGGTCATCGCCCTGGTCGAGCGGGGCGAGGCCGACTGCGGGGTCGTCCCGATCGAGAACATGATCGAGGGGTCGGTCTCGGTCACCCTCGACACCCTCGCCCACGAGAGCGAGCTCCTCATCCAGCGGGAGATCGACCTCCCGGTGACGCTCAACCTCTGCGCCCGGCCCGGCACCCGGCTGGCGGACGTCGACACGGTGATCTCGTTCCCCCATGCGCTCGCCCAGTGCCGGGGCTGGCTCGGCCGGGAGCTGCCCGTCGCCCGGCCGCGCCCCTCGCACTCGACCTCCGACGCGGCCCGGGAGGTCGCCCGGAGCCGTCGCCCCGGGCTGGCCGCGATCTGCAACCGGCTCGCGGCCGGCATGTACGGGCTCGACGTGCTCGCCACCGACATCGAGGACCATCCCGAGAACGAGACCCGCTTCGTCGTGGTCGGCCGGGGGGTTCCCGCGCCCACGGGGCACGACAAGACGTCGATCATGTGCCAGCAGCGGCACGATCGGCCGGGTTCACTGCTGTCGATCCTGCAGGAGTTCTCGGCGCGCGCGATCAACCTCACGAAGCTCGAGTCGCGACCCACGAAGCAGGGACTCGGCGACTACTGCTTCTTCATCGACGCCGAAGGGCACATCGCCGACGAGATCGTCGCCGACGCCCTGCGCAACCTCGCGGCCCGGGTCGCCGAGGTGAAGTTCCTCGGCTCCTACCCGGTGGGCGGTCCGGCCGGTTCGGGAGTCGAGCGCCGCCGGGCCGCGAGCCGGGCCTGGAAGCAGGCCGCGACGTGGATGGACGACCTGCGGTCGCGGATCCGGGACGACGCATGATCGACCTCAAGCGCCTCCGCGAGGAACCCGCCTACTGCGCCGGCATCGAGCGCAAGCGCGTGCCGGCCGGACTCGTCGACACCGTGCTGGCGCTCGACGAGCGGCGCCGGGCCGTCGCCCGCGAGGTCGAGGAGCTGCGGGCCCGGCAGAACGCGGCGTCGAAGGAGATCGGGAAGGCGGGGGCCGACGAGCGCGAGGAGAAGATCCGGGCCGCGGGTGAGCTCAAGGCCGAGCTGACGGTCGGGGAGGCTGCCCTCCGCGAGGTCGACGAGGAGCTGCGGGCCCGAGCGCTCGAGCTGCCCAACCCGGCGGCGCCCGAGGTGCCCGACGGCGGCGAGGACGACGGCACGGTCATCCGGGTCGTGGGCGGCACGCCCGCAGCGCCGCCACTCGACCACGCGGCGCTCGGCGAGGCGCTGGGCCTCGTCGACACCGTGCGGGCGGCCGAGGCCAGTGGCTCGCGTTTCGCCTACCTCCTCGGTGAGGCGGCGCTGCTCGAGTTGGCGCTCGTCAACTTCGCCATGGCCACCATCGTGCGGCACGGCTTCGTACCGGTCATCACGCCGGCCCTCGTGCGGGAACGCACGATGGAGGAGGCCGGGTTCTTCCCGACCGACCGCAACCAGGTCTACGAAGCCGACGACGACCTGTTCCTGCTCGGTACGAGCGAGGTCGCCCTCTCGGCGCTCCACCGGGCCGAGACGCTCGCCGCCGATCGGCTGCCGCTGCGTTACGGCGGGTTCTCCACCTGCTTCCGGCGGGAAGCGGGCACTTACGGCAAGGACACCCGCGGCATCTTCCGGGTGCACCAGTTCGACAAGGTCGAGATGTTCGTCTTCGCCGCCCCCGACGAGTCGGCGGCCGAGCACGAACGCATCCTCGCGATCGAGGAGGAGATCCTCGGTGGCCTCGGCCTGCCCTACCGGGTGGTCGACATCGCGGCCGGTGATCTGGGTCCGGCCGCGGCCCGCAAGTTCGACCTCGAGGTGTGGCTGCCGTCGGAAGGGCGCTACCGCGAGGCCACCTCCTGCTCCAACTACCTCGACTACTCGGCTCGGCGTCTCCAGACGCGGGTCAAGGGTGACGGCGGATCGAACCTCGTGCACACGCTCAACGGCACCGCGTGCGCGGTGAGCCGCACGCTCGTGTTCCTGTTCGAGCACCACCAGCAGCCTGACGGGTCGTTGGCGGTGCCCGACGGGCTGCAGCCCTACACCGGATTCGCGAGCGTCGGGCCGCGCTGAGCGGTCGCTACGCTCGACCACCGGAGGGATGCCGGAGCGGCCGAACGGGGCGGTCTTGAAAACCGCTGTGCGCGAGCACCCTGGGTTCGAATCCCAGTCCCTCCGCTCAGGTTCCGCAGAAGGTCCGGTAGCCCGCCGTGAAGGCCGCGTCGGCCGGCTCGGCGTAGCGCTCGGAGCCGGGTTGCACCGTGAAGGGGTCCCGCAGTCGGGCCACGAGCTTCAGGAGGGGGTCGAGGTCGCCGGCGGTGGCCGCGGCGAGCGCCTCCTCCACGAGGTGGTTGCGCGCGATGTAGCGGGGGTTCCGCTCGTCCATCGCCGCGGCGGTCGCGATCGGGTCGGCCGCGCGGGCCCCCCGCCCGAGCCGGGCCTG
>JBJSXF010000040.1:0-11284 GCA_046086225.1 Actinomycetota bacterium | reverse complement strand
TACATCACCGGCCGCTTCGGCTGATCGGCCGAGGCTGCAGTGGCGCTCTCCGTCTGGCTCCCGGCCCTCGGGCTCGCGGCCGCCGGGATCGTCGCGCTCGTCGTGGCCGCAGTCGGGGTCCGGCGTTCACCGGAGTCGGAGGCGGCGATCGTGTCGGTCGACGAGCCGGCCTCGGAAGCGGTGCGGCAGTGGCTGCTCGCCGCCCTCGACGAGCACGACGATGCGGTCGTCGTGGTCGACCGCATCGGGCGGGAGGTCGTGCGTAACCGCGCGGCCCGGCGGCACGCCGAAGCGCGCACCGGCGAGCTGCTCGCCGATCCGGCACTCACCGAGCTGCTCGCCGGCGCGCTCGAGGGCTCCGCGGTCGAGGACGAGCTCCGCGTGTTCGGACCGCCGGGTCGGGTGCTGCGCTTGCAGGCCCGCCCCATCCGGCGCGGCGATGAGGTGGTCGGCGCCGTCGGCTTCGTGCGGGACGTCTCGGAGACGCACCGACTCGATGCGATCCGCCGCGACTTCGTGGCGAACGTCAGTCACGAGCTGAAGACCCCGATCGGGGCGCTCGCCCTCCTCGCCGAGACGATCGCGACGACCGACGATCCCACCGAGATTCGACGTCTCGCCGAGCGGATCGACTTGGAATCCGAGCGGATCGGCCGACTCGTCGACGACCTCCTCGACCTGGGGCGGGCCGAGGTCGGCGACCGCACGCGCCGGGAGCCCCGGACCGCCGCCGCTCTCATCGCCGACGCGGTCGATGCGGTGGGGTCCTCGTCGGCCGCGGCCGGGGTCGCGGTCGTGACCGCAGCCGATCTCGCGGCCGACGTGAGCATCGAGTGCGACGTCCGGCAGGTGCACTCGGCGCTGGTGAACCTCCTCGACAACGCGATCAAGTACTCCGAGCGCGGATCCGAGGTGGCGATCTCGGCAAGCGTGGATGACGGTGGTCGGGTAGCGATCACGGTTCGTGACCGGGGCATCGGGATCCCCGCCCGCAGCCTGGAGCGGATCTTCGAGCGGTTCTACCGGGTCGATCGGGCCCGGAGCCGGGAGACGGGCGGGACGGGGCTCGGGTTGGCGATCGTCCGGCACGTCGCCCAGGCTCACGGAGGTGAGGTCTCGGTGACGTCGACGGAAGGGGAGGGTTCGACCTTCGTGCTCGTGCTGCCGTCGGCCGTCGGGGCCGACCGGTGAGCCGGATCCCGCTGGTCCTGGTCGTGGACGACGAGCAGTCGTATCGCGACGCGCTCTCGGTCGCGCTCGCTCGGGAGGGGTTCCGGGTGGAGACCGCAGCCGACGGGGTCGAGGCGCTCGAGCAGTTCGCGGCGTGCGACCCCGACCTCGTGCTGCTCGACGTGATGCTGCCCCGGCGGTCCGGGCTCGACGTCTGCCGGGAGCTCCGGGCCCGTTCGCGTGTGCCGATCATCATGGTGACGGCGCGGGACGCGGAGATCGACACCGTGGTCGGGCTCGAGGTCGGCGCCGACGATTACATCGCGAAGCCGTTCCGGCTGCGCGAGCTCGTGGCCCGGGTCCGGGCCGCGCTCCGTCGTGCTCCCGGCGAGTCCGAGTCCGATGAGGTCCGCCCCGATGTGCTCGAGGTCGGGGACGTGCGGGTCGACACCGGTCGCCACGAGGTGACCGTTCGGGGGGCGCTCGTCGCGCTGCCCCTGAAGGAGTTCGAGTTGCTCGAGGTGCTGGTCACGAACGCGGGGCGGGTGCTCACCCGGGACGTGCTCATCGACCGGGTCTGGGGTGCCGACTACTTCGGTGACACCAAGACGCTCGACGTCCACGTGAAGCGCCTGCGGGCGAAGGTGGAGGACGACCCGACCCGGCCCACCCGCATCGTCACCGTGCGGGGTGTCGGCTATCGCTACGAGTCGTCGTCGTCGACGTCGGTCGCCGCGGGCGGCGCCACGTAGCGCACCTTCGTCACCTCGCCGGTGGCATCGGTGCGCAGCACCCAGGTGCAGCCCTTCGGCGACCGGGCACCGGGATCGACCGCCACACCCCGGCGGGCGAGGGCGGCGAGCACCGAGGGGATGATGTCACCGTGGGTGCACAGCACCGCTCCGGTGTCGGCGTGTTTCGCGATGAGTGCGAGCACGCCGGGGAAGTCGGCGCCCTCGGCGAGCACGGTCGTCGGCTCGATGGCGACGCTCCGGGCCGCGGCGAGGGGGACGACCGTCTCCATGCAGCGCACGTAGGGGCTGGAGAGGATGGCCCCGATCGGGGCGTCACCGATCACCTCGACGAGACCGTTCGCCTGCTCGTGCCCTCGGTCGGAGAGCGGACGGAGCGCGTCGTCGCCGCTCCAGCGGCTGCGGCTCCCGGCGTGGGCGTGACGGACGAGGAAGATCGTCATGGGGTGGCTCCGGCACCCCCGACGGAGTCGACGAGGGCCCGGTCGGCATCGTAGGTGAGCAGGTCGGCCGCTTCCCCGGCGGTCACCCAGCGGATCTCGTCGACCTCCTCGTCGTCGGTGCGGGGCTGCTCCGACCGGGGGGTCATGGTGAACCAGTGCACGACCTTCGGGCGTCCGTGCCGGTCCTCGTAGCGGTGCGGGGGGAGCTCGGCCCCGATCCCGCAGTCGAACCCGGTCTCCTCGAGGACCTCGCGGCGGGCTCCCTCGGCCGGGGTCTCGCCCGGGTCGAGCTTGCCCTTGGGGAGGCTCCATTCGTCGTAGCGGGGTCGGTGCACGACGAGCACCTCGACCGCACCGTCGGCCCGGGTCCGCATGACGACCCCGCCCGCCGCCTCGATCACGGCGCGGCGTCGGCCCGGACACGCGAGCGTGTGAGGGCCAGATCCTGGAATCGGACCTGCGACTCGGTGGTGCCGTCGTCGGCGACCTTGTGCCAGCGGTCGTCGGGACCGAGCGTCCAGGCGAGGGCGGTGTCGTTCAGGTTGATCTCGAGCAGCTCGTCGAGCCGACCCCGCATGCGGGGATCGGTGACGTCGACGAGCGCCTCGACCCGGCGGTCGAGGTTCCGGGGCATGAGGTCGGCTGATCCGAGGAGGTAGCGGGTCGCCGGGTCGCCGGGTTCGCCGAACCGGTAGACGCGTGAGTGCTCGAGGTAGCGCCCGACGACCGAGCGGACGGTGATCCGCTCCGAGAGGCCGGGGACGCCGGCCCGCAGGCAGCAGATGCTGCGCACGACGAGCTCGACCCGGGCCCCGGCAGCGGCCGCCGCGTAGATCGCGTCGACGACTTCGGCGTCGACGAGGGCGTTCATCTTCATCGTGATGCGACCGTCGGGGCGGGCCTGGCTGCGGATCAGGGCGAGGAGATCCCCGCGGAGGTGGCGGGGCGCGACGAGGAGGCGCCGGAACTCGGCCGGTCGGCTGTAGCCGGTGAGGTGGTTGAAGAGCTCGGTGAGGTCGGCGCCGAGGTCGGGATCGCACGACATGACCCCGAGGTCCTCGTAGGTCGTCGCGGTCTTCGGGTTGTAGTTGCCGGTCCCGACGTGGCAGTAGCGCCGGATGCCGTCGGCCTCGCGGCGCACGACGAGGAGGATCTTGGCGTGCGTCTTGAGCCCGACGAAGCCGTAGACGACGTGGGCGCCCGCCTGCTCCAGCATCCGCGCCCCCTCGATGTTCGCCTGCTCGTCGAAGCGGGCTTTCAGCTCGACGACCGCGGCGACCTGCTTGCCCGCCTCGGCGGCCTTCACGAGCGAGGCGACGATGCTCGCCTCGTCGCCGCCGGTGCGGTAGAGGGTCTGCTTGATGGCGAGCACGTCGGGATCGCTCGCCGCCTGCTCGACGAAACGCTCGACGCTCCCCGCGAACGAGTCGTAGGGGTGGTGCAGCAGGATGTCGCCGTTGCGCATCGACCAGAACACGTCGGTGTCGTCGCCCGCGGCCAGCTGCGGCGGCGTGAGCGGCGCGAAGGCCGGGAACTTGAGGTCGGGGCGCCGCAGCGCGTAGATCGCCCACAGCCCGGCCAGATCGAGCGGGCCGGGGATCCGGTAGACGTCGTCGCGGCCGAGTTCGAGCTCACGGCACAGCAGATCGAGGACCTCGGGGCTGATGCGGTCGTCGACCTCGAGTCGCACGGCGGCCCCGAACTTCGTGCGCTGCCGGAGCACGACCTCCATGGCCGCGAGGAGATCCTCGGCTTCGTCGGCGAGCTCGATGTCGGCGTCCCGGGTCACGCGGAACGGGTGGTGGGTGACGATCTCCATCCCGGGGAAGAGCGCGCCGAGGTGGGCGGCGATGACCTGCTCGAGCGGCACCACCCGGGCCGTGTCGGGAATGGTCACGAATCGCGGCAGCAGCGGCGGCACCTTCACCCGGGCGAAGCGTTCTTCGCCGGTCGCGTGATCGTGGACGACGACCGCGAGGTTGAGCGAGAGGTTGGAGATGTAGGGGAACGGGTGGGCCGGGTCGACGGCGAGGGGGGTGAGCACCGGGAAGATGCGGTCATCGAAGATCGTCGTGAGCTGCCGACGCTCGTCGTCGCCGAGGTCGGCCCAGTCGACGAACTCGATCCCGGCCGCAGCGAGGGCGGGCGCGACGTCCGCGGTGAACAGGCGGGTCTGCTCGGCGACGAGCTCCTCCACCCGGGACCGGATGCGGCGGAGCTGGGCGACCTGGTCGAGGCCGTCGGGCGAGGTCGATCGCAGGCCGACCTCGAGCTGCTCCTTCAGGCCCGACACCCGGACCTGGAAGAACTCGTCGAGGTTGCTGCTGAAGATGGCGAGGAACTTGGCCCGCTCGAGCAGGGGCAGTGCCGGGTCGGCGCCGTACGCGAGCACCCGGGCCTGGAAGTCGAGCATCGAGAGCTCGCGGTTGAGGTAACGCTCGGGTCCGTCAGCCATCGGGCGATGGTACGCGGCCCGGCCGGGACCTCGCCGGGGCCGGGTACGCTCCTCTGCACGGACACCCGCGGCCGCCTCGAGTCGACGACCTTCACCCCGTTCGCCCGGCTGGCGCTCGCCCAGGCCCTCGGGGTGGCGGGCGATGTCTTCGTGACCGTCTCCCTGGCCGGCACCCTCTTCTTCGACGTGGCCGTCGGTGCGGCGCGGCCCAAGGTGGTGCAGTACCTGCTGATCACGATGACGCCGTTCGTGCTCGTGGCGCCGGTGCTCGGTCCGCTCCTCGACCGGACCCGGGGCGGGCGGCGGGTGCTCTTCGCGGTGGCGATGCTCGTGCGCGCGCTCCTCTGCCTGGCGATGGCGCCTCGGGTCGACAGCCTGCTGCTCTACCCGCTCGCGTTCGCGTTGCTCGTCTGTTCGAAAGGTCAGGCGGTGGCCAAGAGTTCGCTCGTGCCGGCCGTCGTCACCGATCACGACACGCTCGTGACCGCCAACTCCCGGCTGGCGATCATCGGGGTCGTCGCCGGGGCGGTCGCCGGACCGGTCGCGGCCGGGATCTTCGCGCTGGCGGGCCCGGCCTGGGTACTGCGGGTGGGGGCCGTCGTGCTGCTCGCGGGTGGCCTGAGCGCGTTCCGCATCCCGCGGGCGCCGCGGGTCGGCCCGGAGGAGACCGCACACGAGCGCGAGGTGCTCCACGCGCCGAGCATCGTGCGGGCGGGCACGGCGATGGCGGTGTGGCGCGGCATCGTCGGGTTCTTCACCTTCTTCGCAGCCTTCGCGCTGAAGCAGGCATCGGCGCCGGCGTGGGCCTTCGGGGCGGTGATCGCGGCGAGCGCGATCGGGAACGCCGCGGGCACCCTCGTCGCGCCCGCGTTCCGTCGTCGCTTCCGGGAGGAGTGGATCCTGAGCGGCGCCCTGCTCGTGCCCGCTCTGCCCTTGGTGTTCGCGGCGCGCTCGTACGGACGACCGGCGCTGATGATCGCTGCGGCGTCGGTCGCGGCTGCGGCGGCGTGCGGGCGGGTCGCGTTCGACAGCCTGCTCCAGCGCGACGGGGCGGAAGCGGTGCGCGGTCGTGCCTTCGCGCGCTTCGAGACGCGGTTCCAGCTCGCGTGGGTCGGTGGGGGCCTGCTCGCGGTCCTGTTCCCCGGAGGTGGGCGGAGCGGGATCTTCGCAGTCGCCCTCGTGCTGCTCTTCGCCGGCCTCTCGTACGCGAACGCGACCCGGGTCGCGGCCGGTCCGGCGGGAGCCCCGACGTGAGCGTCGAGATCCGATCGATCGCGGCCGAGGAGCTCGCCGCGCTGCTCGTGGCCGACGAGCGCGGCTTCGGTTCGGGGCCGACGGCCCCGGCCGTGGCCACCACGTGGGCGGCCGACGAACTCGACCGCACCCGGGTCGCGTTCGCAGGCGGACGGATCGTCGGGGTGTCACGCGCGTACAGCCTCGAGCTCACGCTGCCCGGCGGCGCCCGACTCCCGACTGCGGGGGTCGCGTCCTGCTCCGTGCTGCCGACCCACCGCCGCCGCGGTCTGCTCGCGGCGATGCTCGCCGCGCTGCACGACGACGCCCGGGCCCGGGCGGAGCCGATCGCGGCCCTCACTGCGTCGGAGCCGACGATCTACGGGCGCTTCGGCTACGGGCCTGCGGCCTGGCGGCTCGCGTGCAGTATCGACCGCGCCGATCTGACGCTGCGCGCCGATGCGCCCGATGGTGGTGGCTCATTGCGGATGCTCGATCCCGACGAGATCGAGCGGGTGCTCCCTCCGCTCTACGACCGCATCCGAGGGACGACCCCCGGGGGAGTCTCCCGACCCGCCTCGTGGTGGGCCGCGGGCCCGACCGGCTTCCACACGGTGCGACCGGGCCTCACGGTCGTCGTGCACGCCGATGCCGAAGGGCGGGACGACGCCTACGTCTCCTACGCGGTCGGGGGCGAGTGGAACGGCGGCTACGCGCGACGGCGGGTGCTCTTCGCCGATCTCCAGGCCGCGACGCCGGCGGCCCGTCTCGCCTGCTGGCGCTACCTGGGGGGTATCGACGCCGCCGGCATCGTCTCGGTCGCCGCCGCCCCCGTCGACGATCCGATCCGGCACGCGCTGGTCGACCCCCGGCGGCTCCGCATCGACTCGCTCGTCGACGGCCTCTGGTGTCGTCCGCTCGATCCGGCTCGCGTGCTGGCGGCCCGCCGCTACGGCGCGGGCGGGTCGCTCGTGATCGAGATGGCGGATCCCGACGGCACCCGGTCGGTGCTCGCGCTCGACGGCGGACCCGACGGCGCCGAGTGTCGGGCGACGACGGCGGTGCCCGATCTCCGGACCGATGCGGCCACGCTCGGGGCCGCGCTCCTCGGGGGCACGCGCTGGAGCGAGCTGGTCGCAGCCGGGCGGGCGACCGGCGATCCGGACGTGGTGCGCCGCGCCGACGCGATGTTCTCGTGGTGGCCCGCGCCGGCGATGCTCAGCACGTTCTGAGCGGGCCGACCGAACAACCGACGGAGGTTCAGTCGGGCAGCTCGATCCGCGCGAGCCACAACCCGGGAGCCTCGAGCTCGGCGGCAGTGGGCGCGAGCCGGACCGACTCCCACAAGCGGTTGAGGTCGTCGAACGATCCGTCGCCGCGTTCGACGACCCCGCGGCAGAAGGCGATGCCCGCCTCGTAGTCGTCGCGGCGCAGCTCGAGGCCGAGGAGCCGGTCGACGAAACGGCCGGCGTCTCCCCGATCGACCCGGTGGCGCTTCACGGCCTCGTCGGTACGGGCGTGGGTGGTCATGACCGCGCTGCCGATGTGCTCGGCGACCAGGTCGGCGTAGCCCTCGAGGATCGCGGTGAAGCGGCGGAGGTCGGCGAGCAGGGGCTCCTGGCGCGGGCTGCGCATGGCCCCGAGCAGCTGCTCCGGGTCGGCGAACGCCTCGAGCGAGGCCATCGCCTCGGGGTCGCCGAGGTCGAGGTTCCGGAACTGCTCCTCGATGGCGCCCGCCCCGACCTCGTAGGCCCCGACGAACGCGGAAGCGAGGGCGACGAGATGGTCGCGCACCCACGCAGTGCTGCGGATCGCGGCCCGGGTCGTTTCCCGGAGGGCGACGGCGTACCGCACCTCATCGGCGGGGAGATCCCACTCGGTGGCGAAGGCGGCGACGTTGGCGGCGACGAGACCGATCTCGGGTTCGCCGGTGAGCGGCAGCGGGAGGTCGTACCGGCCGAGGGTCCGGTGGGCGAGGTTGCCGATCATCGAACCCGCCCAGCCGCCGAGGAGCAGCGGCACCAGACCCTGGAGCAGCGCGCCGAACAGGGCGTCGGGCGTCGGTGTCGGCTCGCCCGGCTCGGCGGTCGGGGGCCGACCGAGCGCACCGGCGAGCGCACCGAGCACCGGCTCGAGCCCGGCGACCGTGGTCGTCGCCCAGTCGCGGCGGTCGGTGATCCGGGCGGGGAGGGTGAGGGCGGCGGTGATGCCCGTCGTCTCGGCGACGGGCAGGCGCACGGCGCCGATCGCACCTTCGAGCGCCGAACGGTCGCCGGTCGTCGTGGACGGCTCGGGCCGGGGGTCGCCGGTCTCGGGATCGACTCCGGCCATCGCCTCGGCGGTGCGCCGGGCGACCTCCATGTTGACCGGACCGGGCGACTGGAGCAGACGCATGAGCTCCGAGAGGTCGAACCCGAACGGGTTCTGACCCGGCCCCATTTGGGGGACATCGCTCACCGGGCCAATCTATCGGGATGGTCACCCCGTCCGATCCGCGCCGAGCTGCCGACGCGGGCCCCGCCCGCGGCGCGCGGGTCGTGGTCACCGGCGCCGCGGGGACGCTCGGATCGGTGCTGCTCGAGCGGCTCGCGGCGCCGGGGGTCGGGGTCGAGGTCGTCGCCGTGGACCGCCGGTCCGGATCGGGTCCGACCGGCGAGCGACTGCGCCTCGATGTGCTGCGCGACGACCTGGGTGCGGCGTTCGCGGGCGCGACGACCGTCGTGCATCTCGCGGCGTCGCCCGATTGCTCACCCGACGACCCGGTCGGTCGGGCCGCGGTCGAAGGGACACGGCGGGTCCTGGCCGCCGCGGCCGCCGCCGGCGTCGCCCGGATCGTGCGGCCCTCGGCGACGGCGGTCTACGGCGCCTGGGCCAACAACCCCGAGGTGATCGGGGAGGACGCGCCGCTGCGGCCGAATCCCGGCTTCGGCCCGGCCGGGGCCGACGCCGAATGCGAGCGGCTGCTCGCGGCCTGGGCGCGCGACCGGGTCGGACGGATCGCCGACCGGCTGCGGCTCGCACCGGTGCTCGGTGGGGCGCGGCACTCGGCGCTCGCGAATGCAGCCCTCGGGCGCGTCCCCGTGCACGTCCGCGGCGCGGCGCCCGTGGTGCAGGTGCTCCACGTCGACGACGCGGCCTCGGCGCTCGCGGCCGCCGCCCTCGGCGCGCTCCCGGACCTCGTCAACGTGGCGGCGCCCGGGGTGGTTGCACCCGTCCGGTCGGGCGGCGCCCGGGTCGCGGGTTGTTCGGTCGCGGCGGCGACCCGGGCCCTCGACGCGTGCTGGTCCTCGGGTCGCTTCGGCGCGTCGGGCGCGGTGGTCCCGTACCTCGTCCACCCGTTCGTGGTCGACACGACCCGGCTCGCGGCGGCGGGGGTGGCTCCGGCGGTCGCGGCCGGGGCCGCGGTGGCGGCGGCGGGGGATCAGCCGGTTCGGCTCGGAGATGCGGCCCGGGCGGCCGCCGCGGTGCTGGGCGCCGAGCGGGGTCGGCTCAGGCGCCGGTCACGTGCCGGTGCGCCCAGTCGTCCCATTGGGGCGTGAAGTACTCGAGGCGCACCTTCTTGTACTCCTTCACCGACCACAGCAGGTAGTGCTCGTCGATGCCGGTGTCGGTGCGGATCGCCTCGACCGTGGCCTCGCAATCGCGAGCCGACCGGCCGTGGATCATGGTGAAGATGCTGTAGGGCCAGTCCTCGTAGGTCGGTCGCCGGTAGCAGTGCGAGACCGCGGCGAAGCCGGCCATGCGCGGTCCGATCTCGCCGAGGCGATCCTCGGGCACGGCCCAGACGCCCATGGCGTTCGCCTTGAACCCGGCCGTGCGGTGGTTCATCACGGCGGCGAAGCGGCGCATGAGCTTGCGCTCGGTGAACGACGTGAGCGTGGCGAGCACGTGGTCCTCGGTGACGTCGGGGCCGATCGTCGACGCGAGGTCGGCGAAGGGGCGGGCCGTCGTCGGGAGGTCGCGCTGGACGGCGCGGATCGTCGCCACCTCGAGGTCGGTGAGGTCGGGGGCGGGCATGACCTCTTTGCGCTCGGGCCGCTCGTGCTCGAGTACCTCGGCCCGGGCGTCGGCGGCGGTCGCGCCGGTCATGTCGAGCTTCACGCCGATCTTGTAGAGCGTGATCGTCGGCAGCTTGCGGGTGACCGTCGCTCCCGATCCGTGGTGCAGCACGTCGAGGTGGTCGTCGAGGGAGGTTCCCGGCGGCACGGCGAGCGTGTACCAGAGGTTGTAGTCGTGGTTGCGCTTGTAGTTGTGGCTGACCCCGGGGTGCTCGTTCACGACGGCGGCGGCGGCGTCGATGCGCTCGGGGTCGACCTTGGCGGCGACCAGGGCCGACGAATAGCCGAGCGCTCGGGTGTCGAAGATCGCGGAGAGCTGGCGCAGGATCCCCGACTCCTTCACGCGGGCGACCCGATCGAGCACCGTGGTCTCGTCGGTGCCGAGCCGCTCGGCGAGCGCGAGGAAGGGTCGGGCCTCCACCGGGAAGTCCCACTGCACGGCGTTGAGCAGGGCCCGGTCGAGATCGTCGAGCTCGTCGGCGTCGGCGCGGGACGCGGTGTCGGTCACGGGGCCATCGTCGCGCAACGGGTGGAGGGCGGGAGGATCGGGTGGAGGGCGGGAGGATCGGGTGGAGGGCGGGAGGATCGGGTGGCCGGGGCTCAGCCGCCGCCGATCCGGATGCTGACCCGGACCGGAGTGCGACCCCGGGTGAGCTCGATCGCTACCGTCTCGCCCGGTTCGCCCGCGGCGAAGACGGCGGCGAGGTCGGTGGGCGTCACGATCGCTCGCCCTGCGGCGGCGTGGACGAGATCACCGGGTTCGACTCCGGCCCGGTCGGCCGGGCTCCCGTCGATGACCGCGGTCACGATCGCAGCAGTGCCCGAGCCGGGGGCGAGCGACAGCCCGATCGGCTCGGACCCGGGGGGTCGGGCGTCGGCGATGGCCTCGACGGCGCGCACCACCGTCGCGATCGGGAGGGCGAGCGTGGTGCCGTTCCCGGACCGACCGATGACCACGGCGATCACCGCACCGTCGGCGTCGACGAGGGCGCCACCGAGTGTGCCTTCGTGGCTGGCGGCGTCGGTCTCGACGAGTCCGGCGAGCAGCGAGTCGTCGCTGCGGCGGGTCACGGCGGTCGTTGCCGAGACGAGCCCGGAGCTGAGCCACGGCTCGGCGGCGGCGCGGCTCCCGGCGCCGACCACCCAGACCGGGTCGCCCACGGCGATCGGGTC
>JBJSXF010000039.1:0-3901 GCA_046086225.1 Actinomycetota bacterium | reverse complement strand
GCGCCGACGATGAACACGACCTGCTCGGGCCGGTAGGTGAGCATCTCCGCGACCGCCCGTTCCCGCCAGTCGCGCAGGTCCTCGCTCCAGAGGCCCGAACCGACCTTGTAATCGACCCGGGTCTCGACGATGCCGGTCTCGCCTGCGCCCGAACCGAGGGCGGGGCCGAGGGCGCCGGCGAGGGAATCACCGCCCACCCAGAGCCGGAGCGGGTCCTCGTTCGTGAGGGCTCGCAGGGGCTCGGCCGGAGGTGCGCCGAGCGTCGGGAGGGTGCGGAAGGGATTGACGCCCCCGAGCGCATCGGCATTGCCGCCGGTGCCCAGGTGGCCGCCGAGCACGGCCCAGGCCCCGACGGCGGCGACCAGCGCAAGCACCCCGAGCAGGAGCTCGAGGCGGTGATTGCGGCGGCGCCGGGAGGCCAGGCGCTGGCTGCGGGTCGGGTGCTCGCCGGCGGGAGAGCCGGACTCGGGAGACGCCATCTGAGACACGGAGCGTACCCGTCGCCCGGGACCGTTTCGGCGCGCGTCAGCGACCGTTCAGACCGGTTCCGGGCCTTCGTCGTCGGCGGGTTCCGGGCCGGTGCCGGAGCGCTGCAGATCGGCGTAGGCCCCGCCCCGGGCGAGGAGCTCGGAGTGGGTGCCCGCCTCGACGATGCGACCGTCGGCCACGACCACGATCCGATCGGCGTCGGCGATGGTGGAGAGACGGTGGGCGATGACGAGGGCGGTGCGATCACGCAGCAGCCCGGCGAAGGCGCGTTGGATCGCGGCCTCGGACTCGGAGTCGAGGTGCGAGGTCGCCTCGTCGAGGATGACGACGCGCGGGTTCTTGAGCAGCAGACGCGCGATGGCGAGTCGTTGCTTCTCACCGCCCGACATGCGGTAGCCGCGTTCGCCGACCACGGTGGCGAGCCCGTCGGGGAGCGATTCGACGAGGTCGCGGATGCGAGCCGCCTCGCACGCATCGAGCAGCTCGGCATCGGTGGCGTCGGGCCGCGCGTAGCGGAGGTTCGCTCCGATCGAGTCGTGGAAGAGGTGCGGATCCTGGGGCACGATGCCGATCGCGTCGTGGAGCGAGTCCTGGGTGAGGTCGCGCACGTCGTGGCCGTCGACCCGTACGGCGCCCTCCTCCACGTCGGCGAGCCGGGCCACGAGACTCGCCATCGTCGTCTTCCCGGCGCCCGAGGGCCCGACGATCGCGACGGTCTCGCCCGGCGCCACCCGGAGCGAGCAGTCGCGCAGGATCCAGTCGCTCGGTTCGTCGGCACCGGGTGTGCCGGGCGCCTCGAGCGACGCGATGGCGACCGACCGCCCGGGCGGGTGGCGGAACCACACGTGGTCGAGTTCCACGCGGCCGACCGGATCGCGGAGCTCGACGGCGTCGGGTCGGTCGGTCACGATCGACGGGAAGTCGAGCACCTCGAAGACGCGCTCGAACGAGACCATGGCGGAGAGCACGTCGACGCGGGAGTTCGTGAGCTGGGCGAGCGGTTGGTAGAGCTGCTGCACGTAGAGCACGAAGGCGGCGACGGTGCCGACCTCGAGCGACCCCGACACGGCCAGGTTGCCGCCGACGAGGTACACGATGGCGGTGCCGACGGCGGTGACGAGCCCGAGGGTGACGAGCAGCACCCGCGTGTACATGGCGCTGCGGATGCCGACGTCGCGCACCCGGCCGGCCCGCGCCGCGAACTCGCGTTCCTCGCGTCCGGCCCGACCGAACAGTTTCACGAGGAGTGCGCCGGCCACGTTGAACCGCTCGGCGGTGAGGGTGTTCATCTCCGCGTTGAGCTGCATGCCCTCGCGGACCACGCGCTGGATCCGGGGGCCCATGCGCCGGGCGGGGATGATGAACGCGGGGAGGGCCAGCAGCGTGAGCAGGGTGATCTGCCAGTCGAGGGACACCATCACGATGAGCGTGATGACGATCTGGATGAAGTTCTGGACGACGGTGCCGAGCGTGGTGGTGACGGCTTGCTGGGCGCCGACGACGTCGCTGTTGAGTCGGGACTGCAACGCGCCGGTCTGGGTGCGGGTGAAGAAGCCGAGGGGCATGCGCTGGACATGGGTGTAGAGCGCCGTGCGCAGGTCGAAGATGAGGCCCTCGCCGATGCGGGCCGAGTAGTAGCGCTGCACGAGGGAGAGGAGAGCGTTGGCGAGGGCGAGTCCGAGGGCCCCGAGCGAGATGGTGAGCACGAGACCCCGGTCGCCGTCGGGGATCGCCGTGTCGAGGAGCGCCTTCAGGAGCAGTGGCGATACCGCGGTGGCTGCCGAGGCGAGCACGACGGTGACGATGAAGGCGATGAGCGGGCCCCGGTACGGTCGGATGTAGCCGAATACCCGGCGCAGCACGGCCCGGTCGAGGCGGCGGCGGCTGATCTCCTCGTCGCGCCGGAAGCCCATGACCGTGCGGTGATCCATCATCGTCGGGCGAGGGTAGCGATCGGCTCGGCCTCCTAGGCTCGGCAGCCATGTACGCCTCCGATACCGATCCCGAAGTCCGTCGCGAGCTCATCGAGACCGTCCGTCGCTTCGTCGCCCGTGAGGTGGCGCCGGTCGCGTCGGAGATGGAGCACGCCGACACCTACCCCGAGGCGATCGTCGAGCAGATGAAGGGTCTCGGGCTCTTCGGCATCACGATCCCGACCGAGTACGGCGGGCTCGGCCTCGACCTCCTCACCTACATCGGTGTGATCGAAGAGCTCGCCTACGGCTGGATGTCGCTCTCGGGCGTGGTGAACACGCACACCATCGCCGCCCACATCATCGCCGGGCACGGCACCGAGGAGCAGAAGCAGCGGTGGCTGCCCCGGATGGCGACCGGCGAGCTGCGCGGCTGTCTCTCGCTCTCCGAGCCCGACGCGGGCAGCGACACCCGCAACCTGTCCTGCCGAGCGGTCCGCGATGGTGACGAGTACGTCATCACCGGCACGAAGACGTGGGTGACGAACGGCGAGCGGGCGGGCATCGTGGCGCTCGCGGCCCGCACCGACGAGGGCATCTCGTGCCTCATCGTCGAGAAGGAGCCGGGTCCGGCGACCGGGGGCATCACCGTGAGCCGCAACATCGGCAAGCTCGGGTACAAGGGCATCGAGACGGTCGAGATGCGCTACGAGGAGCACCGCGTGCCCGTCGATGCGCTGCTCGGCGATTCCGGTCGCGGCCTCGGCTACATCCTCGGCGCGCTCGAGGTGGGCCGGATCAACATCGCGGCGCGGGCGGTCGGGGTGGCCCGGGCGGCATTCGACGCTGCGCTCGCGTACGCCCAGGACCGGGTGACCATGGGCAAGCCGATCGCCGAGCACCAGGCGATCCAGATGAAGCTCGCCGACATGGCGACCCGACTCGAGGCCGCCCGGCTCCTCACCGTCTCGGCCGCGGAGCGCAAGCAGGCGGGCGAGCGGGCCGATGTCGAGGCCGGCATGGCCAAGCTCTTCGCGAGCGAGGCCGCGTTCGAGATCGCAACCGAAGCCATGCGCATTCACGGCGGGGTCGGCTACACGACCGAGATGCCGATCGAGCGTTACTACCGTGACGCCCCGCTCATGATCATCGGTGAGGGCACCAACGAGATCCAGCGGCTCGTCATCGCTCGCGGTCTGCTCGCCCGGGCGACCGGTCGCTAGCCTCCGGCCTTATGACCGTTCACGAGCGCCCCTTCGGCCGTCACTTCGAGGACTTCGAGCCCGGCGACGTCTACCGGCACTGGCCGGGCAAGACCATCACCGAGTATGACGATCATCTCTTCTGCATGATCACGATGAACCACCACCCGCTGCACACCGATGCGTGGTACGCGGAGCGGGCGACGCAGTTCGGCAAGAACGTCGTGGTCGGCAATCTCGTCTACTCGATCGTGCTCGGCATGTAGGTGCCCGACGTCAGCGGGGCGGCGATCGCCA
>JBJSXF010000038.1:0-12275 GCA_046086225.1 Actinomycetota bacterium | reverse complement strand
CGAGGAGCCCGCAGGTAACGGCCACCGCGGCGTGCTGCGGATTGCGGCCGGTCGCGAACGCGTTCGGCTGCTCGGCCGGGCTCACGAAGACCCGCGGCATCGGCATGCCGCCCCGGTTCGCGAGGTCGCGGACGATCGCGTAGAGCTGCGGGGCCTCCGCCTCGCTCACGGGCACGGCCCGGGCCGCCCGGATGGCGAGCGAATCGGAGAACCAGTAGGAGCCCCCGACGAAGACGAGACCGAGCAGCAGGCCGATGACGAGGCCACCCTGCCCGAACAGCGAGCCGATCGCCATGAAGAGCGCGGCCATCGCCGTGAGCAGCACGACCGTCTTGACGTTGTTCCTCAGCATCGCATCCTCGCTGCGCTCGCCCCGCCGGGTGCCCTCCCCGGTCGCACCGATGGTACGACGCCGTCGGGCCGTCCCCGCCGCGAGCACCCCGGCCGATCACCGCACCGGGCTCCGCTCAGTCGTAGTAGCCCGAGTGGACGTAGAGGCAGGGGATGCCCTCGGACCGGAACATCGCCACGTTGCGGCGGTCGTCCTCGAAAGCGAGCATGAGCTCGAAGCCCACCGAACGCAGTTCCCACACGGTCGACTGTTTGAAGTCTCGGGCCACCTCGTAGTCGCCCCACGGGCGCATGATGAGGAGGTCCCAGCGGATCCCGTATCGCCGCAGCCAGGCCTCGGTGAGGTGGTGAACCCGGTCGGGGCGAGCCGTGAGGAGCACCACTTGCAGGTCGGGATCGAGGAGATCGAGGAGCGCCCGAACCTCCTCGATGACCGGATCCTCGCCGCACGCGTCGAAGAACGCCCGCCAGTCGCGGCGCGGTGCCTCCAGGTAGTGCTGACGGGTGGAGGCGTCGGACAGCACGCCGTCGATGTCGACGACGGCGGCCCGCCCCGGGACGAACGGGCCGTCGCGGAGCGTCCAGTGCTCAGGGAGGTACAGGTCAGTCCTCGCTCGGTCGGTCGGTGAGGTCGCGCGCCTTGATGCCGTCGACCACGCTCGGATCGGCGAGCGTCGTCGTGTCCCCGAGCGCGTGATCCTCGGCGACGTCACGGAGCAGCCGGCGCATGATCTTGCCCGAGCGGGTCTTCGGCAGTTCCTCGGTGAAGAGGACCGACGCCGGGCGGGCGATCGGGCCGATGAGCTGCGCGACGTGATCGCGGAGCTCGCGCACGAGCGCGTCGGCCGGCTCGACTCCGCCCCGCAGGGTCACGAACGCCGCGATCGCCTGACCGGTCGTGGGATCGGCCTTGCCGACCACGGCAGCCTCGGCCACCGCGGGGTGGTCGACGAGGGCCGACTCGACCTCGGTGGTAGAGATGTTGTGCCCGGAGACGAGCATGATGTCGTCGACCCGGCCGAGGAGCCAGAAGTAGCCCTCGTCGTCGCGCTTGGCCCCGTCACCCGCGAAGTAGCAGCCGTCGAAGCGCGACCAGTAGGTGTCGCGGTAGCGCTCGGGATCGCCCCAGATGCCCCGAAGCATCGACGGCCAGGGTCGGGTGAGCACCAGGTACCCACCCCCGGGGATGCCGACCGCCGCCCCCGCGTCGTCGACGATTCCCGCCTCGATCCCGGGCAGCGGGAAGGTCGCGCTCCCCGGCTTCAGCGTCGTGGCCCCCGGCAGCGCGCTGATCATGATGGCTCCGGTCTCGGTCTGCCACCAGGTGTCGACGACCGGGCACCGCGCCCCGCCGATGTGCTCGTAGTACCAGACCCAGGCCTCGGGGTTGATGGGCTCCCCGACCGAGCCGATCACCCGCAGGGAGGAGAGATCGCGACCGGCCGGGAGCTCGTCACCCCACTTCATGAAGGTCCGGATCGCGGTCGGCGCGGTGTAGAAGATCGTCACGCCGTACCGCTCGATCACCGACCAGAAGCGGTCCTTCTCGGGGAAGTCGGGGGTGCCCTCGTAGAGCACCGACGTCGTGCGGTTCGCGAGCGGTCCGTAGACGATGTACGAGTGACCGGTCACCCAGCCCACGTCGGCCGTGCACCAGTAGACGTCGGTGTCGGGCTTGAGGTCGAAGACGTAGCGGTGCGTGTAGGCCGCCTGGGTGAGGTAGCCCCCCGTCGTGTGCATGATGCCCTTGGGCTTGCCCGTGGTGCCCGAGGTGTAGAGGATGAACAGCAGGTCCTCGGCGTCCATCACCTCGGGCTCGCACTCGGCGGCCTGCCGAGCGACGTGCTCGTGCCACCAGAGGTCGCGGCCCTCGGTCATCGCCACCTCGTTGCCCGTGCGCTGCAGCACGACGAGGTTGCGGATCGACGGGCATTCGGCGACGGCCTCGTCGGCGATCGCCTTCAGGCCGACGACCGCCCCTCGCCGCCACGCGCCGTCGGCGGTGATCAGCACGTGGGCCTCGGCGTCGTTGATCCGATCGCGCAGCGATGCGGCGGTGAATCCGCCGAACACCACCGAGTGGGCGGCACCGATCCGTGCGCAGGCGAGCATCGCCGCCGCGGCTTCCGGCACCATGCCCATGTAGATCGCGACCCGGTCGCCCTTGCCCACCCCGAGTTCGCGCAGCAGGTTCGCAAGGCGACACGTCTCGGCGAGCAGCTCGGCGTAGGTGACGGCCCGTGTGTCCCCGGGCTCGCCCTCCCAGTGGAACGCGACCTGGTCGCCGTGACCGGCCGCGACGTGTCGGTCGAGGCAGTTCTCGGACACGTTGAGCGTGCCGCCCACGAACCACTTCGCGAACGGCAGCTGCCAGTCGAGGATCGTGTGCCACTCCTGGTGCCAGTCGAGGGCGAGGGCCTGCCGGGCCCAGAAGCCCTGCCAGTCGCGCTCGGCTTCGTCGTAGACGCGGGCATTGGTGACGAGCGCGTCCGTCACGAAGTCGGCTGGCGGGGGGAAGGTGCGGCCTTCCTGCAGGAGTCCTTCGAGGGCTTCGGTCATGGGCGGCAACCTACCGCCCGCCGCCGTGGTCGTTCGCCGGAGGATCAGCGCCGGAAGACCGCGACGCGGTGGGCACCCAGTCCGCTCGGATCGGTGAGCGCCGCGGCCTCGTGGACCCGGCTCCGGCCCGCCAACGCATCGAGCCCGCCGACGGCCGCCCCCGCCGCCCATTGCTGCGCTCCGACCTCGGCCCGGGCCTCGATGCCGAGGTCCCGCAGCCACTCGGCCTGGGTCCACAGGCCGACGAGCCCGAATGCGGGAGTCGCCGCGTGCACGAGCTGGTCGACCACGACATCGGCCGTGATGTCGCACGTACCGGGCACCTCGAGCGGCGACCCGGCCGACCGATGGGCGCGGTACGTGCGGAGCCGGAGCTCGGGCGCCTCGGTCATGTAATCGATCAACGCCACGATGCCGGTCCCGATCGTCCGCTCGGCCTCGCCGAACCACGAGCGCAGCCCACGCGGGATCGGCATCCGGACCCCGGCCGGCGCCACCGGCGCCCCGATCAGATCGCCGACCTCGGCCGCCGCGGGTACGACCACCTCGGTGAACCCGGTGCCCGACCAGCCCACCCGCACCTCGCACCAACGGGTGCCGTCGCTCTCTGCGATGCCGAACGGCAGGTTGTCGAGCAGCTCATTGGCGAGGAGCACGGCATTGCGCGCCCCGACCGGCGGCAGCTCGTCCACCGTCGTGAACACCGGACCCGTACCCGGGGCCGGCACCGGCGGATCCTCCCCCGATCCGGCGACGAAAGCGCCGAGCGCCTCGGCGGGCGGATCGATCGGCAGCCGGTCACGCTGGGCCGCGCACCGTTCGGGAGCCACCTCGACGAGCACGTACCGCAACGCCCGCAGGCACTCGGGCTCGGCCCGCAGGATCTCCCGGGCCAGCCGGCCGTCCCCCGCGCCGGCCTCCACCACCAGGAAGGGATCCGGCGCCCCGCACTCGTGCCACCACCGATCGAGCGCAGCGGCGACGCAGGCCCCGAAGAGCGATCCGAGGGTGGGCGAGGTCACGAAGTCGGCGCGGGGTCCCCGACTGCTCGTGAAGAAGCCGCCGGGCGAGTAGAGCGCCGCGGCCATGAACCGGTCGAAGGTGATCGGGCCTTCGCGGCGAATGAGCGCGACGAGGGCGTCGGTCACCGCGGCCGACCCGCCGGACTCAGAAGGCGGCGTCGCCGACCCGCCCGAAGATCTGGGGGAAGACGCCAACGACCAGCACCAGCACCGAGGTGATCGCGATCGCGGCGACGAGCGGCTGGGGCATGCGGATCGGACGCTCGTCCTCACCGGCCACCGGCCGGAACCACATCTCGGTGACGACCCGGAAGTAGTAGAAGAACGCGACCACCGAGTTGAGCGCGGCGATGACGGCCAGCGCGATGCCCCAGCCCGTCCCCGCGTCGACGATCGACCGGAACATCACGAACTTCGCGAACCAGCCGCCGAGGGGCGGGATGCCGGCGAGGGCAGCGAGGAAGCCGGTCATCGCCACCGCCAGGACCGGTGTCGTGAGGAAGAGCCCTCCGAACGAGGAGATCTCGGCGCTGCCGGTCCGCCGGGCGACGCCGATGATCACCGCGAACGCTCCGAGGTTCATCACGCCGTAGACGAGGAGGTAGATCACGACGGCACCCATCGCCGAGGCGGCCACCTCGGTACGGCCGTCGGCCGCCGCGATGCCGGCCGCGGCGAAGGGCACCAGCATGAACCCACCCTGGGCGATCGACGAGTAGGCGAGCATCCGCACCACGTTGGTCTGGCGCAGGGCGGCGAGGTTGCCGAGTGTCATCGACGCCGCGGCCAGCACCCAGATCCACGGCCACCACGCGTGGGCGGCCGAGCCGTCCTCGCCGAGGAACCCGAAGTAGACGATCGAGATCAGCGCCACGAAGCCGCCCGCCTTCGAGGCCACCGAGAGGAACGCGGTCACCGGTGTGGGCGCGCCCTCGTAGGTGTCGGGCGCCCACCAGTGGAAGGGCACCGCGCTCACCTTGAACGCGAAGCCCACGAGGGCGAGGAAGATGCCGACGACGACGATCGGCTGACCGGACACCTCGCCGATGCGCTCCGAGATCCCCGAGAGCAGCGTGGTGCCCGTGATCCCGAAGATCAGCGACATGCCGTAGAGCATGATCGCCGAGGAGAGCACCCCGATCACGTAGTACTTGACGCCGGCCTCGTTGGACTTCCGGTCGTGCTTGCGGAAGGCGGCGAGCACGAACGTCGGGATCGAGATCGCCTCGAGCGCCACGAACAGGGTGATGAGGTCGCGCGCCGACGTCATCATGACCATGCCGAGCGTCGACGTGAGCAGCAACAGGTAGAACTCGCCTTTGTAGTAGTCACCCTCGCCGATCTCGTCGACCGAGAGCAGCACCGTCACGTAGGTAGCCAGGATGAAGAAGGCCTGGAGGGCGAGGGCGTAGTCGTCGACCACGAACGCACCCCCGAAGAGCACCCGATCGTCGCCGGCCCGGGCCAGTGTGGCGACCGGGATGAGGGCCCCGAGGAGGCCGAGGGCCGCGATCGTCGACGTGCGCCAGGAATCGCGTCGGGCGAGCACGAGGTCAGCCGCCAGGACCGCCAGGATCGTTCCGACGATCACGATCGCCGGGGCGAGCGCGTGCCAGTCGATCGCCGGGGTGACGATCGATTGGCCCGGGGCGCCGGCGAGGGTGGGGGTCATCGCGAGGTCCTTCGGTCAGGAGAACGGCGCCATGATCCGCAGGACTGCGGGATCGGTGACGTGGAAGATCAGGTTCGGGAAGATGCCGAGCGCCACGATGAGCACGAGGATCGGCGTCCAGGCGATCCACTCGTAGACGCTGACGTCGTGGATGTGGGCATTCTCGAACTCGGGCTTCGGTCGGCCGAACGCGACCCGCTGGAGCATCCAGAGGAGGTAGCCCGCCGCGAGCACGGTGCCGATGCCGCCGATCACCATGTAGGTGCGGAAGAGCGAATCGGAGAGGCCCGCCGCCGGTTCGAAGGCCGCGAGCAGCGCCGGGAACTCACCCCAGAACCCGGCGAGACCGGGCAGGCCGAGCGATTCCATCGCCGAGAAGCCGAGGATCCAGCCCATCTTCGGAGCCTGGATGAGCAGCCCACCGAGCCGGGACATCTCCCGGGTGTGGTACGCGTGCTGCACCGAGCCGGCCAGGAAGAAAAGCATGCCGGTGATGAGCCCGTGGGCGACCATCCCGAAGATCGCGGCGTTGATGCCGGCCGTGGTGAGGGTCGCGATGGCGAGCATCACAAAGCCCATGTGGGCCACCGACGAGAAGGCAATGAGCCGCTTCATGTCGGATTGGGCCAGGCAGGCCAGCGCGCCGTAGATGATCCCGATGACGGCCAGGAGCCCGATCCACGGTGCCCAGGTCTTCGCCGCCTCGGGGAGCATGGGCAGGGCGATCCGGACGAAGCCGTAGGTGCCCAGCTTGAGGAGCACCGCGGCCAGCAGCACCGACCCCACCGTCGGCGCCTCGGTGTGCGCATCAGGGAGCCAGGTGTGGAACGGGAACATCGGCACCTTGATCGCGAAGCCGATGAACATGCCCGCGAAGATCAGGTTGGCGGTCGTGCGCGCCAGGCCGGCGCCGCCGGCCTGGGTGAGCAGCACCATGTCGAAGCTGTGCTGCGCTCCCTTCACCAGAGGGTCGACGTCGACCTTGAAGTAGAGGGCCAGGAAGCTGATGAGCATCAAGGCGGAGCCGAACAGCGTGAAGAGGAAGAACTTGATCGAGGCGTAGATCCGGTTGGGTCCGCCCCAGACGCCGATCATGAAGAACATCGGCAGGAGGACGACCTCGAAGAAGATGAAGAACAAGATGAGGTCCTGGGCGAGGAACGTGCCGTTCATCCCGACCTCGAGGATGAGCACCAGGGCGAGGAACGCCTTCGGGTTGTGGGGCTCGGGGAAGTGGTTCCACGAGTAGATGATGCACAGCACCGAGATCAACGCCGACAGGGCGAGCAGCGGGAGCGAGATGCCGTCGACGGCCATGTGGTATCGACTGTTGATCACGTCGATCCACGACTTGTTCACCGTGAACTGCAGCTTCTCGCTCTTGTCGTAGTCGAAGCCGGTGAGGACCCCGACCGTCCACCCGAGGGTGACGATCGTCGTGAGGAGCGCCACCAACTTGGCGGTCGACTCCGACTCGCGCGGCAGGAGCATGACGATCGCCGCACCCACGAGTGGGGTGAACACGACGAGCGTCAGCGCCCAGGAATCGAACCAGGATTGATCCATCGAGCCGGTCATCCTCCGCCTAAGTGAAGATCCACAGGACTGCTGCGAACACCACGACGGCGACCGCGAGCATGAGCGCGTACAACTGGAGCCGCCCGGTCTGGACGCGGCGAACGGCTCCGCCGGCCTCGCCGGTGGCAACGGCGATCCCGTTCACGAAGCCGTCGACGACCTTCCGATCGGCGAACCGATAGGTCAGGCCGCCGAGGCCGACCGCCGCCTTGCCCGCGAAGTTGAGGACGTTGTCGATCACCTTGCGGTCGATCCAGTAGACCCCGCGGGCGATCGCACCCTTGATGCCGCCGACGATGACGTTCTCGTAGAGGTGGTCGAGGTACAGCTTGTTGACCAGCGTGCGTCGTACCGCGCCGGCGAACGCATTGCGCTCCGAGAGGCCCCGCAGGAACGGGAGCCGGTCGTGGTAGTAGGCCCAGGCGCCGGCGATGCCGGTGAGGGCGATCGCAACCGAGATCACCGCGATAAGGATCTTGAACTCGGGCTTCACCAGCGTCGCGAAGAACTCCTCGGGGTACCGCGTCTCCGACCAGTCCTCGAAGAGGTGCAGGCCGGGGAAGTTGAGGAGCCCGATGAACACCGAGAAGAACGAGAGGATCCACAGCGGGGTCGTGAGGATCCGCGGGCTCTCGTGCGGGGCATCGTGGTGTCCGCCGTGATCGTCGTGGGCCACGGCGTGGGTGGTGGTGAGCGCTGCGGCGTGCTCGTCGCCGTGATCGTCGTGGTGCGCGGCGACCGCGGCGTGCTCGTCGTGAACGTGCCCGCCCCGGAACTCGCCGAAGAAGGTGAGGTACACACAGCGGGTCATGTACGCGGCGGTCATCAGGGCCCCGATGAGACCCACCACGAGGAACGCGGTGTAGCCGTTCTTGTGCGCCAGGGCAACGATCTCGTCTTTCGACCAGAAGCCGGCCAACGGCGGGATGCCGGCCAGCGCGAGCGATCCGATCACGAACGTCGCGAACGTCTGGGGCATGACCTTGCGCAGGCCTCCCATGTCCTTCTTCATGTCGAAGGAGTGGTGCGAGGCCGAGTGGCTGATCGAGCCGGCGCCGAGGAAGAGGTTGGCCTTGAAGAAGGCGTGGGTGAAGAGGTGGAACACGGCTGCGCCCCAGGCGCCCACGCCGAGCGCCATCACCATGTAACCGAGCTGGCTGATGGTGGAGTACGCGAGGACCTTCTTGATGTCGTCCTGCACGAACGCGAGCGCGGCACCGACCAGCACCGTGATGCCACCGACCACCGCCATCCAGTTCCAGCCCGCATGGCCGCCGATCGAGAGCCCGTGCCAGAAGACCGGGTACACCCGGGCCCCGAGGTAGACGCCGGCCACGACCATCGTCGCCGCGTGGATGAGCGCGGAGACCGGGGTGGGCCCGGCCATGGCGTCGGGGAGCCAGGTGTGCAGCGGGAACTGGCCCGACTTGCCCATGATCCCGAGCAGGAGCGCGAGCGCGCACCACATCACGAGGGTGTTGCCCACCGCCGGATCGGCCGCGGCCCGGTTCACCTCGACGATCGAGAACGAGCCCGTGCCGGTGGCCCGCTGCACGATGAAGAAGGTCATGATCACACCGGCGAGGAGGCCGATGTCCCCTGTGCGGGTGGTGAGGAACGCCTTCAATGCGGCGTTGGAGTTGGGCTGCTCCTCCCACCAGTGGCCGATGAGCATGAAGGAGCAGACACCGACGAGCTCCCAGCCCACGAGGAGCTGAAGGGTGTTGTCGGCGACGACCAGCACGAGCATCGAGGCGGTGAACAGCGAGAGGGCCGCGTAGTAGTGCGTGTAGCGGCGGTCGTCGCGCATGTACTCGGTGGAGTAGACGTGCACGAGCAGCGAGATGAGCGTGACGACGAACATGACGGCCACGGCGAGGCCGTCGATCTGCACGCCGGCGCCGAGCCGGATGCCCCCGAGGTCGAGCCAGGTGAAGCCGTGGGTGACCGGTTCGACGACCGAGTGCTCCCCGCTCTCCGCCGCCAGTCGACCGACGCTGCGACCGAGGGCGCCGAGCACGCCCAGCGCCTCCTCCTTGCCGCCGCCGTGGCCGCCTTCGGAGTCGGAGACCCGCTGGATCCACTGGTATGCGGTGCCGCAGGCGAGCAGGAAGGTGGCGCCCACCGCCGCGATGCCGACCTCCGCCCCCTTCTTCGGGAGGCGCTTACCGAAGAACAGGATGATGACGAACGAGAGGGCCGGGATGATCGGGATGAGCCACGAGAGGTCGAGGAACACCGGCGTCAGTCCTTCAGGGTCTCGAGGTCATCGAGGTCGGAGGTGCTCAGGTTGCGGTAGATGAGGAGCACGATGGCCAGGCCCACCCCGACCTCGGCCGCCGCGATCGTGAGCACGAACAGGGCGAAGATCTGACCCACTGCGCCACCCCAGTGGGCCCCGAAGGCGACGAGGTTGAGGTTGACCGCCGTGAGCATCAGCTCGACGCTCATGAGGACGAGCACCGTGTGCCGTCGGGTGAGCACCCCGTAGACGCCGGCGCAGAACAGGAAGGCGCTGAGGAGCAGGAACTGGTTCAGCAGCACGGCCGGGTCAGTCCTTCCTCGCGAGCACGACGGCCCCGATGAGAGCGCCGAGGAGGAGCACGCCGATGAGCTCGAACGGGATGAGATACCTGGTGAAGAGCTCGGCCGTCACCTCGCCGGTGCGGACGGGGCGCTCGAGGTCGAGCTGCTCGTCGCCGAAGGCGTCGACGAGGAGACCGGCCAGGATCCCGAGCAGGAAGAGGGCGACCACGGCGCCCGGCCAGCGCAGGTTGTTGTCGAGCGACTCGCTCGGGTGCATCGGGGCCCGGGTGAGCATGATGCCGAACAGGAACAGCACGATCACGGCGCCGATGTACACGAGCACCTGCACCCAGGCCACGAACTCCTGGCCGAGCAGGATGAACTGCGCGGCACCCCCGGCGAGCACGACGACGAGGTAGAGCGCGGCGTGCACCACGTTGCGGGTGCGCACGACCCCGAGTGCCGACAGCGCCATCGCCGCGGCGAGGATGGCGAACGCGACGTTCTGGGCGACCACTACTTCTTGCCCTTCGTCTCGGCGCCGAGCTCGAGCGGCTCCGGCTCCGGGACCGTGGCCATCCACTCGCCGAGCCGGTCCTTGTCGTGGAGCAGATCCGCGATCCGCGGCTCCGAGTACTCGTACTCCGGGCTCCAGAAGAGGGCGTCGAACGGGCACACCTCGACGCAGATGCCGCAGTACATGCACAGGGCGTAGTCGATGTCGAAGCGGTCGAGCACGCTGACGTTGCGGGGCTTGCCGCCCTCGCGCCGGGGCGGGCGCTGCTCCTTGTGGCCCTCGATGTAGATGCACCAGTCGGGGCAGGAGCGCGCGCACAGCATGCAGACCGTGCAGTTCTCCTCTTTCAGCGCGATGACACCTCGGGCGCGCGGGGCCGGGTCCTCCCGCTCGTGCGGGTACTGGACCGTCACCGCGGGCCGGGTCATCGTGCGGAAGGTGATGCCCAGGCCGGTGAGCATCCCCTTGATCTCGCGCTTCATCGGTCCTCCGCCATCAGAAGGCCACCTTCAGGATCCCGGTCACCAGGATGTTGGCGAGCGCGATCGGGATGAGCCACTTCCAGGCGAGCGCCTGCAGCTGGTCCTCGCGGAATCGCGGGTAGGTGAACCGGGCCCAGAACATGAGGAAGGCGACGAAGAGCACCTTCACGACGAGCACGATCGGGCCGAGGATGTCGGCCGCGGTGCCGTCGATTCCCGGAATCGACCAGCCCCCGAGGAACAGGGTGGCGGCCAAAGCGGAGAAGGCGAACGCCGTGCCGAATTCCCCGATGAAGAAGAAGAGGAACCGGAAGCCGGTGTACTCGACCATGTAGCCCGACACGAGCTCGGACTCGGCGACCGGCATGTCGAAGGGCGGCTGGGTGAGCTCGGCCTGGGCCGCGACCATGAAGATCGCGAAGCCCACGAACTGGGTGAGGATCAGCGGGAAGCCGATCCCTCCGAAGCCGAAGATGGCGCCGTCCTGCTGGAAGCGCACGATCCCCTGCAGGCTCATGGTGCCGGCCTGCATCACGACGCCGACCACCGCGAGCACGAGCGGGAGCTCGTACGCGATCAGCTGGGCCGCCGCTCGCAGCGCGCCGATGAGCGCGTACTTGTTCGAGCTGGCCCATCCGGCCATGAGCACGCCGATGACGGAGAGCGACGACACCGCGAGGGCGTAGAAGACGCCGACGTCGAGATCGCGGACGACCATCCGCGGCCCGGCCGGGATGACGACGAACACGAGGAACGTCGACATCACGACGATCGCCGGCGCGAGGGCGAAGACCTTGCGGTCGGCCTCGGTCGGCATGATGTCCTCCTTCTGGAGGAACTTGATGCCGTCACCGATGAGCTGGTACCAGCCGTGGAATCCACCCGGGTCCATCGGACCGAGGCGGCTCTGCATGTGGCTCATCATCTTCAGGAGGAAGATGTAGCCGAGCAGGAGGGCCGTGAGCGGCACGACGCCGAGCACCACGAGCGTCTTGATCGCCGTGGTGGTACCCCAGCCGATGTCGACCGCCAGCAGGTCGCTCACCGGTCGATGTCCCCGAGGATGAAGTAGAGGCTGGCGAGGATCGTGACGACGTCGGGCACGTAGCAGCCCCGGAGCAGCCACGGCAGGATCGAAACGTTCGAGAACGACGCGCTGCGGATCTTCACCCGGAACGGGCCCGTCGCCCCCTTGGACACCACGTAGTAGGCCATCTCACCGAGCGGGTTCTCGGTGTTCACGAACGCCTCGCCCTCGGGCACCTTGATGATGCGCGGAACCTTCGCCATCACCGGACCCGACGGCAGGGCGTCGAGCATCTGGAGCACCATGCGCGCCGACTCACGCGTCTCCTGGAGGCGCACCCAGTAGCGGGCGAACGAGTCGCCGTCGGGGTGGGTCCAGACCTTCCAGTCGAGGTCGCCGTAGACGAGGTAGGGCGGCCCGTCGCGGCGGAGGTCCCAGTCGACGCCCGAGGCGCGCAGGTTGGAGCCGGACACGCCGTAGGCCGCGCCGAGGTCGGCGGGGATGATGCCGATGTTCTTCGTGCGGGTCTGGAAGATCTCGT
>JBJSXF010000037.1:0-12352 GCA_046086225.1 Actinomycetota bacterium | reverse complement strand
CAGGGCCGAACCGAGCAGCAGGCCGGCGGCCCGGGTGTCGGTGCCGTAGTAGACGCGGGACGGGTCGCGACCGGGGTCGAAGAGGAATGCCATCCACACCGCGGACGCGACGGCGGCGGCGATGCATCCGGGGACGAGGCGCGGTCGGCGCTCCGGCTTCCGCAACGTCCACAGCACGATCAGCGGCCACAGCAGGTAGAACTGCTCCTCGATCGCGAGCGACCAGGTGTGGTGCAGCATCGACGGTGTGGCGAACTGCTCGAAGTACGACGTGTTCGTGAGGATCTGGCCCCAGTTGGCGACGTAGGCGACGGTGGCCAGGCCCTCCCGGCGGAGTCGGGCCAGCTCGACGGGGTCGGCGACGAAGGCCGCGTACGCGGCGACTGCCACGAGCACGAGGGCCAGCGCCGGGAGGAGACGGCGGGCCCGGCGGGTCCAGAACCCGCGTCGGTCGATCCGGCCGGTCTCGTGCTCCTCGGTGACGAGCAGCGCCGTGATGAGGAAGCCGCTGAGCACGAAGAACGCGTCGACCCCGAGGTAGCCGCCCCCCACCCAGCCGACGCCGCCGTGGTAGAGGCAGACGGCGAGCACGGCGAGACCCCGGAACCCGTCGAGCGCGGGGATGTAGCGAAGGCGACTCGCGCTCATCCCTCGGCTCCGTCCTCCCCCTCCGGCGGCTCCGCCGCGTCGTCCGGACGTGACGTCCGTCGTCGGGCACGGTATTCCCGGCGGGCCGAAGTTCCAATGGTACGGCAGTGCTTGCCGCCCGCAGCCGACCGTGGGAACGTGGCCCGATGGCCACCGCCGCCCCCGGGGCGCTGCCGCGAACCGGTTCGGAATCCGACCGAATCGTCGGATTCGACGGCGTCCGGGCCCTCGCGGCCCTCATGGTCGTCGTGTACCACGCGGTGTTCTTCGCCTCGTGGTTCGCCACGCCCGGTGGGATGTTCCTCTGGAACCTGAACGCCGGGGTGTGGATCTTCTTCGTGACCTCGGGATTCCTGCTCTACCGTCCGTTCGTCGCCGCGCACCTCGGAGCCCGCTCGGGCCCCGGCGTCGGGGCGTACGCCATCCGCCGGGCGGCGCGCATCTACCCGGCCTACTGGCTGGCCGTGGCGTTCTTCGTGTGGGTCGTGCCCCGCGTCGTCGTCGACGCGAGCACCGGGTGGTGGCGTCACCTGCTGCTCGTCCAGACCTACGTGCGGTCCGAGGCCCCGTTCGGCCCGTTCGGCGACGGCCTGCCGCCGGCGTGGAGCCTCGTCGTCGAGGTGACGTTCTACGCGTTCCTCCCCCTGTACGCGGCGCTGATCGGTGCCGTCGGCCGGCGGGGGCGGCCGGTCGCGGTCGAGTGGGCGGGAGTGCTGGTCCTGGTCGGCGTCGGGCTCGCGGCGACGGGGGTCGTGGCTCGGGGTGATGCCGCTCCGTGGCTCACGATCCTGCCCCAGCACCTCCCGGCCTTCGCGGCCGGCATCGCGCTCGCAGTGGCCCGCACGGCGGCGGCCGGCCGGTCGGCAGCTCGCGTCGCAGCGGTCGGGGCCCGGAGCGGTGCCTGGTGGGGTGCGGCGTTCGCTGTCTTCGTTGCGATTCCCCTGGTGCTCGGCGTGCGCCCGTTCGTGGCCCCGGGCGCGCCGCGCGCCTTCGCGCTCGACGTGATGCTCACGGTCTTCGCGACCTGCGTCGTGACTCCGGTCGCCTGGGCGGGCGGCGGGCCGGGTCGACTCGGCCGATTGCTCCGCTCGCGGGTCGCGGTGGGCCTCGGGACCGTGAGCTACGGGATCTTCCTCTGGCACTGGTTCGTGCTGGTGACCGTGCAGGACGACTGGCTCGGGCGACCGGTCGGTGATGCGGCCTGGCCGGTGCTCCTCGCCCTGGCCCTCCCGGTCGTCCTCGTCGCCGCGACGGTGAGCTGGTTCGCGGTCGAACGGCCGGTGCTCCGCCTCGCTCACGGGCTGACCCGTGAACGTCGGGTCCGATGACCGCGACGGAGCCGACCCGCAGCGATCCTCCGGAGGGCCCGCACCCGGGGCGATCCCGGTGGCCGGTGATCGGCGAGTGGGGTTCGGGACTGCTCGCGGTGCTGCTCGTCAGCGGTCCCGCCCTCGTGTTCGCCGGGAGCCGGATCGTCGGGGCCGGGGACGATGCCCGTTACTACCGGTGGCTCGGCTGGCGCATCGGGCGGGCGATCGCCGACGGGCGGTTGGTGCCCCTCCGTCTCGGCGGCGTCATCACGCCGACCGGTCTCGACCTGCGCCTCGTCGACGGCTACCTGCCTTCGTGGATCGCCGGTGCGCTCAACCTCGTCCTCTCGCCGACCGCGGCGTACAACTTCGTGTTCGTGATCGGGGCGATCGCCAACCTCCTGGCGGCGCGTGCCCTCGCCGTGCGCCTAGGGGGCAACCGCCTCGTCCGGACCGTCACGGCCGTCGCGTTCGTCAGTGCCCCGGCCCTGGCCGTCAACGTGCAGCAGGGGCTGCCGTCACTCTGGTTCGCGTTCACGGTGCCCCTCCTCGTGGCCGACGCCCTCGCCGTCGTCGCCGGGGGCCGGGTGCGACCCGTACGCCTCACGGTGCTCCTCGTGGTCGCTTACCTCTGCAGCGTCTACTTCCTCGTGTTCGGCGGGATCGCGTACGGCGTGATCGTCGGAGTGGCGGCGATCCGGGCCCGGACCTTCCGGCCCGTCGGCCCGGTCCTCGCTGCGGTCCTGGCGGCGACGGTGGTGCTGCTGCCCCTCATCGTTCCCCGGTTGCAGTTCGATCGTGAGCAGCGCGCGGCCGGCGTACCGACCGAGCTGCTGGCCGACAGCTACGTGTTCTCGGCCGACGCCCTCTCGGTGGTCGCGCAACCGGCCCGGTCGACGATCCTCGTGCCGCGGCCGGATGCCGTCGCCCGGGCCAACGTGCGGCTGCCCGACGTGCGGGGCGCGCTCGAGTCGACCGCCTTCCCGGGCTTCGTGCTCCTCGTCGGCGGAATCGCCTTCCTGGCGACCCGCGATCGACGGCGCCTGCCCCTGGCGCTGGCGATCGGGGTGACGTGGATCCTCGGTCTCGGTCCGACGTTGCGGATCGGGGGCGAGGTGGTCTGGACCCGTGGGGATGCCCCGGTGGCCTTCCTCCCGTACCGGGCCCTGCTCGCGTTCCCGGGTCTCGGCGGTCTGCGGGTGCCGGTGCGCACGGCCGAGATCCTCGCGGCGCTGCTCGCGGCCGCGACCGCGGTCGCGCTCCAGCGCCGTTGCGACGCCGGGCGTCCGCCGATCGGCGCGCTGGCGGCGGGCGTGACGGTGCTGCTCGCCACCAACCTGCTCCTGCCCCTCCCGACCACCGACGACCTGCTCACCCCCCGATCGCGTGTCGCTCTCGGCGAAGTCGCCGAGCGGGCCCGGCCGGGCGACACCGTGCTCTCGGTGCCGAGCGACTGCGATCCGAGCTTCGCGGCGCTCCAGGTCGTCCACCGTACGCCGGTCGTCGGCTGTGCCGGATCGTTCGCGGCCAACCCGTGGGATCGCGAACGGGCGTACCTGCGGGTACGCGGGTTCGATGCGCTCCGCTGCGACCGGTCGGTCTACGGCCGGCTGCGCACCGATCCCGACGCGGCGGTCCCCGCCTTCGATGCCGCGGCAGTGCGGAGCCTCCGGGATCGGCTCGGAGTCCGTTTCCTGGTCGTCGATCGGGAGCGACTCGTCGGATGCGGAGTCGGGCGCGACATCGAACGCGGTCTCGCCGGCCTGCCGTCCCTCGGCGGTGACGCCCGGTTCGCGGTGATCGACCTCGGGCTCGGGGAAGCGGCTCCCGATCGAGCCGACCCGTAGACTCCGCCCTTCGTGAGCCCGGACGCCTCTCCCGCATCGCCCGGTCGGGTCGTCATCATCGGCGCCGGACCCGCCGGCCTCACGGCGGCGCATCAGCTCGTCAAGGGTGGGGTCGCCCCGCTCATCCTCGAGGCCGACGACACCGTCGGTGGCATCAGTCGCACGGCGGAGCGCGACGGTTGGCGGTTCGACATCGGCGGACACCGCTTCTTCACCAAGGTGCAGGCGGTCGAGGACGTGTGGTTCGAGATCCTCGGTCCCGAGGACTTCCTGCGGCGGCCTCGGCTCTCGCGTATCTACTACCGGGGCAAGTTCTACGACTACCCGATCGTGCCGATGAACGCCCTGCGCAACCTCGGGTTCATCGAGGCGGTGCGGTGCGTGCTCTCGTACCTCTGGGTGCGCATCCGGCCGCCGGCCGAGTCGGCGACGCTCGAGGGTTTCGTGGCCTCGCGTTTCGGCTGGCGCCTGTACGAGCATTTCTTCAAGACCCAGAGCGAGAAGGTCTGGGGTGTGCCCTGCACGGAGATCCAGGCCGACTGGGGTGCGCAGCGGATCAAGGACCTCTCGCTCTGGCGGGCGGTTCGCGAAGCGCTGGTGCCGCGGCGCATCCGGGCCCGGCGGTCGAAGGACCGGCAGGTCACCAGCCTGATCGAGGAGTTCAACTACCCGAAGTACGGGCCGGGGATGATGTGGGAGCGCTGCGCCGAGCAGGTGACGGCGAAGGGCGCGCGCCTGGACATGGAGTCACCGGTCGTCCGGATCGAGCATCGTGACGGTCGTGCCGTCGCGGTGACGGCGGTGACGGCCGGACGCGAGGAGCGGCACGAGTGCGACCACGTGATCTCCTCGATGCCGATCACGGCGTTGCTGCGGGCGATGGATCCGCCGCCGCCGGCCGAAGTGCTCGACGCGGCCGCTCGGCTCCGATACCGCGACTTCATCACGGTGGCGCTCGTCGTCCCCGAGGACGACGGCTTCCCCGACAACTGGATCTACATCAACGATCCCAACGTCAAGGTCGGTCGGATCCAGAACTTCGGACGCTGGTCGCCGTACCTCGTGAAAGACGGGCGTACCTGCCTCGGCATGGAGCTCTTCGTCGACGAAGGCGATGAGTGGTGGACGATGCCCGACGAGGAGCTCATCGCCACGGGCACTCGCGAGCTCGAGCAGATCGGCCTGGTTCCCGCGGATCGGGTCGAGCAGGGCTACGTGGTCCGGATGCCCAAGGCGTACCCGTTCTACGACGCCCACTACAAGGAGCACGTGGCGACACTCGCGGCCTGGCTCGCCGAGCATGCGGCGAACGTGTGGCCGGTCGGGCGCAACGGGATGCACCGCTACAACAACCAGGACCACTCGATGCTCACCGCGATGCTCTCGGTCGAGAACATCCTCGGGGCCGACCACGACATCTGGTCGGTCAACGTCGAGGCCGAGTACCACGAGGAGAAGGCCGGGGCCTGAGCCCGGTGCTTCCGCCCGACGCGTTCAGCGGGCGGCCCGGCGCCGCAGGATGCGGTCGCGCAGGCCCCACCAGGTCACGAACGTGAGCTCCTCGGCCGCGATGGCGAGGGTGAGCTTCGACGCTCCGTGCACCCGGTCGGTGAAGACGATCGGGACCTCGGTGATCGGACGATCGAGCCGGAACGTGCGGTACGCGAGCTCCATCTGGAATCCGTAGCCCTTGGAGCGGGTCGTGTCGTAGTCGACGGCCCGGAGCGCATCGGCCCGGTAGGCCCGGAACCCCGAAGTGGCGTCACGGATCGGCATCCCGAGCACGAACGCCGTGTAGCGGTTACCCCACCGGGAGAGTGCCCGCCGGTGCAGCGGCCAGTCGGGGATGGCCCCGCCCGGTACGTAGCGCGATCCGATCACCATGTGGGCTCCGTCACCGATGCCGGCGAGCAAGGCGGGCACCGCGGCCGGATCGTGGGAGAGGTCGGCGTCCATCTGGAACAGCACGTCGTAGCCACGTTCCAATCCGACCGCGAAACCGGCTCGATAGGCGGAGCCGAGACCGCTCTTGCCGGGCCGCCGGAGCACCTCGATCCCGCCCCGTTCTCGGGCGGTGGCCTCGGCGATGTCGGCCGTGCCGTCCGGGCTGCCGTCGTCGACCACGAGGATGTCGATGTCGGGGACGGTGTCACGCACGCGGCGCAGGTACTCGCCGATGTTGGCGGCTTCCTGGTAGGTCGGTGTGACGATCAGGGCGCGCAAGCGCTGAGACGCTACCCCGTCCCGACCGGGCACTTTCGGTACAACGCGTAGAGGCGGAGGTACGAGCCGACCGGGCAGAAGTCCCGGTCGAGCACCCGGGCCGCCCGGTCGGAGCCACGGTCGACCGATGCGTTCGGTTCGCTCCAGTCGTCCCAGATCGACGAGAGGATGACGAGGTCGGCCGCCGCGATCTCGCGGTCGAGGCCGGAGTCGGCGCGATCGGCGACTCCGGGGTCCATCTCGATGTAGCGCGTCCCCGGTTCGAGCGAGGGGAGGAGGTGGTAGAGGTACGCGTCGCTGTACGGCGTGCGGCGCAGGTCGGCCGGTCCGACCACGAGGCGCTGACCGGGTCGGGCGATCTCCATCGTCGCGTCGATCACCATCTGCGCCGCCTGCGCCCGGTCGGCCTTCCCGTAGTAAAAGCGGCGACCGGCGTTCTCGATGACGAACGAGCTGCTGTGACGACCGAAGGTCTGGACCGAGTAGTCGGCGTACCGGGTGACCGTGTAGGCCGGGACGATGCCGATCACGAGCGCGAGGGTCACGAGCACGGCGCCGATCGCGACGGGTCGGGCGGCGCGCGGCCGGGACCGTCGGCGCACGGTCTCGTAGATCGCGATCGGGAGGAAAGCCATCGGTACGCACCCGACCCACGCGAGGTGCGCCGAATCGACCCGCTGCAGGGCCTGGGGCAGCATGCCCAGGCTGAGGAGCGCGACGGCGAGGAGGGTCCGGGGGCGCAGCCCGCGGCGATCGGCCCGGACCGCCACCAGGGCCGTCGCGAGCAGGAAACCGACGAGGCCGAGGAGCCCGAAGAACCACAGGACGAGTTGCTGCGAGTCGCTCGGCGCGGGGAGCGGCCAGTCGAGCTGCTGCAGTGCGCCGGCGCGCTGGAGGAAGCCGTCGAGCTCCGACCACGACGGCGGCACGGGCAGGCTGCGCCCCGGCCGCAGGCGGAACACGGGCTCGAGGACCATGCCCCGCACCGCCGGCTCGATGCCGGCGGTCAGGAGGTGGATGGCGTACGGCGCGACGCCGAGCGTGAATCCGCCGACGAGTCGTCGCCGTCGGGTCGGGGGCAGGTCCCACGCGAGGGAGACGCCGGCCAGGCCGACCGCGACCACGAGGTCGAGTCGGAACAGCACGGCGAGCCCGAGGAGCAGACCGGCGAGCAGTGCGCACCGGTCGGCCTGCCGTTCCGTCGCGGTCGCCCGGCCCCGCATGGCGACGGCGAGCCCGGAGACCGCCAGGCCGACGGCGCCGACCCAGGCCAGAGCGGTGAGTCCGAACGGCATGATCACGACGGCGGCCGTGACGGCACAGCCGACGGCGAGCGTCCGCCCCCAGGGCCGGGCGAGGGCGAAGATCCCGCCGATGATCGCGAGCTGCTGGGCGAGACCGAACGCGCGCTCGGTCCAGAGGTGGGTGCCGAAGACCCGGAACGTCCCGGCGAGCGCCCAGAGGCTGCCCGGGCCGTAGAGGTGGAGGAAGTCGCGGTTCGGCACCTTCCCGCCGAGCACGAGTTCGGGGAAGACGAGCATGAAGCCCTCTTCCATCGGGGGGCCGGGCGCCCGGAAGAGCCCGCGGAGGGGGAGCGCGACGACCACGGCGACGAGGGCGACCGCGAGGAGATCGGCGGCCGCCGGACTCCGCCGGGTCGAGCGGGCGGGCGCAGCCGTCGTCACGGGGGGCGACGCTAACCGGGGGAGGTGCGGAGGGTGGGCCGGGTAGCGTCACGCGCCGTGTCCCGACCTGCGTCGCCCGTCGTCGTCGTGACCGGGGCCGGGGGCTGGCTCGGCCAGAATCTCGTGCGGGTGCTCGCGGCCGATCCGGGTCGGACCCGCATCCGGGCGCTCGTCCACGGCGCCGACGAGGCACCGCTCCTCGAGGTACTCGATCCCCGGATCGAGGTCGTCGTGGGCGACGTACGCGATCCGGCGGTGATCGATCGGCTCTTCGCCGATGCGGTCGGCGCGACCGTCGTGCACGCAGCCGGGGTCATCCATCCCCGCCGAGCCGTGCGCGAATGCTTCGACGTCAACGTCGGAGGCACCCAACTGGTGGTCGACCGGAGTCGGCGGGCCCGCTGCGGGCGGCTCGTTCACCTGTCGTCGAACTCGCCGTTCGGCGCGAACCGCACCCCGGACGGACGCTTCACCGAGGACGCCGAGTACCGGCCCTACATGGCGTACGGCCGATCGAAGCAGGAAGCCGAGCAGATCGTCCGGCGGGCCGCGATGCGGGGTGACGTCGATGCCGTCGTGCTGCGGCCACCGTGGTTCTACGGTCCGTTCCAACCGGCCCGGCAGACGAGCTTCTTCGCGGCGGTGCGCCGGGGACGCTTCCCGGTGATCGCGCCCGGCACCCAGAGACGCTCGATGGTGTACACGGGCAATCTCGTCGATGCGGTGCTCGCCGCCGAGGTCGCGGACCTGGAACCGGGCCGGGCCCTGTGGGTCGCCGACGCCGAGCCCTACCCGCTCGGCGAGATCATCGACACCGTTCGCAGCGCACTCGAGGCCGAGGGTGTGCCGGTGACCGGTGGCCGCCTCCCGCTCGTGCCGCGGCGGATCGCCGATCTCGCCACCCGGGCCGATGCCGCGATCCAGGCCACCGGGCGTTACGTCGCCGCCGTGCACGTGCTCGGTGAGCTCGAGGACACGATCGCCTGCGACATCGGCGCGACGCGCGAGGCGCTCGGCTGGGAGCCGCGCGTCGGTCTCCTCGAAGGCATGCGCCGGAGCGTGCGCTCCTGTCTCGAGCGCGGGCTGCCGCTGTGAGCCGGGTCCTCGTCACCGGCGGGAGCGGCTACTTCGGGAGCCTGCTGGCCGAACGGGCGCAGGCCCGGGGGGATGCGGTGCGCATCCTCGATCTCAACCCGCCACCCGCCGGGCTCGGGGCGGTCGAGTACGTCGCCGGCGACATTCGCGATCGGGACACGGTGCGCGACGCCTGCGCCGGCATCGACATCGTGTTCCACAACGTCGCTCAGGTGCCGCTCGCCCGTGATCGTGACCTCTTCGAATCGGTCAACGTCGGTGGCACCGCCCGGGTGCTCGCGGCGGCCCGGGATGCCGGGGTGGCCAAGGTCGTCCACACGTCGTCGAGCGCGATCTTCGGGATCCCGGAGGCGAATCCGGTCCGCGAGGACACCCGACCCCGACCGCTCGAGGCGTACGGTCGGGCCAAGGTCCGCGCCGAAGCGGTGTGCGCCGAGGCGGCGGCGTCCGGCCTCGATGTCTCCGTGGTGCGGCCCCGGACGATCCTCGGACACGGTCGCCTCGGCATCATCGCGGTGCTCTTCGAGTTCGTCGCCGACGGCGCGCCGGTGTTCGTGCTCGGCGACGGGAGCAATCGCTACCAGTTCGTGCACGCGGCCGACCTCGCCGACGCGTGCCTGCGCGCCGGCGATCGACCCGGACCGGCGACCTACAACATCGGGGCCACCGAGTTCGGCACCATGCGCGAGACCCTCCAAGCGCTGGTCGACCACGCGGGCACGGGTTCCCGGGTTCGTTCGCTGCCCCTCGGTCCGGCCCGGGCTGCGATGCGGGTGCTGGCCGGGGCGGGCGCGGTGCCGTTCGCTCCCTACCACTGGCTCCTCTACGGCGAGTCGTTGTGGTTCGACACGGTCCGGGCCCGGGACGAGTTGGGCTGGGAGCCGACGCATTCGAACGCGTCGATGATCGTCGAGTCCTACGAGTGGTTCCTCGCGCACCGGGCCGAGCTCGCGGCATCGGCGCACGACGCGAGTCGGTCGCACCACCAGTCGGGGGTGCGGCCGGGTTTGCTGCGGTTGCTCAAGCGACTGCCCTGACCCCGTTCGGCGCGTCCGGTAGCGTCGCCCGCCGTGGACCGGGACCCGGCGGTCAGCCCCGATCCCCGTCCCGATGTCGCCGTCGGCGGTGGTGGTCCGACGGGTGGACTCCCGACGCCGGCTCTCGGTGCTGCGCTCCTCGCCGTGCTCACGGTGCCGCTCGTCGTGGCCCTCGTTGCGCTCTCGTCGCCGCGCTGGTATCCGATCCTCGACCTGGCCCAGACCGAGCTGCGCGTCAGGGATGTCTGGTCGTCGCGTCCGCCGCTCATCGGACTCGCCGGGCGGATCGGTCCGTTCGGTCCCGACGGCGGGAGTCACCCGGGGCCGCTCTCCTTCTACGCGCTCTGGCCGGTGTGGCGCCTCGCCGGGGGCCGGTCGTTCGGGCTCTACACGGCGCAGGTCGTCCTCGACGTGGTCGCCTTCGCGGTGGCGCTCGGCCTGGCCTACCGCCGGGCGGGTCGGGCCGGGCTCCTGGGGGCGGCTGTCGTCCTCGGGGTGCTGACGCGTGCCTACGGAGCGTTCCTCCTCACGCTGCCGTGGAATCCGTACCTCCCGGTCTGCTGGTGGGTGGTGTTCCTCCTGGCGGCCTGGTCGGTGGTCGACGACGACCCCGTCGCGATCCCGGTCGCCGTCGTCGCCGGCACCTTCTGCGCGCAGACCCACATTCCGTACCTCGGTCTCGTCGGCGGCGGGTGCGTCGCGCTCGGCGCGGTCCTGGCGGTCCGCCTGCTGCGCGACCCGGCCCGGCGGCGGCCCACGCTCTCCGGCCTGGCGGTCGGCGTCGTCCTCGCCGCCGTGCTCTGGGCCCCGCCGGTCGTCGACCAGCTCACCCGCGAACCCGGAAATCTGGCCACGATCCGGGACCACTTCGCCGATCCGCCCGAAGCGGCCATCGGGTTCGCGTCCGGCGCGCGGGTGCTGCTCGGGCAGCTCGATCCCGTAGACCTCGTGAGTCGGACGCTGGTACGCGACGAACGGCGGGTCCCCGCGACCGGGAGCCCGGGGCCGGGGTTCGTGCTGCTCGTCGTCTGGTCGGTGACCGCGGTGCGGTCGGTGCGGGCGGGCCCGCGCTCGCGGGCCCGACTCGACGCGGTGATCGGCGGTGCTCTCGTCCTCGGCTGGATCTCAGCGGCGCGGATCTTCGGCGAAGTCTTCTACTACCTGCTCCTGTGGGCGTGGGCGATCGCGGCGCTGATGCTCGCGGCCATCGGGTGGTCGGTGCTCGAGTACGTCCGGAGCCGGTCCGGGACGCCGGGTCGGGTCGATCGGCTCGCGGCGCGCGGTGCCGTCGTCGTGCTCGCGGTCAACGCCGCGGTGTTCTCGGTCGGGGCGGCGCGCGTCGACGTGCAGTCGCCCCGGCTCAACGCGAGCCTGGCGGCCCTCGTTCCCCCGACGACCGACGCCCTGGCCGCGTACGAACGCAACGGGGGAGCGGGGCCCTACCTCGTCACCTGGCTCCCCGATCCGCAGGCCATCGGATCGGCCGGCTTCGGGCTGCTCGACGAGCTCGACCGGGCGGGCTTCGACGTGCGGGCGGCCACGGTCTTCCGGCCCGGTGCCACCCGGAACCACGTGATCGAACCCGGGGCGGCGGCGCTGGAGGTGCACCTGGCGACGGGCGCCCGCGAGATCGCCCGTCAACGGGCGGATTCCGATCGACGGGAGATCGCCGCGTTCGATCCGCGCCGACCCGCCGAGCGGGCCGAGTTCGCCCGGCTCCGCACGGAGCTCATCACCCGGCTCGCGGCGAGCGACCTCGCCGATCGGGTGGAGCAGGTCGACGACAACCTGTTCATGCTCGGACTCGTCGACGGTCTGCCGTCCGGAGCCCAGTGGCGCATCGATCGGATGCTGGAGATCGGCGTGCCGTCGGCGGTCTTCATCGGTCCGCCCGAGGTTCGGCGTTGAGTCGGCGGACGTTCTTCGGTTGGCTCGCGGCCATCGCAGTGGTCGCGCTCGGCGTGCGCCTCGGCTACGTGCTCGGCTTCCGACGCGATTTCGTTCCCGGCGGCGACGCGTTCTTCTACCACGGCTCGGCCAAGCTGCTCGCCGACGGCGAGGGCTTCGTCTCGCCGTTCTTCTTCCCCGATCGGCGGGTGCCGGCGGCCGAGCACCCGCCCCTCTATTCGGTCTTCCTCGCCGTCCCCTCGGCGTTCGGTCTCACCTCGGTGCTCGCGCACCAGTGCTGGTCGATCGCGGCGGGGGTGGCGACCGTGGCGGTCACCGGCGTGCTCGGCCGCACGGTGGCCGGGGCGGCCGTGGGGCTCGGCGCGGCGGCCGTCGTCGCGGTCGGACCCAACGCCTGGGCTCCCGACGGCATGCTCCAAGCCGAGACCCTGGCGATGCTGCTGGCCACGCTCGCCGTGCTTGCGGCGTACCGGGCCCGGGCCCGGCCCGACCCGGTGCGGATCGCGGCGGTGGGCGCGGCCTGCGGTGCCGCTGCGCTCGCCCGTTCGGAGCTGCTGCTCCTCGCACCGGCGCTCGTGCTCCCGATCGCGTGGATGGTC
>JBJSXF010000036.1:0-7964 GCA_046086225.1 Actinomycetota bacterium | reverse complement strand
CCGCATCGATCCAGTCGAGGCTCAGATAACGCACCACGGACCCGATTCTACGAAGGTGCCCGGGAACGGTCGCGTCCGTGAATCATGCCGTTCGTGAGGAACAAGAGTTCGTCGACAACCGTGCCCATCAATGACAAAGGCCCGGGTCGTCGCCGACCCGGGCCTTTGTGCGATGTGTCGATCAGGCGCTGATCGATGCGCTCTGGCGCGAGGACCTCACGACAGATGCGGCCAGGATCACCGTGGCCGCCGCCGCGATGCCGAGGCGGAGACCGTCGTTGTCCTGGTTCGAGATGATGGCGGGCAGCACGAGCAGCGACACCAGGTTCATCACCTTGATGAGCGGGTTCAGTGCCGGACCAGCGGTGTCCTTGAACGGGTCACCGACGGTGTCGGCGATGACCGCCGCCTTGTGGGCGTCGGAGCCCTTGCCGCCCTCGTGGCCGTCCTCGATGTACTTCTTCGAGTTGTCCCAGGCGCCACCGGCGTTCGACAGGTAGTTCGCCATGAGCTGGCCGGTGAGGATGACCGCGGCCAAGAACGCGCCGAGGGCCAGGTAGCCGATGCCGAAGCCGATGATCACCGGGGTGAGCACGGCGAGCAGCGCCGGGGTGGCCAGCTCGCGCAGCGAGGCGGCGGTGCAGATGTCGATGACCGGTCCGTAGTCGGGCTTGCGGGTGCCGGCCATGATCTGCCCGTCGGCGAACTGGTTGCGCACCTCCTGCACGACGACCCCGGCGGTGCGGCCGACGGCACGGATGGCCAGGGCCGAGAACAGGAAGGCGACCGAGCCACCGATGAGCAGACCGATGAACTGCTTGGGATCGGCCACGTTGATCTGGACGACGTCGAAGACGCTGCCGCCCACCTTCTTGGCTTCCTCGACCAACTTGGCGAACTTCTCGTCTTCCACGCCGATCGTCTCCACGAAACTGGCGAAGAGGGCCACGGCCGCGATGACCGCCGAGCCGATCGCGAAGCCCTTGGTGACGGCCTTGGTGGTGTTGCCCACCGCGTCGAGGCCCACCATGATCCGCTGCGCGTCACCCTCGAACTCGCCCGACATCTCGGCGATACCCGCCGCGTTGTCGGCCACCGGACCGAAGGTGTCCTCCGACACGATCACGCCGGTGGTGGCGAGCATGCCCATGCCGGTGAGGGCGATGAGGTAGAGCGAGAACTGGACGTTGCCGTCACCGAGGCCGATGGCCGTGGCGATCGCGCCGGCGATGGCGATGATCGCCCACACCGAGGACTCGAGGCCGATGCTCACACCGGCGAGGGTCGCGGTCGCCGGACCACCGGTGGCCGCCGACTCGGCGATCTCCTGCACCGGCTTGGTCTCGGTCGAGGTGAAGTACTCGGTGATGCGCGAGGCGACCTGGGCGAGGATGAGCCCGATCACCACCGCACCGAACATCCGCAGACCGACGTTGGCGATCGTGCCCTCGGGGTTGCCGACGTAGACCAGAGCCAGGATCAGGGTGCCGATCACGGTGAGGACGCCGGCGGTGAGGAAGCCGCGGTTGATCGGCGCCATCGCGCTCTTGTCCTTCTCGGTGGCCCGCACCGCGAACACGCCCACGATGGAGGCGAGCACGCCGATGGCCCGGGCTGCGAGCGGGAAGAGTGCACCCACCGCCCACAGGGCCGGCTGGTTCGGGAAGATCGCTGCGAAGGCGGGCACGCCGAGGATGATCGATGCGACGAGGGTGACCTCGTACGACTCGAAGAGGTCGGCGGCCATGCCCGCACAGTCACCGACGTTGTCGCCCACGTTGTCGGCGATCGTGGCCGGGTTGCGGGGGTCGTCCTCGGGGATGCCCGCCTCGACCTTGCCTACGAGGTCGGCGCCCACGTCGGCCGCCTTGGTGAAGATGCCCCCGCCGACCCGCATGAAGAGGGCGAGGAGCGAGCCACCGAACCCGAACCCGACGAGGATCGCCGAGCTCGTGTTCTGGAACACCATCATGATGAGCGCAGCGCCGAGCAGACCGAGACCCACCGTGAACATGCCGGCCACGCCGCCGGTGCGGAACGCCACCTGGAGCGCCCGGGCCAACGAGCCCGAGCGGGCCGCCGCCGCCGTGCGCACGTTGCCCCGCACCGCCAGGCTCATGCCGATGAAGCCGGTGAGCCCCGACATGACGCAGCCGAGCACGAAGGCGGCAGTGCGGAACGTGCCCGACTCGATGAAGGAGAGGGCGACGTCGCCGTTGGCCTTCTTCACCGCCGTCGAGGTGAGGAACACGATCACCGCGACCGGGATGAGGATGAGGCCGATCGTGCGGAACTGCCGCCGCAGGTAGGCCATCGCGCCTTCCTGGATCGCCTTGGCGATCTCCTTCATGGAGGCCGTGCCCTCGTCCTGGGCCAGCACGCCGCGCATGAGGCCGAAGCCCACGAGCAGCGCCAGCACGGCGGTGAGCGCCGAGGCGATGAGGATCGCCCATTCGCCACCGGCGAGGGTGAACTCCTGGTAGCCGCCTTCGGCGGCGAGTAGGTGGGTCATTGCTTCTTCCCCTGTTCCGGGTTCATGCGGATTTCTGGACGTACACCTGGTTGGCGACCGGGGCCCCGAGGGTCCGGTCCTTCCCGTCGACGCGCAGCACGAGCGGCCCGTCGAACGGATGCTTCTCCTTCACCTCCACCTCCACGCCGGGCCGGAGCCCGAGCGTGTCGAGGAAGGCGACGATGTCGGGGTCGGTCGATCCCGGCACCGCAACGACCGCGGTGTCACCGGGCTCGAGCGCGTAGAGCGGCGGCATCTCGGGGAGCTCGGCCGACTCGCGCTCGGGGATCGGGAACCCGTGCGGGCAGCTCTCCGGCCGGTCGAGGGCCACGAAGATGCGGTCCTCCACCTCCTGGGGGATCTCGTGTTCGAACTGCACGGCGAGACGGTCGGCCTCGTTCCAGGCGTAGCCGAGCATGTCGGCGAGGAACCGCTCGACGATGCGGTGCCGCCGGATCGCGGCGATCGCCGCCCGGCGCCCCTCGGCGGTGAGCTCGATGCCGCGGTAGGGCTTGTGGTCGACGAGGTCCCGGTCGGCGAGCCGCTTGACCGTGGCGGTGACGGTGCCGGGGGCGACGCCGAGCCGATCGGCGACCGCGCCCGTGTGGGCCTCGCCGTCGGTGGCGGTCCGGTAGATCGCCTTCAGCGCCTCGCGCTCGGATTTGGACAGGCTGTCGAGGAGAGATTCGATGGTCGGGAATCTAGGTTTTGGGACCCCAAAACGCAAGAACCGGGGCGACCGCGACCGCCCCGGGCGGGCCGATCAGCGGGCGTCGGGCTCTTCCTCGAGGTGGTAGGGCACCGAAGTCACCACCGTGCCCTTCCGGAACAGCAGCCGACCCTTCAGGAACAAGGCGCTCTGGTTGTGCAGCAGCTGGGCCCACCACTTCCCGACCACGAACTCGGGGATGACGATCGTCACGATGTCGTTGTCGTACCGGGCGTCGAGTTCGTCGACGAAGCGGGTCACCGGCCGGGTGAGCTCCCGGTAGGGGGAGAGCACGATCTCGAGCGGCACGTCGATCCGGAACTCGGCCCACGCCTGCTCGATCTTCGCCTGCTCCTCGGCGTCGGTCACCACCGTGAGCGCCATGATGTGGTTCGGGCGCATCGACCGGGCGTAGGCGAGCGCCTCCAGCACCCCCCGGTGCACCCCGCCCACGAGCACCACCACCGTGTGGTTCATCGTCCGGGGTCGGTATTCGGGCGTGACCCGCAGCTGCTCGGCCACCCGCCGGTAGTGGCGCTTGATCCCCTTGAACAGCATCACGATGAGCGGAATCACCACCAGCGGCAGCCACGCCCCGCTCGTGAACTTGGTGATCGCCACGATCAGCAGCACCACGAGCGTCGCGCACGCACCGACCGAGTTGATTCCCACGTGGAGTCGCCAACGCTGCGCGCGCTCCTTCAGATGATGGCGCACCATGCCCGTTTGCGAGAGGGTGAAGGAGAGGAACACACCCACCGCGTAGAGCGGGATCAGTGCGTTCGTCACCCCGCCGAACACCACGATCAGCACCCCGGCCAGCCCCGCCAGCACGATGACGCCGTTCGAGAACACGAGCCGGTCGCCCCGGTTCGCGAGCTGCCGGGGCAGGTAGCCGTCGCTCGCCACGATCGACGCGACCCGGGGGAAGTCGGCGTAGGCCGTGTTGGCGGCCAACAGCAAGATGCCCGCAGTCACGATCTGGAAGAAGAAGAACACGAAGTTGTCACCGAACACCTGGGTGCCCAATTGGGCCATCACCGTCACGTCGTGGCTCGGATAGGGCTGCAGCCGGTGGGCGAGCACCGAGACGCCGAAGAAGAGGCCGCCCAGGATCACGCACATGGTCACGAGGGTCATCGCTGCGTTCTTCGATTCGGGCCGCCGGAACGCAGGCACACCGTTCGAGATCGCCTCGACGCCGGTGAGGGCCACCGCACCCGACGAGAATCCCTTCAGGAGGAGGAAGAGCGACAGCGCGCCCCCCGTCTGCCGGAGGTCCTCCACCGCCTTCTCCGGGTCGTACGGGACGTTCTGCACGCCACCGAACCAGCCGAAGCCGAGCTTGGTGAGCCCGAGGAAGAGCAGCGCGCTCACCATGAAGATGTAGGCGTACGTGGGGAAGGAGAAGATCCGCCCCGACTCCTTCACCCCCCGGAGGTTCGCCACCGTGATGAGGCCGATGACCCCCAGACACAGCAGCACCCGTTGATCGACCAACCCGCTGAACTGCGGGATAGAGATGATGGCGGCGACTCCGGCCGACACCGACACCGCCACCGTGAGGATGTAGTCGACGAGCAGCGACGCGCCCGCCACGAGCGACGGGTTTTCACCGAGGTTCTCCCGACTCACGACATATGAGCCGCCGCCGTTCGGGTAGGCGAAGATCGTCTGGCGGTACGACGTGGCGACGATTGCGAGGAGGACCCCCACCGCGATGGCGATCGGCACCAGCCGACTCAGCCCGAGCTCGAGACTCGAGGGCATCACCGCGACGACGAAGAGGATCTCCTCGGTCGCGTACGCCGTGGACGAGATCGCGTCCGAGGAGAAGACCGCGAGCGCGATGGTCTTCGGGATGCGCTGATGTTCCTGCTCGGAGGTCGCGATCGGGCGGCCCACGAGCACGCGCTTGATGGTGTCGAGCACGCGTCGTCCTCGTCGCTTGTGGTCCCGGGCATCTTGCCACCACCGCTCGCCGCTGAGTCGATTCTGACCACCACCGAGCCGGCCCCCGCGTCGGATTGGCCCGCCCCCGGGACCGGTCGTAGGGTGACCGGCGACCGGGCCGTGCGACCCGGAGCGCAGGAGGAACCGTGCACGTCGTCGTGATCGGGTGCGGCCGGGTGGGCAGCGAGCTCGCCGGCACCCTCGAGCAGGCCGGGCACACCGTCGCCATCATCGACAAGAACGCCCGGGCGTTCCGGCGGCTGCCCGAAGGGTTCGCCGGGGTGAAGGTCGTCGGCTTCGGCTTCGACCGGGATCACCTCGCCGAGGCCGGGATCGACCGGGCCGAGGCGTTCGCGTCGGTCACCAACGGCGACAACTCCAACATCCTCTGCGCCCGCATCGCCCGCGAGACCTACGGCATCGAGCGGGTGGTCGCCCGGATCTACGACCCCCGTCGGGCCCTCATCTACCAGCGGCTCGGCGTCGCGACCGTCGCCACCGTGTCCTGGACCACCGATCAGGTGCTGCGCCGACTCGTGCCCGCCGACACCCACCCCGACTGGGTCGACCCGACCGGCAGCGTCTGCCTCGTCGAACGCCCGGTGAGCGCGGCCGCCGTCGGCAAGCCGCTCAGCCGCCTCGACCGGCCCGGCGCGTTCCGGCTCACGGCCGTCAACCGGTTCGGGAAGGCCGAGATCGTCACCGACGACCTCATCGGTCAGGAAGGGGACACCCTCGTGTTCGTCGCCGCCACCGATGCGCTCGACGCCCTCGCCGCCCACCTCGAGCAGGGCGGGGAGCACTGATGCGCGTCGCCATTGCCGGCGCCGGCAACGTCGGCGTCTTCATCGCCAACGACCTCGCCGCCTCGGGCCACGAGGTGCAGCTCATCGAGCAGAACCCCGACATCCCGACCCGCACCGCGGTCGCGTCCGGGGTCGAGTGGGTCGTGGCCGACGCCTGCGAGGTCAACTCGCTGCGCGCCGCCGAGCTCGACCGGTGCGACGTCGTCGTCGCCGCCACCGGTGACGACGAGGACAACCTCGTCGTGTCACTCCTCGCCAAGCAGGAGTTCGGCGTGCCCCGGGTCGTCGCCCGGGTCAACCACCCCGAGAACGAATGGCTCTTCAACGAGAACTGGGGCGTCGACGTCTCCGTCTCGACCCCGCACCTCATCAGCGCGCTGGTGGAAGAGGCGGTCTCGGTCGGCCACCTCGTGCGCCTGCTGCAGTTCGAGGGGGGCAACGTGCGCCTCGTCGAGGTGACCCTCGCCGACTCCTCGCCCGTGATCGACCGCACGATCAGCGAGATCGGATTCCCCCGGGACGCGAGCGTCGTGGCCGTCGTGCGCCGCGAGCACGTCGAGATGCCCCGGGGCGACACCCGCTTCGAAGCCGGCGACGAGGTGCTCGCCATGGTGACACCCGACTCCGAGGACGCCGTGCGTCGGCTCCTCATCGGCGACTGACCCGACCCGGGTCCGAGTTCGGAACACCGCCCGTCGTGCGGGGCCGCCGCCGCTCGGCGCGCTCCCGGACGGCTTACCGGAGCGCGTAGACGGGGTTGTACATCAAGAGGGCACGGCCCTCGGTGGTGACGACCCCCTCGAGGATGATCCGGCGGCCGGGAGCCACCCCGCCGATGTGCCGCCGACCGAGGAAGACCGCGACCACCTGGCCGCGACCGTCCTGTACCGTCGCCTCGAGCGCATCGGCCCCCGCTCGGGGGACGATCCGCACGGAGTTCACCTCGCCCGCGACGGTCACCGGCTGCCGCAGCGAGACCCGGTCCAGAGGCACGGTTCCTTGCTCTTCACACCACGCTTCGAGCTTCTCCCGGTCGAGTTCCTCGACCGGCTTCGTGAGGCGCTCGACGAACTTGCGCAGGGCCACGGCCGTCTCCTCCCGCCCGTTCGCACGTCGGACGCGAGCCTCCACGCTACCGGCCGGAGTTCCCGGTGAGCCCGGCCGGGCGGGGCAGGCACCCCGGGCCGCGCACCCTCGCCCTCACCCTCGTCGGCATCGTCGCCCTCACCGTCACCGGCTGCGGCCGAAAGTCGGCCGAGCCCGCCGCACCGGAGGTCGAGCGGATCCGACCCGAGCTCGAGATCGGCCGCGTGCAGCTCGCCTCGGTCGAGCCGGGCCTCACCCTTCCGCCCGCCGCCCGGAAAGCCGCCCTGCGGTCGGCCCGGGCCTACGTCGCCGCCGCGCTCACCGCTCCGCTCGAGACCGGTCGCACCGCCCCCGCCTACGCCGGCCTGTTCGCTCCCTCGCTGCGGGCCGCCGCCACCGGACCAGACGCCGCGACCCTCACCGACGCCGGGCTCGCCGCGCCCGGCGCCTACCGCTCGCAGGCCGGGCCGGTCGAGCTCGCCGCCTTCGCCGGACCCGACGGCCGCATCGCGTTCGTCGCGCCCCGCTTCACGGTCACCACCGACATCACCACCGCCGACGGGCCGGTGCGCCTCCAGCGCAACGTCGAGCTCACCCTCACCGCCCGGGGTCCGGCCTGGCCAATCACCGGATACCGCGTCGTCGTGAGCCGCGCTCGGCCGCCCGCCCCCACCACGACCAGCACGGCGGTCGCCGGAGCCACCCCGTGATGCACCGTCTGCGCCGCGTGCTCCTCGGCCTCGCCGCCGCCGCCCTCGTCGTCATGATCGGTCTCGGCGCGCTCGTCGCCACCTGGCTCGCCGGGGGGCGCCTGCCCGGAGCCTCGGGCGCACCCGAGATCCGCGTCACCAAGATCCCGTCCCAGTCCGGGGCGTCCCGGGCCGCCGGCGGCCCCGAC
>JBJSXF010000035.1:0-12102 GCA_046086225.1 Actinomycetota bacterium | reverse complement strand
AGCCGGTCGACGTCACCCGAGCGGAACCGACGGTGGCCACCGAGCGTGCGGATCGCTTCCAGCTTCCCCACTCGCTCCCAGCGGGTCACCGTCTTGGGGTTCACCCCGAAGATCGCGGCGACCTCACCCGGTGCGAGGAGGTGCTCGTCGTCTGCAGTGCCCAAGCGGCGCCTCCCCCGGGGCCGTGAGCGGAGGTCCCGCTTTTCTCGACCGAACCGATCAGGAGGTCGGGAAGGGTCGTTCGGCGGGTCCTGTCTAGGTCGATCGGACTATACCGCGCCCGCGGCCTCGACGTGCGCCCGACCCCGGCCCGCCACCACCTCGCCGACGATCCAGGCGTCGTGGCCGGTCCCCCGCACGACGTCGACAGCCCGCTCGGCCTCGGACCCGGGCACGACGGCGAGCATCCCGAGGCCCAGGTTGCAGACCGCCTCCATCTCCACGTCCGCGACATCCCCCGCCCGCTGGACCTCGGCGAAGATCCGAGGCTCCTCCCACCGCCCGCGGTGCACGACCGCATCGCAGGTATCGGGCAGGACCCGGGCCAGGTTGTCGGGAATGCCACCCCCGGTGACGTGGGCGAAGGCGTGCACCCGGACCTTGCGAGCGAGCTCGAGCATCGCCGGGGCATAGATCACGCTCGGCGTGAGCAGCTCGTCGGCGAGCGAATGGTGGGCACCCGGCCAGGCCGGACCGGCGAGGTCGCGTCCCGCCCGTTCGAGGAGCGCCGCCCGAGCCAACGAGTAGCCGTTGCAGCGGAGACCCGGGCTCGCGAAGCCGACGACACGGTCGCCCGGGGCCACTCCACGCGGCAGGGCCGCAGCCCGCTCGACGACCCCGACTGCGAAGCCGACGAGATCGAACTCGCCCGGCTCCATCACGCCCGGATGCTCCGACATCTCACCGCCGAGGAGCGCACAGTGCGCCAGTCGGCAGCCCTCGGCCACGCCACCGACGAGCTCGTCCATCTCCTCGGCTACGAGCTTGCCGATCGAGATGTAGTCGAGGAAGAACAGTGGCTCGGCGCCGAGCGCCGCGATGTCGTCAACCGACATCGCCACGCAATCGATGCCGATGGTCGAACGCTGGCTCGCGAGTCGGGCGATGAGCGACTTGGTGCCGACCCCGTCGGTGGAGGAGACGAGCACCGGCTCGCGGTAGCGCTTCCAGTCGAGATCGAACACCCCGCCGAAGCCACCGAGGTCGCCGATCACCCCGGGGCGGAACGTCGACCGCACGTGCGCCTTGATGAGCTCGACCGCCCGCTCGCCCTCGGCGATGTCGACCCCCGCCGCCCGATAGGTGAGTCCGTCGCGGTCGTCGCGTCCCGAACGGTGACGGCTCATGTGAGCTCGACGGCCCCGGGCAGACGCGGCGCATCCGCCGCCGCCTCGAGCGCGTGCTTCGTATCGTGGTCGGGCACCGGCACCGGATAGTCGCCGGTGAAGCACGCCGTGCAGAAAGACTCGGGCGGCGATCCGGTGGCCGAGACGAGCCGCTCGACGTCGAGGTACGCAAGCGAATCGACCCCGAGGTAGTCGGCCACCTCGCCGACCGACATGTCGGCCGCGAGGAGATCGGAGCGCTTGCCCGTGTCGAGCCCGTAGAAGCACGGCCACCGGTACGGCGGCGAACTGACCCGGAAGTGCACCTCGGTCGCACCCGCCTCGCGCAGCAGGGCGATGATCTGACGCGTGGTCGTGCCCCGCACGATCGAGTCGTCGACCACCACGAGGCGCTTGCCCCGGATGTTGTCGCGCAAGGGGTTGAGCTTCAGCCGCACGCCGGTACCGCGCTGCTTCTGGTTCGGCTGGATGAACGTGCGCCCGACGTAGCGGTTCTTCACGAAGCCATCGCCGTACGGGATGCCCGAAGCCGCCGCGAAACCCTGGGCCGACGGGACGCCTGATTCCGGCACCGGCATCACCATGTCGGCGACGGCCGGCGCCTGCCGGGCGAGCTCCTCGCCGAGTCGGCGCCGCACCGCGTGCACACCCTGCCCGTAGAGCTGGGTGTCGGGTCGGGCGATGTAGACGAACTCGAAGATGCACAGCTTCGGGTCGGGCTCGGCGAAGCGGATCGAGCGCACGCCGTTGGCGTCGATCGCCACCATCTCGCCAGGTTCGACATCACGCACGTAGTGCGCGCCGGAGATGTCGAGCGCGGCGGTCTCGCTCGCGAGCACCCAGCCGCCTTCATGCTTGCCGAGCACGAGCGGACGAATGCCGTGGCGGTCGCGCACGCCGAAGAGGTGCGCTTCGTCCATGAGCACGAGGGAGAAGGCCCCGTCGAGGGTGGGCAGCACCTGCTCGAGCGCGTGCTCGAGATCGCGGCCGTCGGAGCGCAACGACGATCCGTACGCCCGGGCGAGGAGCTCGCCGATGAGCTCGCTGTCGGAGGTGAGCACGCCCGGGAGCATGCCGAGATCCTCGGCCAGCGCTTCGGTGTTGGTCAGGTTGCCGTTGTGACCGAGCGCGAACCCGACGTCGGCGACGCCGCGGTAGACGGGCTGGGCGTTGCGCCACGTGCTCGAGCCGGTCGTCGAGTAGCGCACGTGGCCGATCGCGAGGTGCCCCTCGAGCGGGGCGAGCCGGCGCTCGTCGAACACCTGGGTGACCAGACCCATGTCCTTCACCACGGTGATGGCCTCGCCGTCACTCACCGCGATGCCGGCCGACTCCTGGCCGCGGTGCTGCAGCGCGTAGAGGCCGAGGTACGAGAGGTGGGCGACGCTCTGTCCGGGCGCGTACGCGCCGAAGACCCCGCAGGCGTCGCGCGGACCGGAGAGCTCGGCGTCCAAGGCGGTCATTATCGCACGACCCTCCCGGGCTTCCGTAACCTGACGCCGATGACCGACGATCTCCCCGGCTGCTGCCTCTGGTTCACCGGCTTCTCGGGTGCGGGCAAGAGCACGATCGCCGAGATCGTCGTCGCCACGTTGCGCGAACGAGGCCGCCGGGTCGAGCTCCTCGACGGCGACGAGGTCCGCGAGCACCTCTCCAAGGGGCTCGGATTCTCCAAGGAGGACCGAGACGAGAACATCCGCCGCATCGGCTGGGTCGCATCGGTGCTCGCCCGCAACGGGGTCGTCGCCGTCACCGCGGCAATCTCTCCGTACCGGGCGGGTCGCGACGAGGTGCGGGGCTGGATCGACGGGTTCGTGGAGATCCACGTCGCCACGACGCTCGACGAGTGCGAGGCGCGCGACGTGAAGGGCCTCTACGCCCGGGCCCGGGCCGGGGAGATCCCCGAGTTCACCGGCATCTCCGACCCCTACGAGCCGCCGCTCGACCCCGAGCTGCGGGTCGAGACCGCCGGCCGCACCCCGGCCGAGTCCGCGGCCGAGGTCGTCGACTGGCTCGCCGCGCACGGGCTGGCCTGACCGAACCCGTCGGGCGCCCGGCTCCCCGGGTGCCACCCAGCCGGTTCGGCGACGACGCGGGCGCCGGTCAGCCGAGGCGCAGACCGGCGGGGACGCCGCCCCGCCACGCCGCCTCGGCGTCAGCGAGCGCCACATCGCACGCACCCTCGATCACCAGGCGGTCACCGCCCGCCGCACCCGCCCGCAGCACCGGCACCCCGGCCGCGTCGGCCCGCACGACGAGGTCGTCGGTGCGGGCGGGGTCGATCGCCACGATCACGACCGATGCGGGCTCGGCGAAGCAGGCCTCGGCCGGGGTGAGATCGGCGGCGGCGAGGGCCACCCGCGCCCCGACCCCGCCCGCGATCGCCATCTCGGCCAGGGCGACGGCGACACCCCCGTCGCTCACGTCGTGCACGCCCGTCACGAGCGACTCGCGTACGAGCGCGGCTACGAACTCGTGGATCGCCCGGGCCGCGTCGAGATCGGCCTGCGGCGGGAGGCCACCGGTGCAGCCGTTGCGCACCGCCCACTCGCTCCCGCCGAGATCGGCCCTCAAGGCCCCGAGCACGAGGATGTCGTCGCCCGCGTGGAGCACGGCGCCGGGCGGGCGCTCGCGCAGGTCGTCGATGAGGCCGACGACGCCCATCACGGGAGTGGGGTCGATGTCGGCCTCGCCCGAGGCGTTGTAGAAGCTCACGTTGCCGCCGATGACGGGGATGCCGAGCGCCGCGCACGCCTCGCTCGCGCCATCGACCACCTCGGAGAACTGCCACATCACGCCGGGCCGCTCGGGGTTGCCGAAGTTGAGGCAGTTGACGAGGGCGAGCGGCCGGGCGCCGGTGCAGGCCACGTTGCGGGCCGCCTCGAGCACGGCGAGCCGACCGCCGGTGCGAGGGTCGAGCCGGCAGAAGCGGCCCTTGCCGTCGGCGGTGAGGGCGAGGGCCTTGGCCGTGCCCTTCACCCGCAGCACGGCCGCGTCGCTGCCCGGCCCGGCCACCGTGTTGAGGAAGAGCTGGTGGTCGTACTGGCGCGACACCCACGTCTTGTCGGCGATCGTCGGCGCCGCGAGCAGGCCGAGGAGCTCGGGGCCGAGGTCGGTGCCCGCCGGGAAGCGCGCGGCCAGGTGCGGCCGTGGGTCGTCGGCCTGCACCGCATCGAGGTCAGTCGGACGGGCGAGCGGGCGGTGGAGCAGCGGACCGTCGCCGAGGCTGCCCACCGGCACGTCGGCGAGCAGCGGCGCGTCGGCCGACGCGATCGTCGGGGTGTCGCCCACCGGAGCCGCGGGCGCGGCACCGGGCACTCCGACCGCGTCGAACAGGCCGTTGTAGACCCGAAAGCGTCCGGTGTCGGTGACCCGACCCACGACGGTGGCCCGCACCTCCCACCGACGAGCGAGCGCGAGCACCGCGTCGAGCCGCTCGGGCTCGACGATCGCGAGCATGCGCTCCTGGCTCTCGGAGGTCATCACCTCGACGCCGTTCATGCCCGGCTCGCGGCGGGCGACGCGCGCGATGTCGACGTCCATGCCTGCGCCGGCCTTGGCCGCCGTCTCCGATGCCGCGCACGAGAGGCCCGCGGCACCGAGGTCCTGCACACCCACGGCGAGACCCGAGCCGATGAGCTCGAGGCAGGCCTCGATGAGCCGCTTCTCCTCGAACGGATCGCCGACCTGCACGGCCGGCCGCTTGGCCTCGTCACCCTCGGCGAAGCTCGCCGAGGCGAGAACGCTCGCCCCGCCGATGCCGTCGCGTCCGGTGGCGGAACCGAGGAGCACAGCCAGGTTGCCCTCGCCCTCGGCCCGGGCCAGCACCAGCCGGTCGGCTTCGAGCAGTCCGAGGCACATGACGTTGACGAGCGGATTGCCGCGGTAGGTGTCGTCGAACACCACTTCGCCGCCGACCGTGGGCACCCCCACCGCGTTGCCGTAGCCCGAGATGCCCGACACCACACCCTCGACGAGGTAGCGGGTGCGGGCGTCGTCGAGGTTGCCGAAGCGCAGCGAGTCGAGCAGGGCGATCGGCCGGGCGCCCATGGAGAACACGTCGCGGATGATGCCGCCCACGCCGGTGGCCGCACCCTGGTAGGGCTCGACCGCCGACGGGTGGTTGTGGCTCTCGATCCGCACCGCGACCGCGAGCCCGTCGCCGATGTCGATGACCCCGGCCCCCTCGCCCGGACCGACGAGCACCCACGGCGCCTCGGTGGGGAAGCGCCCGAGGTGCACCCGCGACGACTTGTAGGAACAGTGCTCCGACCACATCACCGAGTACATGGCCAGCTCGACGTCGGTGGGCTCCCGCCCGAGCTCGGCGACCACCGCCTCGTACTCCTCGTCGGTCATGCCGAGGAGCCGGTGCGTCGGCTCGGTGACGCTCACGCGGGGGTCGGGGTGCGGCCGGTCGCCGCGTCGAGGAGGGACCCGAGCATCACCAAGCCGTCATCGGAGCCGAGCAGCGGATCGGACGCGCGCTCGGGGTGGGGCATGAGACCGACGACGTTGCGGCCCGCGTTGCACACGCCCGCGATGTCGTCGAGGCTGCCGTTGGGATTCTCGACGTAGCGCACGACGATCCGGTCGTCGGCCCGGAGCTCGGCGAGGGTGCGCTCGTCGCAGACGTAGTTGCCCTCGAAGTGGTTGATCGGAATGCGCAGCACATCACCGACGCGCGCCCGGCCCGTGAGCACCGTCGCTGTGGTCTCGACTCGCAGATCGGTGGGCGCGCACACGAACTTGAGGCCCGCATTGCGCTGGAGGGCACCGGGCAACAGATGGGCTTCGCACAGCACCTGGAACCCGTTGCAGATGCCGACCACCGGGCCGCCCGCCGCCGCGAACTCGGCCACTGCGGTCATCACCGGGGAGAAGCGGGCGATAGCCCCGGTGCGCAGGTAGTCGCCGTGGGCGAAGCCACCGGGCACGACCACGGCATCGACGCCCTTCGTCTGCTCGTCGCCGTGCCAGAGGATCTCGGCGTCACCCCCGAGCTCGCTCACCACGTGCACGATGTCGAGCTCGCAGTTGGTGCCCGGGAACTGCACCACGCCGACGCGGGCGGTCACGAGATGGTCACCTCGTAGGCCTCGATGACCGGGTTGGCGAGGAGGCGCTCGCACATCTCCTCGACCTGGGCCCGGGCCGCGGCGGCGTCGGGCGCATCGACCACGAGCCGGATCGTCTTGGCGATGTGCACGCCGGTGACGTTCTCGTAGCCGAGGGCCGGGAGGGCCCGTTCGACCGTGGCGCCCGCCGGATCGGCGACCCCCGGGAGGTGGCTGACGTCGACCCGCGCGTGGAACACCGGCATGCGGCCGAGGATACCGGTCGAGTGTGCGACGCCGACCGACCGCTCAGGCGTCGTCGGGGCCGAACCAGTCGGCGAAGGGTTCACCGGTGATGAGCTCGTAGGCCTCGACGTACTTCGCCCGGGTCGCGGCGATCACGTCGGCGGGCATGGCCGGCGCGGGCGGAGTGTGATCCCAGCCCGTGGCGTCCATGTGGTCACGGACGAACTGCTTGTCGAACGAGGGCGGCGACGTGCCCGGAGCCCACGACTCGAGCGGCCAGTACCGCGACGAATCGGGCGTCATCATCTCGTCGATCACGAGGATCAGGCCGTCGCGCGTGCCGAACTCGAACTTGGTGTCGGCCAGGATCACGCCACGGTGCTCGGCGTGCCGGGCCCCCTCGGCGTAGAGCCGCAGTGAGGCATCCCGCACCTGCTCGTAGGTATCGGACCCGACCAGCGCGGCGGCCTCGGCCTCGGTGACCGGCTCGTCGTGGTCGCCGAGCTCGGCCTTCGTCGTGGGGGTGAAGAGCGGCTCCGGGAGCCGGTCGGCCCGCCGCAGACCGGCCGGGAGCCTCCGCCCGCCGACCGTGCCCGTCGCCTCGTATTCGCTCCACGCCGCGCCGAACAGGTAGCCCCGCACGACGCACTCCAGCCGGATCGGCTCGGCCACAAGAGCCAGGGTCGCCCGCCCCGCGACGTCGCCCGCCGTGGGCGGGAAGTCGCTCGGGTCGCACGAGATGAGGTGGTTCGGGGCGATCGCCGCGGTGTGGGTGAACCAGAAGTGCGAGAGCGCCGTGAGCACCCGGCCCTTGTCGGGGATGAGATCGGGGAGCACGACGTCGAACACCGACACCCGGTCGGTGGCCACCAGCAACAACGCGTCGTCGCCGACCCCGTAGAGCTCACGCACCTTGCCCGAGGCGAGGTGCGGCAGCGAGGTCGCGCTCACGCCTCGGAGCCGTCGAGGGCGGCGAACACCCGCTGGGCGTTGGCGAGGGCTCGGTCGAGATCGAAGCAGCGGTCGAGTCGCTCGGTGTCGAGCACGGCCGCGACCTCGGCGTCGGCCGCGAGCAACTCGCGGAACGGCCGCGCCTCGCGCCACGCGGCCATGGCAGTGCGCTGCACGACCCGGTACGCATCGTCGCGGCTCATCCCCGCCTCCACGAGACCGAGGAGGACGGGCTGGCTGAACACGAGTCCGAACGAGGCGTCGAGGTTGCGGAGCATCCGGTCCGGGTCGGCCTTCATGCCCTCGACGATCGCCGTGAACTTCACGAGCAGGTAGTAGGCGAGCAGCAGCGAGTCGGGCACGATCACCCGCTCGACCGAGGAGTGCGAGATGTCCCGCTCGTGCCAGAGCGCCACGTCTTCGAGCGCGGCACCGAGGTTGCCCCGCAGCACCCGAGCGAGACCGCTCAGCTGCTCGGCCTTCACCGGGTTGCGCTTGTGGGGCATCGCGCTCGAGCCCTTCTGCTGCCCTTCCCGGAACGGCTCCTCGACCTCGCGCACTTCGGTGCGCTGGAGGTGCCGGATCTCGGTGGCGAAGGCCTCGACCGACGCCCCGACCGACGCGCACGCGTAGAGCACCTCGGCGTGGCGGTCGCGCGCCAGCACCTGGGTCGCGGGCACCGGCTGCAGCCCGAGGGCCTCGCACACCTCGCGCTCCACCTGCGGGTCGATGTTGGAGTAGGTGCCGACGGCACCCGAGAGCTTGCCGACCGCGATGGCCTCGCGGGCTCGCTCGAGCCGCACGCGGTCGCGGCGCACCTGGAGGGCCCAGAGCGCGAGCTTGGCCCCGAACGTGGTCGGCTCGGCGTGGATGCCGTGCGTGCGCCCGACCATCGGCGTCGATCGGAACTCGTGCGCCCGGCGGGTGATCGCCGCTTCCAGCGCGGCCGCGGCCGGGATGATGCGGTCGAGGGCCCGGGTCATCTGCAGCGCGAGGGCCGTATCGACGACGTCGCTCGACGTGAGGCCGTAGTGGACCCACGCACCGGCGGGCATACCGACCCGCTCCTGCACCACATCGACGAACGCGGCGACGTCGTGCTCGGTGACCTTCTCGCGCTCGAGGATCGCGTCGACGTCGAAGCCGGCTCGCTCCCGCACCGTGCGGGCGTCGGCCGCCGGGATCACCCCGAGCCGGGACCACGCCTCGACGGCCAGGATCTCGACCTCGAGCCAGGCGCCGAAGCGCGCTTCGTCGGTGAAGAGCTCCGCGATCTCCGGGAGCGAGTAGCGGGGAATCACGAGGTGGGGATCATCACGGGAGCGCCTGGGCGGCGATGTCACGACGGTAGTGGACGCCCGGCCACGAGATGTCGTCCGCGGCCGCGTACGCGGCGTCGCGCGCGGCCCGCACCGTCGGCCCGGTCGCGGTGACCGTGAGCACCCGGCCACCGGATGCGGTGATCTCGCCGTCGGGACCGGTCGCGGTGCCCGAGTGGAAGACCGCCACGCCGGGCCGACGAGCCGCGGCGTCGAGGCCGGTGATCGGGTCGCCCCGGTGGCGCGGAGCGGGCGGGTAGCCCTCGGCCGCCATCACCACCCCGACGCACGCGTCGGCGCCGGTCGTGACCGGGGTCTCGACCCGGCCCGCCGCGCACTCGGCGAGGTGCACGTAGAGATCGCTGGTCAACCGGGGCACGAGCACCTGGCCCTCGGGGTCGCCGAAGCGGATGTTGTACTCGATCACCTTGGGGCCGGCCTCGGTGAGCATGAGCCCGCAGAACAGCACGCCGCGGTACTCGGCGTCCCGACGGGCGAGCTCGGCCAGGGTGGGCCGGATCGCCCGCTCCATGACCTCGGCGACCACGTCGTCGCCCGCGAACGGCACGGGCGAGTAGGCGCCCATGCCCCCCGTGTTCGGTCCGGTGTCGCCGTCGAACGCGCGCTTGTGATCCTGGGCGACCGAGAAGAGCGCGGCGTCGGTGCCCCCGCAGAGCGCGAAGAGCGAGAGCTCGGGGCCGGTCATCCCCTCCTCGATCACGCAGGTGCGCCCGGCGTCGCCGAACGCGGCGCCCGACAGGTACTCCCGCACGGCGTCGCGAGCCTCGGTGAGCGACTCGGTGACCCGCACGCCCTTGCCCGCGGCCAGGCCATCGGTCTTCACCACGTAGAGACCGGGCAGGGTCTCGAGGAAGGCGAGGGCGGCCTGCTCGTCGCCCGCCGCGAAGGTGGCGTGACGCGCCGTGGGCACCCCGGCCGCGACGAGCACGTCCTTCATCCACGCCTTCGAGCCCTCGAGTCGGGCCGCAGTCCGGCTCGGGCCGAAGACCGGACGGCCGGCCGCGACGAGCGCGTCGGCGACCCCGGCCACGAGGGGATCCTCGGGCCCGATGACCACCAGCGCCGCGTCGATCCGTTCGGCCAGCGCGACCACGGCCTCGGGATCGGTCGGCACCACCGGCTCGCATCGGCCCACGGCCGCCATCCCCGGGTTGCCGGGGGCGCACACCACCTCGTCGACGAGCGGCGAGCGGGCCAGCCCCCAGGCGAGGGCGTGCTCGCGTCCGCCCGAGCCGACGACGAGGACGGTCGTCATGTCCCGGTCAGACGGCGCGCGGTCGCACGATGGTCTGCTCGCGCGCCGGCCCCACCCCGACGATGGTCACCGGCACGCCGACGAACTCCTCGACGAAGGCCACGTAGGCCCGGGCCGCGTCGGGGAGGTCCTCGAGCCGACCCGCCGTCTCGATCTCGTCGCCCCAGCCGGGCAGGGTCTCGTAGATCGGCCGCACCTTGTGCACCACCGACTGGTGGTACGGCACGTGGTCGTAGCGGGTGCCGTCGGGCGTCTCGTAGCCGACGCACACCTTCAGCTCGGTGAGCGGCGAGAGCACGTCGAGCTTGGTGAGCGCGAGCTCGGTGCAGGTGTTGAGGCGCACCGCGTGCCGCAACATCACGAGGTCGAGCCAGCCGGTGCGCCGACGCCGCTTGGTGTTGGTGCCGTACTCGACCCCGCGGTCGACGAGCAGGTCGCCGACGGGATCGCCCTCGAACAACTCGGTCGGGAACGGTCCGCTGCCCACCCGAGTGGTGTAGGCCTTCACGAGCCCCACGATGCGGTCGATGGCGCGTGGCCCGACCCCGGCCCCCGTGCACACCCCGCCCGCGACCGGGTTGCTCGAGGTGACGAACGGATACGTGCCGTGATCGAGGTCGAGGAACGTCGCCTGCGCGCCCTCGAAGAGCACCCACTGCTCCGCGTCGAGCGCCTCGTGCACGAGGTGCACGGTGTCGTCGATGAGCGGCTCGAGCTGCGGCACCATCGCCAGGTAGCGATCGGCGAGCTCACCCGCGTCGATCGGGAGCCGGTTGTAGACCTTGGCGAGCAGCCCGTTCTTCTCGCGCAGCACGAGCTCGAGCTTCTCGCGGAAGATCTTGGGGTCGAGGAGGTCCTGCACCCGCAGGCCGACCCGCAGGGCCTTGTCGGCGTAGGCCGGGCCGATCCCCCGTTTGGTGGTGCCGAGCTTGTTCTTGCCCAGGAACCGCTCGGTGACCCGGTCGATCTCCTGGTGGTACGGCATGATCAGGTGCGCGTTGCCGGAGAGCCGCAGACGCCGGGTGTCCACCCCCTTGGCCCCGAGCATCGCGAGCTCGTCGATGAGCACGGCCGGGTCGACGACGACGCCGTTGCCGATCACCGGGGTCACCCACGGGTAGAGCACGCCGCTCGGCACGAGTTGGAGCTTGAACACCTCGCCCTCGACCACGAGGGTGTGTCCGGCGTTGTGCCCGCCCTGGTAGCGGACGCACATCGCCGACTCCTTGGCGAGGTAGTCGGTGACCCAGCCCTTGCCCTCGTCACCCCACTGGGTGCCGACGATCACCGCGCCCGGCACGGCGTCACCTCGACATCGCTTCGCGAATCGCGTTCACGTGGGGGAAAGGTTACCGGATGGTCGCTCCCTAGGCTCCGGCCCCGATGAGCGTGCGCGCCCGCCTCGGCATCCGGTACGCCACCGCCGAACGCTTCGCACCACCCGAGCCGGTGCCCTTCACCGACGAGGCGACCGCCGGTGGCGCGTTCGGACCCTCGGCGCCGCAGACCGTCGGCCATGCGCTCGGCGGCGTCGTGCCCGGCATGCGGATCGAGGCGACCGACGAGCGGTCGTGCCTCACCCTCAACGTGTGGTCACCGGCCGCGCCCGGACCCCACCCGGTGCTCGTGTGGTTCCACGGCGGCTCGTTCGTGATCGGCGGAACGGCCCAGCCGGTGTACGACGGCACGCGCCTCGCGGCCGAGCAGTCGGTCGTCGTCGTCACCGCGAACTACCGCCTCGGCGCGTTCGGGTTCCTCGACGGCCGGGAGATCGGCGGGGTCGCCAACTGCGGCGTGCGCGACGCCCTCGCCGCCCTCGTCTGGGTGCGCGACCACATCGACCGCTTCGGCGGCGACCCCGATCGCATCGTGGCCTTCGGCGAGTCGGCCGGCGGCGGCCTCATCCT
>JBJSXF010000034.1:0-3353 GCA_046086225.1 Actinomycetota bacterium | reverse complement strand
TCCTGAGCAACCGCGCCTACGCCATCCTCTTGCTCGAGCTGGCCCGGGTCGGCGCCCGCACCGACGGCTCGGCCGCCGACCTGTTCGACCTCTCGCGCCCGCCGCTCGACTTCGCCGCGCTGGCGCGGGGCATGGGCGTGCCCGCCCGCACGGCGACGACGGCCGACGAGCTGGTGGCCGCGCTCGCCGCGGCCTACGCCGAGCCCGGCCCGCACCTCATCGACGCAGTGCTCGCGTGACCTACGACGTTGCGGTCGTCGGCGGCGGGATCGTCGGCGCGGCCACCGCCTTCGAGCTGGGCCGAGCCGGGGCCCGCACGCTGCTCGTCGATCGGGCCGATCCCGGTCGGGCGACCGACGCGGGCGCGGGGATCGTGTCGGCCGAGACCGCGGCGATCGCCGACCCGGCGTTCGCGGCGCTGGCCCGGGCCGGTGCCGACTACTACGACGAGCTGCTCCCGCTCCTGCCCGCCGACACCGGCTGGGACCGGTGCGGGCTGGTGCTGGTGGCGACCCGCGACTCCGACGTGCCGTCGTGGGTGGAGATCGCGGCCCGCGCCCCCGGCGCCCGGGAGATCGACGGCACGGAGGCGCGCGAACGCTGCCCGGCGCTCGGCGAGGTGGTGCGGGCCCTCTTCCACCCGCACGCGGCGCGCGTCGACGGCCGGGCTCTCGCCGCGGCGTTGCTCGCCGGGGCGCGCGCCCACGGGGTCGAGGTGCGCGAGGGGAGCGTCGACGGCCTCGCCGGCATCGATGCACTCGACGCCCGGGCGGTGGTCGTCGCGGGCGGGGCGTGGTCGCCCGCGCTCGCGGGCGCGCTCGGCATCGACGCGCCGGTGCTGCCGATCCGCGGCCAGATCGCGCACCTCGATCTGCCCGACACCCCGGGCACGGGGGCCTGGCCGATGGTGCAGCAGGTGCACGGCCACTACATGGTGCCGTGGCCCGGCGGGCGGGTCGTCGTGGGCGCGACGGTGGAGGACGCCGGGTTCGCGCCGACCACCACGGTGGCCGGGGTCGAGGAGGTCATGCGCGAGGCGCAGCGGGTGCTGCCCGGGCTGGCCGGGGCCGCGCTGCGCGAGCTGCGGGTGGGCCTGCGCCCGTGGAGCACCGACGGCCTGCCCCTCCTCGGGGTCGTGGCCGACGCGCCGGTCACGTCGACGGTGGTGGTCGCCGCCGGGCACGGGGCCAACGGGCTCATGCTCGGACCGCTGTCGGGGCGGATCGCCGCCGATCTTGCGCTCGGCCGCACCCCGGCGGCCGATCCGGCACCGTTCGCGCCGGGGCGGTTCAGCGCTCGAGCTTGAGCGCCCGGTCGGCGATCATGTTCTTCTGCACCTCGGTGGGGCCCGCGCCGATCGTGGTGTAGCGCTGCCACACGAAGTTGCGGGCCCACAGCCCGTTGTCGACGGCGCCGGGCGCGCCCTTCAGCAGCGCGCCGGTGGGGCCGAGCACGTCGAGGGCGAGCTCGGCGAGCCACAGCGAGATCGATCCCCACTGGAGCTTGGCGAGCGGCACCTCGGGGAAGCCCTTGTCGCCCTTCAGCACCTTGGAGAGGGCGCGGGCGATGAGCAGCCGGGTGGACTCGATCTGGATGTGCAGCCGGGCGACGCGGTCGCGAATCGCCGGGTCGCGCAGGGCGTCGGGGTTCTCGACCTTGGCCGTCTCGAGCAGGGCCCGCAGGTCCTGGGCCATGGAGATCGCCTGGCCCGCGCTGCCGACCCGTTCCTGGCCGAGCGCGCCCATCGAGACGATCCAGCCGTTGCCCTCGTCGCCGAGGCGGTCGCCGACGGGGATGCACACGTCGGCGAACGTCACCTCGCAGAACAGCGAGTCGCCGGTGATCTCGCGGATCGGCCGCACGGTGATGCCGGGCAACTCCATGTCGATGATGAACGCGGTGATGCCCTCGTGCTTGCGGCCGCGGGCGATGGCGGTCGGGTCGGTGCGCAGCAGGAACAGACCCCACTTGGCCATCTGGGCCGAGCTGATCCACACCTTCTGGCCGTTCACCACGTAGTGGTCGCCCGACTCGTCGAGGATCGCGGTGGTGCGCAGGTTGGCGAGGTCGCTGCCGGCCTGGGGTTCGGAGAAGCCCTGGCACCAGTGCTCCGACGCGTCGAGGATGCCGGGGAGCCAGCGGCTCTTCTGCTCCTCGGTGCCCCAGGCGATGATCGACGGGCCGATCTGCACGATGCCGTTGGCGTTGTAGACGCCGGGCGTGCGGAAGCGGGTCATGACCTGGGTGTAGATGACCTGCTGCGACACGGTGGCGGCCCGCCCGCCCCACTCCTCGGGCCAGAGGATGGCGGCCCAGCGGCCTTTGTTCAGCGTGTGCTGCCAGGCCCGCCGCTTCTCCATGGCGCCGGTGACGCCGTGCGACGCGCCGAGATCCTCGGCTTCGGCCCACTGATCGACGAAGGGCGGCAGCTCGGCCTCGAGGAACTCCTCGAGCTCCCGGGCGAAGGCGAGGTCCTCGTCCGACCACGCGAAATCCACGGCCGCGACGATAGCGTCGGAGGCGATGGACTTCACCTTCTCGGCCGAGCAGGAGGCCCTGCGGGATTCGGTGCGGGCGTTCCTCGCCGACCGGGCTCCCCGTGAGTACGTGCGGCAGATGGCCGAGCACGACGCCGTGGGCGTGACGCCCGAGGTGTGGCAGGCGGTCGTCGATCTCGGCTGGACCGGTGTGCTCGTGCCCACCGCAGCGGGCGGGCTCGGTCTCGGCCTCGTCGACATGGTGGTGGTCGCAGAGGAGATGGGGCGGGCGCTGTTCCCGGGCCCGTTCTTCTCGAGCGCGGTGCTCGCCACGCTCGCGGCCCGGGCCCTCGGCCTCGACGACCTCCTCGCCGAGCTCGCGGTCGGCGCGGCGCGCGGCACGGTCGCCCTCGACGAGTCGGGTCACGGCGATCCGCTGGAGCGCGTGCGGCTGCGGGCGATCGGCCGCGGCGAGCGCTACCGCCTCGCCGGCACCGCGCCGATGGTGCTCGACGGCGCGAGCGCCGACTGGGCCCTCGTGCCCGCCCGCACCCGCGAGGGTCTGCGCACGTTCCTCGTCGGCGCGCCCGGCGCCCGGGCCGCGGCGGCCCCGTCGCTCGACATCACCCGGCGCTTCGCCCGCCTCGGTCTCGACGACGCTGCGGTGCTGCTCGCCGCCGAGATGATCGGGGTGGCCGAGGCCGCCAACGCGCTCGCCCTCGACTACGCGCAGGCGCGTGAGGTGTTCGGCAAGCCGCTGTCGAAGTTCCAGGTCACCCGGCACAAGGCGGTTGACCTGCTGCGCGAGATCGAGATCGCGCGTGTCGCCGTGCACTACGCGGCCTGGGCGTCCGACGCCGAGGTGCCCGACCGCGA
>JBJSXF010000033.1:0-31235 GCA_046086225.1 Actinomycetota bacterium | reverse complement strand
ATCGCAGGTGATGGACGAGGCCCGGCACGTCGAGGTGTTCGCCCGGTACCTCAACGAGAAGCTCGGCGGCCAGTACCGGATCAACGACAACTTGAAGCAGATCCTCGACGACATCCTCGCCGACAGCCGCTGGGACATCACGTACCTCGGCATGCAGATCATGGTCGAGGGGCTCGCCCTCGCCGCCTTCGGGATGATGCACGCCATCACGAACGAGCCGCTGCTCAAGAAACTCCTGCGCTACGTGATGAGCGACGAAGCCCGCCACGTCGCGTTCGGCGTGCTCTCGCTCCAGGAGCTCTACGCCAACCTCTCGGCCGCAGAGATGCGCGAGCGCCAGGAGTTCGCCTTCGACGTGGCGGTCCGCCTCCAGCGGCGGTTCGGCCACGCCGAGATGTGGGAGAAGATGGGCGTCGACTCGGCGGCGGTTCACCGCACGATGGAGCAGGTCAACCCGATCGCTCAGCAGCAGTTCCAGAACCTGCTGTTCTCGAAGATCGTCCCGAACTGCAAGAAGCTCGGGCTGCTCGACGCCTCCGACGGCTGGCTGCGCGAGCGGTTCACCGAGATCGGCGTCATCCAGTTCGAGGACTTCGTAGACACGACCGAGGAGTACGACTCCCTCGACGGCGTCGCCGCCGACCGCGCCGCAGGCTGATCATCTGACCGATCCGGTCCCGGGGACTCCGCCCCCGGGACCGGGTGTCCGCCCGCCGAGTGGTACGCGGGCGGTGCCCCGCGATAGGAACACCTCCGCACGCTCATCGGCGGGCGCCCGCGCGCCCTGCCTCGGATCAGGAAGGCTCGACATGGGGATCTGCGACGGCCGGGTGGTCATCGTCACGGGAGCCGGACGGGGGATCGGGCGTGAGCACGCGCTCGCCTTCGCGTCCGAGGGCGCCAAGGTGGTCGTCAACGACCTCGGGGGCGACATGCACGGCGACGGCGGCTCGCTCAGCCCGGCCATGGAGGTCGTCGAGGAGATCAAGGCGATGGGCGGCGAGGCCGTCGCCGACGGCGAGAACGTCGCCGACTTCGCCGGCGCCGGTCGCATGATCCAGCGGGCGATCGACACCTTCGGGCACTTCGACACGCTGGTCAACAATGCGGGCATCCTCCGCGACCGCATGCTCGCCAACATGGAGGAGAGCGAGTGGGACGCGGTCATCGCGGTCCACCTCAAGGGCGCCTTCTCGCCGACCCGCCACGCCGCCGCCTACTGGCGCGACCAGGCCAAGGCCGGCACGCCGGTGAACGGCCGAGTGGTGAACACCTCGTCGCCGTCGGGCATCTTCGGCAACGCCGGCCAGACCAACTACGGCGCAGCCAAGGCCGGCATCGCCGCCTTCACGATCATCACCGCGCTCGAGCTCGGCCGCTACGGCGTCCTCGCGAACGCGATCGCCCCGGTCGCCCGCACCCGGATGACCGAGAACCTCGGCATGGGCCCGGCGCCCGAGGGCGTCACCTTCGACGCCCTTGACCCGGCGAACATCTCGCCGACCGTCGTGTGGCTCGGCTCGAACGCCAACGAGGCAGTGTCGGGTCGGGTGTTCCTCGTCGACGGCGACCGGGTGTCGGTCGCCGAGGGGTGGCACCGGGGGCCGACCGCCCGCAACGAGCAGATGCGGTGGGAGCCGTCGCAGCTCACCGAGGTCATCCCCGGCCTGGTCGCCCAGGCCGCCGATCCGTCGCACATGCTCTCCTGAGCGAAGAGGGGGAAACGTCATGCCGATGAATCTCGATGCCGTCGGGGCCGTCTCGCAGCCGGGTCGCGCGGCGTGGACCTCGAAGGACGCGTTGCTCTACGCCCTCGGCGTGGGCGCGGGCCAGAGCGACCCGACCGGGTCCGAGCTCGAGTTCACGACCGAGAACTCCCAGGACGTCGCCCAGCGGGTGCTGCCGACCATGCCGGTCGTCATCTCGTTGGGGGGCGGTCCCGGCCTGCCGAGCTGGGGCGAGTTCAACTACGCCATGCTCCTCCACGGCGAGCAGGGTGTGACCGTGCACCGGCCGATCCCCGCCGACGGCGAGGTCGAGTACGTGTCGCGGATCGTCGGCATCTACGACAAGGGCAAGGGCGCGGTCGTCCGGCTCGAGAACACCTGCACCTACGTCGATTCGGGTGAGCCGGCCTTCGACTTGCGGTTCGCGGCTTTCATCCGGGGCGAGGGTGGCTTCGGCGAGTCGCGTGGTGACGCGATCGCCGACCCGCCGACGATGCCCGACCGGGCTCCCGACCACGAGGTCACCTCCCCCACGCGCACCGACCAGGCCCTGCTCTACCGGCTGAGCGGCGACCGCAACCCGCTGCACTCCGACCCGGCCTTCGCCGCGATGGCCGGCTTCCCGAAGCCGATCCTGCACGGCCTGTGCACCTACGGGTTCACCGGACGGGCGCTGCTCCACGAGCTCTGCGGTTCCGACGTGGCCAAGTTCAAGAGCATGGACGTGCGCTTCTCGAAGCCGGTGATGCCGGGTGACGTGCTGACCGTGCGCATGTGGGACGACGGCCCCAACGGGGCGATGTTCCAGACCGTCAACCAGGACGGCGCCGTGGTCATCGACGGCGGTCGGTTCACGACGCACTGACTGAGGCGGCCCGCCCGGCGCGTCGACGGCGCGCCGGGGGTCAGCCCCGGCGGATCGCCACCGCGGTCGCCCCGATGAGCGGACCGTCGGCGCCGAGCGCGCCGGGCACGATGCGCGTGCCGCGCGAGAAGTCGAGTCGGCACCGGCGGTCGATCTCGGACTGCGCGGCGGCGAAGAACGGTTCCCCGTAGCCGAGCGCGACCGAGCCGCTCACGACCGCGAGGCGCAGGTCGAGCAGGTTCGCCACCGACGCCACCGCCCGACCCACGAGCGTGCCCGTGCGGGCGATGACCTCGGGCCCGGCCGCGGCGGCCGGCCGGCCGGTGATCGCCGCGATCGCCGTGCCCGAGGCCTCGGCTTCCGCGCAGCCCCGGGCCCCGCACGGGCAGGGTCGCCCGTCGGGTTCGACCACGACGTGCCCGATGTGGCCGGCGTTGCCGTCGGCGCCGTCGAGGAGCCGACCGTCGAGCACGATCCCGCCGCCGATGCCGGTGGACACCACCATGCCGATGTAGTCACGCTCGCCCCGGGCTGCTCCGAGCCAGCCCTCACCGAGGGCGAGCGCCTTGGCGTCGTTGTCGACGTGCACGGGCACGCCGAAGTGGGCGGCGAGTCGTGCTCGGAGCGGGAACCCGCGCCAGGCGGGAATGTTCAGGGGGGAGACCGCCTCGCCGTCTGCGGACATCGGTCCGCCGCACCCCACGCCGACCGCCGCGATCGCGGCGACCTCGGGGCCGAGCAATCCGATGAGCTCGAGGAGCGTCGAGAGGAGTGCTTCGGCGTCGTCGCCCGTCGGGGTCGGGATGTGCGCTCGGCGAACGATGGTGCCATCTCTCCGCACGACCGCCGCTGCGAGCTTGGTGCCGCCGATGTCGATGGCGCACACCGTTCCGGAAGGCGCGACCGGCGTCATCGGGCGGAGCGTACCGGCGGCTCCGCAGAGCCTCGGGGTAGGTTCGGCCCGTGAGCATCAACAGCCTCGGATCCAGTGCGCGCCTCGCCGTCGGCGACGCCGCCTACGACATCTTCCGGCTCGACGCCGCCGTCGCCGAGCCCGGACGCCTGCCCTACTCGTTGCGGGTGCTGCTCGAGAACCTGCTGCGCCGCGAGGACGGCGCCAACGTCACCGCCGACGACATCGCCGCTCTCGCCGACCGGTCGCGGGCGGCGCAGGAAGCAGGTCGGCGCGAGCTGCAGTTCATGCCCGCCCGGGTGCTCATGCAGGACTTCACCGGCGTGCCCGCGATCGCCGATCTCGCGGCGCTGCGGGACGCGATGGTGCGCATGGGCGGCGACGCGGCGGCGGTCGAGCCCGGGATCCCGGTCGACCTCGTGATCGATCACTCGATCATCGTCGACGTGGCCGGGGTATCCGACGCGTTCGCTCGCAACGCCGAGCTCGAGTACGCCCGTAATGCCGAGCGCTACCGGTTCCTGCGCTGGGCCCAGTCGGCGTTCCGTACGCTCCGCGTCTTCCCGCCCAACCGCGGGATCTGCCACCAGGTCAACGTCGAGTACCTCGCCCAGGTCGTGTTCCGTGACGGCCAGGGCCTCGCCTACCCCGACACCCTGGTCGGCACCGACTCGCACACGCCGATGGTGAACGGCCTCGGGGTGCTCGGCTGGGGCGTCGGTGGTATCGAGGCCGAGGCGGCCATGCTGGGCCAGTCGCTTTCCCTCCTGCTCCCCAAGGTGGTGGGCATCGAGCTCGTCGGCTCCCTCCCGCCCGGTGCGACCGCCACCGACATGGTGCTTACCGTGGCCGAGATGCTGCGGGCGCACGGCGTGGTCGGCAAGTTCGTCGAGTTCTACGGCGACGGCGTGGCCCGGGTGCCGGTCGCCAACCGGGCCACGATCGGCAACATGTCGCCCGAGTACGGCTCGACCTGCACGATGTTCCCGATCGACGACCTCACCATCGACTTCCTGCGGGCGACCGGCCGCCCCGACGACCTCGTCGCCCTCGTCGAGGCCTACGCCAAGGAGCAGGGGCTGTGGCCCGACCCGTCGGTCACGCCCGTCTACGACGAGACGCTCGTGCTCGACCTCTCCGCGATCGAGCCGTCGATCGCCGGCCCGGCCCGCCCCCAGGACCGCGTGCCCCTCGCCCGGGCTGCGACCGGCTTCGGTGACGCCCTGGCGACGGCGCGGGCGGGAGACGCCGAGCCCGGCCCGCGCCGACAGCCCGTCACCCTCGCCGACGGCCGCTCGTTCGAACTGGCCGACGGCCACGTGGTGCTCGCGGCGATCACGTCGTGCACCAACACGTCGAACCCGTCGGTGATGCTCGCCGCCGGGCTCCTCGCCCGCAACGCGGTGGCCCGGGGGCTCACCGTGCCGCCGAGGGTGAAGACCTCGCTCGCGCCGGGATCTCTCGTCGTCACCGACTACTACGAGCGGGTCGGGCTGCTCGAGCCGCTCGCCGCGCTCGGCTTCGATGTCGTGGGGTACGGCTGCACCACCTGCATCGGCAACTCGGGTCCGATCGCCTCCGAGGTCTCGGCCGCGGTGACCGAAGGCGGCCTGGCGGTGGCATCGGTGCTCTCGGGCAACCGCAACTTCGAGGGCCGGATCCACCCCGACTGCCGCATGAACTACCTGGCCTCGCCGCCGCTGGTGGTGGCCTACGCGCTCGCGGGATCGATGGCGGTCGACCTCACCACCGATCCGATCGGCACCGGGCGCGACGGCGAGCCCGTCTTCCTGCGCGACATCTGGCCGAGCGACGAGGAGGTCGCCCGGGTCGTGAGCGAGGCCCTCGACACCGAGATGTACCGCGCCACGTACGACACGATCCTGGAGGGTGACGAGCGCTGGCGGGCGATCGCCGCGCCGACCGGTGAGCGCTTCGACTGGGAGCCCGACTCCACCTACATCCGCCGCCCGCCGTTCCTCGACGGGGTGGGGCCCGAAGCCGCACCGACCGGGGACGTCGCCGGGGCCCGGGTGCTCGCGGTGCTCGGCGACAGCGTGACCACCGACCACATCTCGCCCGCGGGCAACATCCGGGCCGACAGTCCGGCCGGCCGTTGGCTGGTGGAGCACGGCGTCGAGCCCGGTGACTTCAACTCCTACGGCGCCCGCCGGGGCAACCACAAAGTGATGATGCGGGGCACCTTCGCCAACATCCGCATCCGCAACCGCCTCGCCCCCGGCACCGAGGGCGGGGTGACGCTCCACCTCCCCGACGGCGAGCAGCTGCCGATCTACGACGCGGCGATGCGCTACGCGGCCGACGGTGTGCCGCTCGTGATCCTGGCCGGCAAGGAGTACGGCTCGGGCTCGTCGCGCGACTGGGCGGCCAAGGGCTCGTTCCTGCTCGGGGTGAAGGCCGTGATCGCCGAGAGCTTCGAGCGGATCCACCGGTCGAACCTCGTCGGCATGGGGATCCTCCCGCTCGAGTTCACCGGCGGCGCCGACGTCGCCTCGCTCGGCCTCACCGGTCACGAGGTGGTGGAGATCGTCGGGGTCGATGCGGTTGCGGGCGATGCGCCCCTGCCGCTCGATCTCACGGTGCGGGCCGACGGCCGCGAGTTCACCGTGCGGTGCCGGATCGACACGCCGTTCGAGCGCGAGGTGTTCCTGGCCGGCGGGATCCTGCCCTACACGATCCGGGCGCTCGCCGGGGCGCCGGCCGCGACCGACCGGTAGGCGGCATCGACGAGCGCGTGGGCGGCGCGCGCGTCGGCGAAGCCCGGTGACGCCGGACGACCGTCGCGCACTGCGGCGGTGAAGGCCCGGGCGGCCGGATACATGTAGACGAAGAAACCCCGCCGGGTGATGCCGGTGGCGGCGAAGTGGGCTTCGAGCAGCGCGTTCGGATCGAGTCGCTCGGGCTCGGTGTCGGGGCGCTGCACGAGGAACGAGTCCTCCCGGGCCCCGACGAGGAAGTCGGTCGTCACCTCGACGGCCCCGCGTTCGAAGAACACCTCCAGACGACGCTCCTCGCGGCCCCGCACGCCGTTGAACACCGAGACGAGCGTGCCGACCACGCCGGACGAGTGCGTGATCGTGCAGGCCGCGGTGTCCTCGACGTCGTAGCCGAACACGTTGCGGGTCCGGGCGTAGACCTCGGTGGCGGGGCCGAAACACCAGGTGAGGATGTCGGCGCTGTGGATGGAGTGCTCGAGCAGCGCACCGCCCCCGGCCTGCGCCCGCTGGGACCGCCACGAGGTGTGCCCGGGCACGACGTCACCGGTGGGCCAGTACTGGTCGTCGCGCAGCACGTAACCCATGGGTGCCCCGAGCTCACCTGCGTGCACGATCCGTACGAGCTCGTTCACGAGCGGGTGAAAGCGGGAGTGGAACCCCACCTGGGCGGTGAGGCCCGAGCCCTCCACCAGATCGCACATGGCCGCAACGGTGGCGAAGTCGGGAGCGAGCGGCTTCTCGCAGAGGAACGGCTTGCCCGCGGCGACGGTCGCGGCCACGAGCCCGACGTGGGTGGCCGTCGGGGTCACGATCACGACGGCGTCGATCTCGGGGTCGTCGATCAGGGCGGCGGCATCGGGGACGACCCGCTCGAACGGGCACGTCGCCCGGATCTGCTCGGCGGCGACGGGGGAGAGGTCGGTGACCGCGACCGGGCGGATCTCGCCGTCCTCGGCGAGCAGGCGCAGGGCGTAGGCGTGGCCCTGCCCGATCATCCCCGCGCCGATGAGGCCGATGCCGATCGTCACGGCCGGGTCAGCGCAGCTCGGGGATCCACTCGCCGTGCGCGTCGATGAGCGCGTCGACGAGCGCGTGGATCTGGTCGAGGTCGAGCTCGGCCGCGGTGTGCGGGTCGAGCATCGCGGCGTGGTACACGTGGTCGCGCCGTCCGGTGAGCGCGGCCTCGACGGTGAGCTCCTGCACGTTGACGTTGGTCTGGATGAGCGCGGCGAGCTGCAGCGGCAGCGACCCGATGCGGGTCGGCTGCACCCCGTTGGCATCGACGAGGCAGGGCACCTCGACCGTGCACCCCGGGGGCAGGTTGTCGATGAGGCCGTCGTTCGCCACGTTGCCGTAGATCACCCGGGGCTTGCCCGTCTCGATGCTGCGGATGATGGTGGCCGCGTACTCGTGGCTGGGCACGACCTCGAGCGGGCCTCCGCCCTCGAGCCGCTCGCGCTCGGCCTCCCAACCCTCGATCTGGGCGACGCAGCGGCGCGGGTACTCGTCGAGGGGCACGTTGAACCGCTCGACGAGATCGGGGCGGTCGCGCTTGATGAACCAGGGCACGTACTCGGCGAAGTGCTCGCTCGACTCGGTGACGAAGTAGCCGAGTCGCCGCAGCACCTCGTAACGCACCCGGTTGCCCTCGGGGGCCCGGCCCGATTCGGCGATCTCCAGCAGTCGGGGGGTGAGGTCCTCGCCCTCGTGCGCGAAGCGCAGGTAGAACGCCATGTGGTTGATGCCCGCGGCGAGGTAGTCGATCTCGCGGTAGGGGATGCCGAGGTCGCGGCTCAGCTCGAAGGCGGTGCCCTGCACGCTGTGGCACAACCCGACGGTGCGGATGGCCGTGGCCCGGGTGACCGCCCGGCAGTTGATCGCCATCGGGTTCGTGTAGTTGAGGAACCACACGCCGGGGCAGACCTCGGCCATGTCGGCGCACAGGTCGAGCATCACGGGGATCGTGCGCAGGCCTCGCATGATCCCGCCGATGCCGAGGGTGTCGGCGAGCGTCTGGCGCAGCCCGAACTCCTTGGGCACCTCGAAGTCGGTGACCGTGCACGGCTCGTAGCCCCCGACCTGGATCATGTTGATCGCGTAGGTGGCGTCGGCCAGGGCGGCCCGGCGGTCGGTGGTCGCGGTGATCCGGGCCGGGGCGCCGAGGGTCTCGGCCACCCGGCGGGCGACGAGCTCTGAAGTGGCGAGGCGCTCGGGATCGATGTCGAAGAGGGCGATCTCGCTCCCGGCGAGCTCCTCGTGGCCGAGGATGTCGCCGAGGAGGTTGCGGGCGAACACCGTGCTGCCCGCTCCGATGAACGTCACCTTGGCCACGGGCGGGATCGTACGCGCTGCGGTGGAGCACCCCACATCCGCACCGAGACCGGGCTCGCTGGGTAGGTTGCTGGGGCAGTTCGATCGGACGGGAGGTGCCCGTCCCGGGGAAGGGGTGTCGTGATGGTCGGTTCTGAGTGGGGTGTCGGCGAGGTGCTGTGGACCATGATCTGGTTCACGTTGCTCTTCATCTGGATCTGGATCGCGATCTCGGTCCTGGTGGACGTCTTCCGCAGCCATGACCTCGGGGGCTTCGCCAAGTTCCTCTGGGTCGTGTTCATCTTCGTGGTGCCGTTCCTCGGGGTGTTCGTGTACCTGATCGCCCGGGGCAACAAGATGTCGAAGCACGCGCAGCAGGACGCCGAGCAGATGGAAGCGGCACGCCGCAACTACATCCGCGACGCGGTCGGTGGAGCGGCGAGCCCGGCCGCCGAGCTCGAGCGCCTCGCGACCCTGAAGCAGCAGGGCGTCATCGACGAGGCCGAGTTCCAGCGCCTCAAGTCGCAGGTCGTCGGCGGCTGAGCGTCGATCTCCCGTCGGGGAGGCCACCGTTCCCGGTGGCCTCCCTCGACGGTCTGCAGCAGGCGATGGACGCCGTCTACGGCGAGCGGGATCGCGCCCGGGGCGTGCCCGCCACCGTCGCCTGGATCGCCGAGGAGACGGGCGAGCTGGCCCGCGCGGTGCGCAAGGGCACCCGCGAGGAGCAGCTCCACGAGCTCGGCGACGTACTCGCCTGGCTGGCGTCGCTCGCCAACCAGGTCGGGCTCTCGCTCGCGGAGGCGGTCGGTCGCTACGCCGACGGTTGCCCCCGTTGCGCGAACGTGCCCTGCGCCTGCCCGTAGGCTCGCCCCATTCCCGCCGGGCCCGGTCGCCGCGATCGGAGTGCCCTCGGCGCGACCGGAGGTGGATGGATGCGCACGGTTCGACCGGCCCTCATCGCGGCTGCGGCCTGCACGGTGGCGCTGCTCGCGTTCGCCGGCTGTGGCGGCGGATCGTCCGAGCCGGTGGCCTCGGGACCGCCGGGTGCGTCCGGAGCGGCGGGCGGGATCGATCGGAAGATCCTCGCCCGGGACACGCCGGCCAATGCCCCCGGCCAGACGCTCTATCTCGAGGAGGTCGAGATCGCTCCGGGCGCGGAGCTGCCGGCGCACTTCCACGACGGCACCCAGATCGCGTCGGTTCGGTCGGGCATCCTCACCTACGACATCGTCGAGGGGAGTGCGGCCGTGACCCGGGCCGACGGTGACACGGAGCGGATTGTCGCCCCGGCGGAGATCACGCTTCGACCGGGCGACAGCCTCACCGAGACCCGCAGCCTCGTGCACTACGGCTCGAACCGGGGTGACGAGCCGGTGGTCATCTCGGTGGCCGCGCTGTTGAAGGACGGCGCCCCCCTGGCGATTCCCGTGAAGTGATCGCCGCCCTCGCCGGCTAGTCCCGGGTCGACTCGTCGGGTCGGGGTCGTCGTGCGGTGTCCGCGGCCGCGATGAGATCGGATGCGAGCCCGGTGATCGCGATCGACCAGGGGTCTCCCGCGTGGGCGACGGCGAACGGTCGGTCGCCCCGATACTCGGCGACGGCGCGGCTGAACGGCAGCACGGCGGCCACGGGGATCGAGAAGGCTTCCTCGATCCGGGCCCGGTCGGTCGGGTCGAGTTCGGTGCCCGGCACCTGGGTGAGGAGGAGGGCCGGGCGGGGGACGCCCATGCGCACGGCGACATCGGCAGTGACCGCCGAGCCCTGATGGTCGCGGCGGTCGGGGCGCACGAGCAGGAGCAGGTCGTCGGTGACGGCGAGGAGGGTGAGGGTCTCCTCGGTGAGTCCGGCGGCGGTATCGAGCACCACGAGGTCGGGCGTGTACGCCTCGGCGAGGGAGTGGAACGCGACAGTGGTCGCCGCGCCCATCGCGTCGGAGTCGGGCGCAGCGGCACGGCCTCCGCCGACGACCACGAGCCGCCCGGATGCGGTCGACCCCAGCGTGCCCGTGACGTCGTGACCGAGCGAGGCGGCCTCGGCCGCGCCGGCGACCAGATCGGCGAAGCCTTCGGGGCGCGTGCCGCCGAGCAACGTGCCCGCGTCGTCGGCCCGCCGGGCCGTCTCGACCAGCAGCACGCGCAAGCCGGCCCGAGCCAGCACCCCGGCGAGGTTCACCGCGACCGTGGTCTTGCCCACGCCGCGCCGGAATCCGTGGACGGTCACGAACTGGGTCACGGGCGCCCTCCCTCGGGGTCGTCGCGGCGCACCCGGCGGCGCATCTCGGCGGCTCGGGCCTGGAGGTCGGTGAAGAAGTCGGAGTCGACGATCTCCTGGACGTCGCGGGCCCGGCGGCTCTCGTCGATCTCGACCCGGAGCGACGCGACCTGGGCCTCGAGCCGGGCCTCGCGTGCCCGGCTCTCGCGGGCGGCGTCGGCGAGCCGAGCGGCGAGGAGCCCGAGGTCGTCACGGCGGCGGGCGACGGCGCCGAGGGCGGCTTCGTCGACGGCGGTTCCCGCTTCGAGGTGGGCTGCCGCGTCGGTGAGGGCCCGCAGCGGTCGGCTCAGGCGGCGCCCGGCGATCAGGGCGATGAGCACGGCGACGAGGGCAACGACTCCGGCGATCCGCAGGGCGGTGTCTCGGGCGTCGTCGGCGGCGGCGTCGTAGGCCGTGAGCGGTTCGACGACGACGGCGGTCCACGGGGCGGCGACGAGCGGCTGCCACGCGACCGCGACCGGCTCATCGGCGATACGACCGGTCGTGAACCCGGGCGAACCGGCGCCGACGAGGGACCGCACGCCGTTCGAGGCGGGGACGGTCGGCACCGGTCCGTTGAACCGCTTGGCGGCCGCCGCTGCTCGCCGCTCGGTGGCCGAGAGCGGTCGTAGGCCCCCGAACCGGATCGGGTCATCGGGGTCTGAGCTCGCCGAAACGATTCCGTTGCGCTCGACGATGTATGCCTGACGGTCGGCGCGGTCGGGCGCGTCGGTGATCACGCCGGAGACGGTGAGCGCATCGCTCTTGATCACGGCGACGCCCACGATCGTGCCGTCGGGCCGGCCGCCGCGACGGATGGGGGCGGCGAAGGCCGTGCCCGGGGTCGACGACGTGGTGCCGATGGGGAGGTACACATCGCTCACGTTGGTCTCGCCCCGCATGGCCTTCTGCCAATAGGGCCGGTACGCGTAGTTCCCTCCGATGATCTTGCGATCGGACGATGCGATGGCGGTTCCGGTGTCGTCGAGGATGAAGAAGATCCCGGCCGAGACGTGTGCCGCCTGGAGGATGTCGAGATCGCCGTTCATCTGCTCGACGGCCGGCTCCACGGCGGCACCGGCGCGGTCGGTGGCCTCGGTGTAGGCGATGACGTCACGGTCTCGGCTGATCCCGGTGACGAGTTGGAGGTTGGCCTCGAGCTCGGCGTCGAGTCCGGCCGCGATGGCCGCCGCGAGACCGATGAGCTCGCGTTGGCCGTCGCGGGCCGCTTGGTCCTCGATCCGGGTGACGCCGAGTCGGGTGAGGAGGAGCACCGGGCCGACGGCGACGAGCACCAGGATCACGGCGATGCGAGTGCCGATGCGCCACCGGCGGGGGTCCACGGGCACGGGAGCAATCTAGGAGAGGTTCCGATGTGCCGGGTCGGGCGGGCGGCGCGTGAGTGGTTACCCTCTGCGCATGACGACGCACAGTCGAACGGCGGGCATCGGGTCGGAAGCGCCGGCCTTCGCGCTCCCCGACGGCACCGGCACGGCTGTGGCTCTCGCCGATCTGCTGGCCCGCGGCCCGGTCGTCGTCGCGTTCCTCCGCGGCTTCCCTTGACCGTTCTGCCGCCGGCATCTCGTGCAGTTGCGCGAGGACTACGAGCGCTTCACGGCGACCGGCGCATCGGTGATCGCGGTGGCCCCGCACGATGTGAAGACGGTGGCCGACTTCACCGCCAGGGAGCCGATGCCCTTCCCGGTGCTGGCCGATCCCGACCACACCGTCTTCGACCTCTACGACGTGGCGAGCCGGGCGCTCAGCCTCGGTCAGCGACCGGCCGTGTTCGTGATCGGCGCTGACGGCCGCGTGCGCTTCGACGCGATCGGCACCCAGCAGTGGCAGATTGCGGGCAACGACGAGGTCCTCGCCGTGCTGGCCGCAGGCTGACGACCCGCCCGTGATCTCGGTCGGCCCGGGTTGGCGCTAGGTTTTCCCCCGGCGGCCGACGCTGATCGGTCGAATCGGGTCGATCGGGGAGAATGCGTGAAGCGTCGTCGAATGTCGAAGGTCGGGATGGGTTCGCTCTCGGCGGCGGTGCTCCTGGTGTGTGCCGGGGTCGTGCTGCCGGCCACGGTTGCCGGCGCAGCGACGTTCACGGTGTCCAACGCGAACGCGAGCGGTCCGGGATCGATCGCGCAGGCTGTGGCCGACGCAGTCGCGAACCCGGGCGACGACGACATCGTCTTCGCGCCCGCGACCGATGGCGTGACCCTGCCGGAGATCAACATCGACGGCACCGGGGCCGATCTCATCCGGGTGATCGGCAATGGTGAGGGCATCACGATCACCGGTCAGGAGATTGATCTCAACGCCGGCTTCGGCGCAGAGACGAACGTCGAAATCTCGGGCCTGTCGGCTCCGGCGATCGACGCCAGCGCCGGCTTCGACGGGAAGCTCCGGGCAACCTTCACGAAAGTCTTCGTGTCGGGACCGGGCGACATCGACAACAACGCCACCTGCGGTGGCGACCTCGAGGTCACCTACTCGTCGGTGGTCTTCGAGGACGGCGGCGAGTTCGGCTTCAGCACGCTCGGAGCGTGCCCGGCGACGATCACCGGTCTCATCGAGGACTCGACGATCAAGGAGAACGCCGACAACGGTCTCGACCTGAGAGGCGATGGCATCTCGGTCACCGTGGTGCGCTCGACCCTCGCGAACAACGCGGGCGGCGCATTCATCTTCGACGGTGAGCTCCAGATGGTGAACAGCACGATCACGACGAGCGAGAGCCCGGGCGTACGCCAGTTCGGCGGCGCGGTGACGTTGCACACCGTCACGATCCACGGCAACGAGCTCGGCGGGATCGAGGGTCCCGGGACGGAGGCTCGCAGCGCGGCCGAGGTTCCGGGCGAAGGGACGGTGACCGTCGTCAACTCGATCGTGGCCGGCAACGGTGATCGCAGCGATTGCACGAATGTGAACCTCGTTTCGCTCGGGGGCAACGTCTTCGGCGACGACTCGTGCACTCCGGCCGGGCCCGGCGACCAGGCCTCGACCGACCCGCGCCTCGGACCGCTCGCCGACAACGGCGGTCCGACGCTCACCTTCCTGCCCGCCGACGACAGCCCGGCGATCGACGCCGCGGTCGCCGCCGAGTGCCCCGATGTCGACCAGCGAGGCTTCTCCCGCGCGGTTGCGGTTTCCGTCGACGACAGCGAGAGCTCGACCTGCGACAGCGGTTCGGTCGAGGTGGGGGCCGAAGTGCCGACCTCCCCATCGACCAGCACGCCTCCGATCGTCGATCCGGGGTACGGGTGCGGGTTCTACCCCGAGATGTGCGAGACGAAGGGCGGGGGCACCGTGTCCGACGAGCTGCCGCGAACGGGGTCGCCGACGGGCGCGTTCGTCTTCCTGGGCGGCACGCTCGTGGCGGTCGGGCTCGCGCTCGTCGGGTCGGCCCGCCGTCGCCGTTCGGGTGCCTGACGAGCCTCCGGTCGATCACCGTCTGGCCGCTTACGGGTCGCTGCGGCCCGGCGAGCAGCACGCCGACGTCCTCGCCGGGCTCGACGGATCGTGGGAGCCGGCGGTGCTGCGCGGTGACCTCGTCTGGCAGGACGGGTATCCGGTGCTCTCGCCCCGGGCCGACGGGCCGCGAGTCGAGGCGGCCGTGCTCACGAGCGCCGATCTCCCGGCGGCCTGGCCCCGAATCGACGCGTTCGAGGGGCCGGCCTACCGGCGAGTGATCCTCGACTTCGAGCGGTCCGACGGCACGACCGGGGCCGCGTCCTGCTACGTGGCCCTCTGACCGGCCGATGTGATGGCGTTGTGAACAGCGCTCCGGTTCCGGCGGGCGCGGGCGAAGCGCACCTCGACCCCCGGCGCTGGGTGACGCTCTCGATCCTGATCATGGCCGTGATGCTGATCGCGGTCGACATCTCGGTGCTGAACGTCGCGATCCCGACGATCCTCCGCGAGCTCGACACCACGGTGCCGACCCTCCAATGGGTGATCACGGGTTACTCGCTCACCTTCGCGACCTTCCTCATCGTCGGCGGCCGTCTCGGTGACGTCTACGGGCATCGGCGGATGTTCGTCATCGGGGCGGCCCTCTTCGGGGTCGGCTCGCTGCTCGCGTCGATCGCGCCGAACGTCGGAGTCCTGATCCTCGGCGAGGCGATCATCGAGGGGCTCGGGGCCGCGCTGCTCTCACCGTCGAGCCTGGCGATCCTGTCTTCGACCTTCCGGGGACGGGAGCGGGCCACGGCGTTCGCGGTGTGGGGCGCGACCATCGGCGCCGCCGTGGCGTTCGGCCCGGTCTTCGGTGGATTCCTGACGACGAACTACTCCTGGCGTTGGTCGTTCCGGATCAATGTCGTGATGGCCCCGATCGCCATCATCGGTGCCTTGCGCCTCATCCCCCGTTCCCCTCGGGGCGAGAAGCGTCCGATCGACCTGCCCGGGGCGGCCCTGATCGCGGTGAGCATGTTCCTTCTCGTCTTCGCGTTGAGCGAGCAGGGGGAGTACGGCTGGTGGCGCCCGGTGCGCTCCTTCGCGATCGGAGGCGTCGCGGTGTGGCCGGCGTCCCGCCCGGTGGCGATCAGTGCGGTGGCGTTCTTGGCGTCGATGGCCGTGCTCCTGGCCTTCGTGCGCTACGAGATCGCCCGGTTCCGGCGCGGTACCGAACCGCTCTTCGAGTTCGCGCCGCTCCGATTGCGGAGCTTCCGCTACGGGCTCATCACCCTCACGATCCTCGCGTTGGGTCAGTTCGGGTTGCTCTTCACGCTGCCGCTGTTCCTCCAGACCGCGGGAGGATTGAGCGCGCAGACCACCGGCTTCTGGCTCCTCCCGCTCGGCCTCTCGGTGATCATCGGGGCCCAGCTCGGCGGGCGCTTGGCCCGGCGGATCACGCCGACGACGATCTCCCGGGCCGGGCTCATCGTGCAGGCGTGCTCTTACATCGTCGTGATCCGGGCGATCGCGCCCGGCGTGACGTTCGCCGAGATCATCCCCGGTCTCGTCGGCTTCGGAATCGGCATCGGCTTCGCCAGCTCGCAGCTCACGAACGTCGTGCTCGCCGAGGTGCCCCTCGACCAAGCCGGGGTGGCGAGCGCGGCCAACTCCACGGCCCGGCAGATCGGCGCGGCGCTCGGCGCATCGCTGATCGCTTCGCTCGTCAGCACACGGACGATCCAGCACGCGGTCGGACTGGCCGATTCGGCCGCGTTCGACCCTGCCGTCCGGGCCCGCTTCGTGGCCGCGGTCCGAGCATCGGGACCGAGCACCCCGCCCCTCGGCGGGCTGCCGGCGAGTGTGGCGACCGAGGTGCAGCGGGTGCTGGCCGAATCGGTGGCGGCGGGGACCCGGGCCGCCATGGCGTTCGGGTGTGCGGTCGTTGCGGTCGGCGCAGTCACCTCGATGCTCATTCCCCGCCGGCTCGGCCCGGCCGAGCCGATTTCGGCGCGATCGCTCACGCGGCCCGCGCCGACGGACGGCTCAGATGCCGGCGGTCCGTAGCGGGGTCTCGATCATGAGTGAGCCGTCGCGGCCGGGCGGAGCCATGAACCGCGGGATGTCGGCCAGGATCACGGTGCGGCCGGCCTCGGAGTCGAAGAACTCGTGCTCGAACGACCACCGGCTCCGGAAGTGGAGCTCGGCGATGCCGTCGACATCGGAACCGGCGTCGGTGAGTGAACGGGCGACGACGTTCTGGGTGTAGTTCCACAGCCCCGGGTGGTGGGTGCGGGCGAGCGGCGTGTGGCGCCGGGTCCAGTGCTCGGCGAAGGCCTCGGGGGTCGTGTCCGGGGCCCGGCGCATGAACGACACCATCTTCACGCCGGGCGCGTCGGTGCCGTCGGGCCACGTCCGCGTCCAGCTGATCTGGTGGTGAGGTGTGACCGTCCAGGCCCGGAGGTCGGTTGCCGCGGTCGCGAGCACCGACCAGCCGGGGAGGGCTTCGGCCCCGGTCACCGAGAGCCCGCTCACGGTGAGCAGGAGGTCGACCGGTGCGTTGCGGATCTGCGCGCCGGGCTCCGCGACGACCCGGCTCACCACGACCGTCGCGCCCGCGACGTCGAGGGCGAGCGGTGACCAACGGGCGAGGAGCCCGGCCGGTGAGGTGGACGGCGCGAGCCGCACCGCGATCATCACGTGGTCCACGAGTGCTCCCCATCTCGGTCGGCCGGGTGGTGGCGAGTCGGCCGGTACGCCGGATTCTGTCCCGGGCCTCGCGGCCCGGTGGCGGCCATCCCTATCGGCCGACGGTTACCCGTCGGCTCCAGCGGCCTACCCGGGAGTGATCGGGCGGGCCGCCCTCTCCCTGCTCGGCCTTGCTCCGGGTGGGGTTTGCCGATCCGCCCGGGTCACCCCGGGCGCTGGTGCGCTCTTACCGCACCGTTTCACCCTTACCTGTGCCGGTCGCCCGGCCATCGGCGGTCTGCTCTCTGTTGCACTTTCCTGCGGGTCACCCCGACTGGGCGTTACCCAGCACCCTGCCCTGCGGAGTCCGGACGTTCCTCGGACGGGTCACCGAAATCGGGCCCGTACGCGGCCGCCTGGCCGACTCGCCACCGCCGCCATTGAACCACGTCGGCCGCCCGGTCGGGTCGGGCGTCCCACCGGCTCGGGCAACGGGAGCCACTTCGCCGGGATTTCCCTCAGGTCGGCGGCGGGGCGGCCGATGGAGGAGCGTCACGGCGAGCGGAGTCGGGACCCACCGCCGGGAGGCGCGGTGCGAGCGAGCCGGTCGGGACCTGTGGTCGCCGACCGGCTCTCCGCGCGGGCGTCGCCCCTAGGCTGCGACCGATGTTCGATCTCGATCCCGAGTACGCCGATCTGCAGGCCACCGTCCGCAAGCTCGCCCGGGAGAAGGTGCTCCCGCGGGCCCGGGCGATCGACACCGAGGCCACCTACCCGCAGGACATCTTCGAGGTGTTCCGGGACGCTGGCCTGCTCGGGCTCGTCATCCCCGAGGAGTACGGCGGGGGCGGGGCCGGGATTCTCGGCCTCACGATCGCCATCGAGGAGGTGGCGAAGTACTCGAACACCGCCGCCCTCATGCTCCTGCTCACCCGCCTCCCCACCGGGCCGCTGCTGATCGCCGGCTCCGAGGAGCAGAAGCAGCGCTACGTCCGGGCCGTGGCCACCGGCGAGGAGCGGGCCGGGTTCGGGCTCTCCGAGCCGCAGGCGGGCAGCGACGTCGCCGGTATGCGCACGAAGGCGGTCCTTGACGGCGACGACTGGGTCATCACCGGAACGAAATGCTGGATGTCGGGCGTCGTCCAGGCCGATTGGTATTGCGTGTTCGCCAAGACCGGCCCGGCCGATTCGCGACGGCACGAGGACATCACGTGCTTCATCGTGGAGCGCGACCGGCCCGGAGTGTCGGTCGGTCGCACCGACGACAAGATGGGGGTGCGCGGTGTCGACACCGGCGAGCTCGTGCTCGACGGGGTTCGGGTGCCCGAGGCCAATGTGGTGGGCGGCATCGGCGGCTTCCGGCTGGCGATGCTCGGACTCAACGCCATGCGCCCGATCGTCGCGGCCCGGGGCATCGGGCTCGCCGAGGGTGCCCTCATGTACGCCGTCGACTACGTGAAGCAGCGGGCCGCCTTCGGGCGCACGATCGCCGATATGCAGGGCATCCAGTGGAAGGTCGCCGAGCTCGCCACCGAGATCGAGGCGGCCCGTCTCCTCACGTACCGGTCGGCGGTGATGGCCGATCGGGGTCAGTACACGAAGGAGCACGTGCCGTTCCTGTCGATGGCCAAGTACTACGCCACCGAGGTGGCCGTGAAGGTCTCGGGCGAGGCACTCCAGATGCTCGGAGCGGCCGGTTACATGAAGGACCACCTCACCGAGCTCTACTACCGCGACGCCCGGCAGCTCACGATCGTGGAGGGCACGTCGCAGGTGCAGCTCGGGCTCATCGGCCGCGGCGTCATGGCGGGCGACCTCTGGTGGGACTGACGTGCCGTTGAACGACATCGTGACGCCGGTCCTCGCGCGCCTGACGCGCCGCGAGGAGCTCCTGGCCACCGAGGTCGAAGCCGTGATCGCCGAGATCCTCGGTGGTCGCGTCGAGCCCGTGCAGGCCGCCGGGTTCCTCGTGGCGTTGCGCACGAAGCGTGAGACCGAGGGCGAGATTGCGGCGCTGGTGCGGGCGATGCACCGGCACGCCCGCTCCGTGGAGGTCGAGCCGGGTGCCGTCGACACCTGCGGCACGGGCGGCGACCGAGCGGGGACGATCAACGTCTCGACGCTGGCCGCGATCGTCGCGGCCGCGGCCGGGGCCCGGGTCGTGAAGCACGGCAACCGGGCCGCGTCGTCGCAGTGCGGCTCGGCCGACGTGCTCGAGGCGCTCGGGGTGCGCATCGACTGCGGGCCCGAAGGGGTAGCCCGGTGCGTGCGGGAAGCCGGGATCGGCTTCTGCTTCGCCCCCGTGTACCACCCGGGCATGCGGCATCTCGGTCCGGTACGCAAGGAGCTCGGCGTACCGACCACCTTCAACTACCTCGGTCCGCTCCTCAACCCGGCCCGGGTGACGCGCCAGGTCGTCGGGGTGAGCGATCCCGAGATGGCCGGCCGGATGCTGCACGCGCTGCACGCATCGGGGAGCGAGCGGGCGATGATCGTCCACGGTGACGACGGGCTCGACGAGCTCACGACCACCACGACGAGCACGGTGTACGAGCTCGTCGGCGGGCAGGTGCGCACGTCGACGGTCGACCCGGCCGACCTCGGGCTCACCCGGGTCGCGCCCGAGACGCTCCGCGGTGGCGACGCCGCGCACAACGCGGATGCCGTGCGGGCGGTGCTCGGTGGCCAGCCCGGTCCGCGACGCGAGGTGGCGGTGCTGAACGCAGCGGCGGCGCTCGTCGTCGCCGATCTCGTCCCCGATCTCGCGGCCGGCGTTGCCGCGGCCGGTGCGGCCATCGATCGCGGGGCCGCGGCGGCCGTCCTCGACGCCTTGGTGCGGACGAGCAACGAAGCGGGTGACGACTGATGGCCCCCGCGCTCCAGTGCCCTGACTGCGCGACGAAGCACCGGCTCGACGATGTGCCCGAGGCGGGCACCTTCGGCTGCCGGGGCTGCGGTCGGCTGCTCAAGGTGCCGGGCGGCCGCGCGGTCGGATCCCCGGCTCCGGCCGCTCCGGCTCCGCTGCCGGTGGTGTCGCCCCCGGCTCCGGAACCGACTCCGGTCATCGCCCCGCCGACCGCACCCGAGGTGCCGTCGGTCGTCGATCCGCCGGCCGAGCGGGTGCTCGCCTCGGCGGTTGCGGGTACGACGGGGGCACCCGTGGCGGCGACCGTCCCGCCGCCCCGATCCGAGGCCACTGCCGTGCTCCCCGAGACCGTCGATCCCACTCAGACCCCCGAGCGCGCCAAGCGTCGGGTGGCGTGGTGGCTCGTGCTCTGCCTCTGGATCGTGGCGCTGCCGGCCGGATTCCTGATCGTGTTCCTCGTCGCCCGGCTGACCGGGCTGTTCACGAGCGATCAGCTCTCGGACATCTTCCTCGCCTCGGGCTTCGACCGGTTCTGGCCCCTCGCCCGGCTCGTCCCGCTCGTCGCGTTGGTCACGGCGCTGATCGTGCAGATCGGCGCCGCCGCCTTCGCCCGTCGGAGTCGACCGGTGCCTCAGGTGACGACCGGCGCCGACGACGGGCTCCGATAGTCGGGGAGCCGGGGCAGGACCGACGCGAACGGTCCGCTCGCCCGGTGCAATCGCACCTGCCCGGCATTGCGCTCGAGCCAGCGAGCCACGAGGAGCACCTCGTCGTCGTGAGGTGGTCCGGTGAGGGGCTCGTCGGGCAGCACCACACCGCCGTCGCGTAACCGCAGCGGGCCGTCCGGGCCGTCGAGTGAGATCTCGCCCGCGCCCCGGAGCCGTTCGAGTGCCCGGCGGCGGGCGACCGCCCGCACGAGGGCGTCGAGTCGGTCGCGGGTGAGGGCCGCTTCCTCGAACCGTTCGTCGGCTGCGAGCCGATGCATGCGCTCGGCGAGCGGCCGGCACAGGGCATCGGGATCGGGGCCGAGCCCGCGGCGCACGACCGAGACGAAGGCGGCGTAATCGTCCTCGCCGGTGTGACCCCGGCACGGGCAGGCCGCGACCCCGAGCTGCGCGGGGAGGCACGGCGGGCCATCGGCGATGGGGGCGCGCACGCCGATCCGGGCGGTGCACCGGCGGAGGGGGACGACGGTCTCGATCGCCTCGCGTACGGCGTGAGCCGAGGCCGACGAGCGGAACGGGCCGAGCCCGCACCCGTCGGCCGGTGCGACCCGGCTCACGACGAGGCGGGGGAAGCGCTCGTCGGAGAGCCGGAGCCAGTGGGCCCGCAGGGTGCCCTTGCCCTTCCGGTTGAAGCGGGGCTGGAGCTCGCGGATCAGGCGTCCTTCTCGCACCTCGGCCTCGAACGCGTCGCGGCACACCCGGTGGTCGATCCCGGCGACCTCGCGGAGGAGCTGGGGCACCTTGCGACGGTCGTCGGACGCGAAGTACGAGCGGACGCGGTCGCGAAGGTTCGTGGCCTTGCCGACGTAGAGCACCCGGCCCTCGCGGTCGCGGAAGCAGTAGACGCCCGGGGCACGCGGGAGGCGAGCGGTGAGCGTGAGCTTCGCGGCCGACGGGTGCGCTCGCATCCGGGGGAGCGCGAGCAGATCGTCGAGGCCGAGGACGCCGTAGGCGGCGGCCCGTTCGAGGAGCGCGTGGAGCACCTCGGCGGTGGCCGCCGCATCGGACCAGGCCCGGTGGACCGGGCGCACCGTCGTACGGAAGTGGTCGGCGAGCGTGCCGAGGCGGAGGTTGGGCACTTCGTCGCGCACGAGGCGGCGGGCGAGGGCGAGCGTGTCGACCCGGCGGTGGCTGAGGCGGGGCCGGTCGTGGGCGGTGAGGGCTGCATCGAGGAAGCCGGTATCGAAGCGCAGGTTGTGGCCGACGAGCACGGTCCCCCGGGCGAACTCGCAGAACGCGGGGAGCACCTCCTCGATGCGCGGTGCGGGCAGGACCATCGCCTCGGTGATGCCGGTGAGCACCGTGATCGTCGGCGGGATGGGCACGCCCGGGTTCACGAGCGTGTCGAAGGTGCCGAGCAGCTCGCCGCCGCGCATCTTCACCGCGCCGATCTCGGTGATGGCGTCGGTGCCCGGGGCACTGCCGGTGGTCTCGAGGTCGACGACGACGAACGTGACCTCGGAGAGCGGGGTGCCCAGGTCGTCGAGCGAGGCCTGGCGATCGGGACCGGTCGGCCCGGGCACAGCGGGCTCGAACCCGGGGAGCACGGGAGCGACGGTCATAGCAGGGGAGAGGATAATCGAACAGGCGTTCGTGCGAAAGCACGTTCGTGGCGCGCTAGCGTCGGCGCCCGTGGCTCCCCGGTATCGCTGCCCGGCCTGTGGCAACCTCACCCGCTTCGACGTGGTCGCCACCCGGCGCACGCGGGCGTTCCACCACTACACGATCGGGGGCGACCTCACCGTGGAGGAAGAGGAGGTGCTCGCCGAGGAGATCGAGCGGGTCACCTGCCGCTGGTGCGCTGCTGCCGCCGAGGTCGCCGACGACCCCGCACCGGCCTGAATCCCCGAACCCGACGCCCTCCTCCCCCTCGGGCCCGGTTCGCCGCGTGCCTGTCTCACCCCCCGGGCAGGCTCCGGCCATGAACCCGAGCGACTCCCACCCCGCAGCGATCCCGTTCCCCACCATTCGGGTCCGGTCCTCGGCGCCCTCGCCGGTCGCCGCGCCCGATCCGACCGCCGAGCCGGTCGATCGTCCCGCCGGACTCGTCATCGACTGCGACTCCTGCACGATGGCGGCAACCGATGCGTGCGCCGACTGCGTCGTGACCTTCATCCTGGGTCGCGAGCCCGGTGATGCGGTGGTCGTCGACGCCGACGAGGAGCGGGCGTTGCGCGTGCTCGGCGACGGCGGTCTCGTGCCGCAGCTACGGCACCGCTCGCGGCGCGTCGGCTGACGCCGAGCGGTGCGATCTCGGTGCGGGCCGTGCGGGCCCGCACCGATCAGTCGGTCTTGGCGAACTTCTTGAGGTCGGCGGCACCGGTGGCCGAGGCCTTGATGCCGCGGGCCTTGATGCTCACGTCCCAGCCCTCGGCCTTGGCCCGCAGCGCGCCGACCGTGCAGTTCTCGCGACCCAGGATCGCGAACGGGTCGTAGTTGTACAGTCGCATGGCGTTGCGGTGCGAGATCTTGTCGATCTCGTCGTCGGTGCAGCCCGCCGCTTGCACCTGCTTGAGGAACTGCTCGGGCGACTGCGGCCAGCTCGAGTCGGAGTGGGGGTAGTCGCACTCCCAGCAGACCATGTCGATGTTCATCCGGTGTCGCATCTCGACCCCGACCGGATCGTCGATCCAGCAGAGGATCACCTGCTCGTCGATCACCTGGCTCGGCCGGCGATCGCCCATGTCCTGACCGGTCCAGAAGCGGTGCCGCTCGTACGTGTAGTCGATCCGCTCGCGGAAGTACGGGAGCCAGCCGATGCCGCCTTCGCTCAGCGCGTACTTGAGCTTCGGGAACTGCTTGGCGACCGGCGACCACACGAAGTCGGCGGCGGCCTGCACGATGTTGATCGGCGACAGCGTGATGAGTACGTCCATCGGGGCGTCGTCGGCGGTGATCATCATCTTCGACGAGGAGCCGATGTGCACGTTGACCACCGTGCCGACCTCCTCGCACACGGCGAAGAACGGATCCCAGTGCCCGGAGTGGATGCTCGGGAAGCCGAGGTGCACCGGATTCTCCGAGAAGGTGACGGCGAAGCAGCCCTTGTCGGCGACCCGTCGGACCTCGGCGGCCATCTTGTCGACGTCCCACATCATGGGGAGTGCGAGCGGGATGAAGCGGCCGGGGTAGGCGCCGCACCAACTCTCGATGTGCCAGTCGTTGTATGCCTGCACCAGTGCGGTGGCGAGCTCCTCGTCGTTCGTGGCGGCTCGGGCGAAGAGCTGGCCGCAGAACTGGGGGAAGCTCGGGAAGCACATGGAGCCGAGGAGTCCGTTGGCGTCCATGTCCTTCACGCGGTCGTGGATGTCGTAGCACCCGGTCCGCATGTCGTCGAACGACTGCGGGTCCATCGCGTACTCCTCGGGCGGACGGCCGGCGACCGCGTTCAGCCCGATGTTCGGGAGCTCGGCCCCCATGAACTGCCAGACGTCGATCCCGCTCTCCTTGCGGACGAGGCGCGGGGCGACCTCGGCGTGCTTGGCGGTGAGCCGACCTTCGAAGAGGTCGGGGGGCTCGACGACGTGATCATCGACGCTGACGAGGACGAGGTCTTCCAGGCGCACGGTGGCCTCCTTCTCCCGGTTCGGGGAGGAGTGTAGGTCCGGAGCCCCGAGCCTGCCTCGGGTTACCCTGCGCGCCATGCGCGCTCTCGCTTCGGTCTCGTCCGGCCAGATCGATCTCGGCCTGCTGCTGCTGCGGCTTGCGGCCGGGGCGACGATGGCGATCCACGGCTGGAACCACATCTTCGGCGGCGGGAAGATCACGGGCACGGCCGGCTGGTTCGAGAGCCTCGGCATGCGCCCGGGGAAGCTTCACGCCTGGCTGGCGAGCATCACCGAGGTGGTCGCGGGCGTCGCTCTCGCGGCCGGACTCCTCACCCCGCTCTCGGCCGGGGCGCTCATCGGGGTCTCGGTCGTCGCCTGGATCACCAACCACCGGAAGGCCGGCTTCTTCGTGTTCCGGCGGCCGACCGAGGGCTGGGAGTACCTGATGAACCTCACAGCCGCGTTCTTCGCACTGGCCTGTGTCGGCCCGGGCGACTGGTCGATCGATCACGCGATCGGCTTCCACCCGGGGGGCTGGTGGGGGCTCGGGCTCGCGGCGGTCATCGGGCTCGGCGGCGCCGCGTCGCTGCTCGTCGTGTTCTGGCGTCCGGTTCGCGCCGAAGGCTGAGCGGGATTCCCGACCGCAGGGTTCGGGCCGCCGGGCGGGCGGTGCGGCGAGTCAGTCGAGTGCCGCGACGAGCAGGCTGACGACCTCGCGCCAGTCGCCCACGATCCCGATGTCGGCGACCCCGAACACCGGCGCCGCCGGATCGGCGTTGATCGCGAGCACCGTGCCCGCGCCCCGGACGCCGACCATGTGGTTGAACTTGCCGCTCGCCCCGATGCTCACGAACAGGCGGGGCGCGATCGAACGGCCGGTGATCCCGATCTGGCGGGCCCGGGGCATCCAGGCCTTGTCGGTGACCTTGCGGGTGGCGGCGAGCTCGGCGGCGAGCACGTGTCGCAGCGGCTCGAGCCGGTCGTAGTCATCGGGAGCAACGCCGGCGCCGACGCCGACGACCGCCGGCGCATCGGCGAGAAGGTCGAGATCGTCGTCGCGGGTGCGGGCCGAGATCGTGATGCCGGGGGCGGGCTCGACCGCGACAGTCCGCACGGGCGCGGTCGCGCCCGGACGGGGTGCGAGCAGTGGCAGCACCCCGGCGCGCACGGTCGCCATCTGGGGTCGGCCCCGGGTTCCGATCGCGGCGACGAGCTGACCGCCGAACGCGGGCTTCCACGCCGTGAGGCGGCCGTCGGCATCGGCCGCGAGCTCGACCGCGTCGCCGGTGAGGCCGGCCCCGAGTCGGGCCGCGATCCGCGACGCGACCTCGCGGCCCCACACCGTCGAGGGGGCGAGCACGATGACGGCCTCGGCGACGAGCGGGGCGGCCGCCCGGGCGACGGCGGCCTCGGAGACCGGTCCGGTGAGGTGAATGATCTCGTCGGCGCCGGAGCCCGCGAGCGCGACCGGATCGGACGGGTCGCTGGTCAGCACGATGACTGCGCCGGTGAGCGTGGCCGCGGCGCCGAGCAACTCGCGCGTCGTGCGGTCGCGGCCGGGCTCGGCCAGCACGGCGGTGACCGGCGCGCCGGGGCGGGCGGCGGGAACGGGTCGTTCGGCCGCGGGGGCCGGGGCGCCGGGGTCGTCACCGAGGGCGCCACGTTCGTGCAGCACCTCGACGGCCCGGGCCACTTGCTCGGCGAGAGAACGGTCGGGGTTGACCTCACCCGTCCGGGGGCGTCCGAGCTCCCGCACCGGGCCGACCCACGTCGGTGAGGCATCGGCCCCCCACGGTCCGCTCCCGAGGTCGTCGGCCGTGAGGCGGCGGAGGCGCGTGGCGGGCACGGCGGCCCGGCCCGGGGGGTCGACCTTGGCCGGGTCGATCAGGCGCTCGGCGCACGAGACGACGGCCGGCAGCATCACCTCGGCCGCCACCCACCCGTCGTCGTGCTCGCACCGGGCGGTGAGCCGGTCGGCGCCGAGGGCCGCCTCGCGGATGCCGGTGAGGAAGGGGAGCCCGAGCAGTTCGGCCAGCTCGGGTGGCACCTGACCCGTGTCGGCGTCGACCGAGTTGCGCCCGGTGAGCACGAGATCGAACGGGCCCGTGCGTTCGATCGCGGCGGCGAGGGCGAGTGCGGTGGCGAGGGTGTCGGAGCCGGCGAAGGCCGGATCGGTGACCAGCACCCCGTCGATGTCGGCACTGCGCTCGAGCCCCCAGGCGATCGCTTCGCGCAGTACGTCCTCGGCGCCTTCGGGTCCGAGAGTGAGCACGGTGATCGACACCCCGGGGCGTTCCTCGGCCCAGGCCACGGCCCGGGCGACCGCCCGGCGGCAGTACGGGTTCATCTCCGGTGCAGCGCCGGCCCGCTGCAGTCGTCCGTCGGGGCCGAGGCTCATCTCCGCGAACGCGGGCACCTGCTTGGCGAGGACGGCGATGCGCACCGAGTGAGGTTACGCGGTGGACGGGGCCACCGACCGGGGGCGGAGGTCGCTCAGAGGCCGGCCCGCACGGCGACGAGCGCCTCGAGTTGATCGACGTAATGCGCGACGGAGCGGTGCACGAAGCGGGCGTTCACCGCTGTGGCGCCCGCGGCCGCGAACCGGCCCAGCTGCTCGGCGGTGCGGTTGGGTTCGGCGCCGGGATCGAGCGGACGTTCGGGCTGGAGTACCACCGCGAACGGACGGTCGGTGGGTGGGGGCAAGCGGTCGCGCATCGCGGCGATCTCGGCGGTGCGCAGGCCGAACGGGGCCCAGCCGTCGCCGAGCTCCACCGCCCGCCGCCACGACCGGAACGTGCGCCCTCCGACCCACAGTGGAACGGGGGACTGGACCGCATGCGGCTCGACGATCATGCCGCCGAACGCGTACGGCTCGCCCGTGTACTCGGGGATGCGCTGCGAGAGCGCGGCCCGCAGTGCCCGCAGGGCGTCGTCGGCACGGGGGCCCCGGTCGGTGAACGGAGCGTCGAGCAGGGCGAACTCCTCGGCGAGCGAACCGACGCCGACACCGAGCACGATGCGACCGCCCGACACCACGTCGAGGGTGCCGTAGCGCTTGGCGATCTCGAGCGGGTGGTGGTAGCCGAGCACGAGCACGTGCGTGGCGAACCGGATTGCGGTGGTGTGCGCGGCGAGGGCCCCGAACACGGCGAGCGGGTCGTAGTAGCGGCCGCCGCGAACCTCGGCCACCGCGACCGGCACCGCCACGTGCTCGCTGCAGGTGCAGTGGTGGTAGCCGAGGCGGTCGGCAGCCTGCACGACCGTCACCACATCGGTGAAGGCGGCGTCTTCCTCCCAGCGCGCGTGGGCGCCGGGGAGCAGCGTGAGCACCGGGGTCACGATGCCGAGGTCCAGGTGCCGGGGATCGGTCACGCCGCTAGTTTCTGGCAATGCCCGACAAGCGCGCCAGCCTGGCCGACGCGGTTGCGGCGCACGTGCGGGCGGGTGACGTGCTCCACCCGGTGGTCGGCCACACCCGCTGGTCGGCCGCGACCCGGGAGGTCGTGCGTCAGTGGTGGGGTCGTGACCCGGGCTTCACCCTCGTCATGCTCTCGTTGTCGAGTCTGGGCGCCCTCTTCTTCCGGGGCGGGCTCGTGCGCAAGGTGGTCACCGGCTACTCGGGGGACACCTTCCCCAACTTCACGCCCAACCCCCGCTTCGCCGGCGCCTACGAACGGGGCGAGGTGGAGGTCGAGCACTGGTCGTTCCTCGCCTTCGCCCAACGGCTCGAGGCCGCGGCCCGCGGTCTCCCCGCGATCGCGACCCGGTCGATCGCGGGTTCGTCGATGGCGGAGAACGAGGGGTTCGCAACGGTTGACACGCCGTTCGGTCCGGTCGGCCTCCTCGCCCCGCTGCAGCCCGACGTCGCGATCGTGCACGCCCCGCTCGCCGACGCCGAGGGCAACGTCGTGCTCCACCCCCCGCTCCTCGAGGGAGTGTGGGGGGCGCTGGCGGCCCGCCGGGGCACGATCGTCACCGCCGAGCGGATCGTCGATGACATCCGTCCGTGGTCGCACCTCGTGCGCATCCCGGCGCACCGCGTGCTCGCGGTGGTCGAGTGCCCGCTGGGCGCGCATCCGGGCGGCTGCTACACGGGCGATCTGCCCGTCGCCGGCTACGGCGAGGATTACGAGTTCTGGGTCGAGGCCCGGGCCGCGACCCGGCGTGCCGACGACGGCTACGACGAGTGGATCCGCCACTTCGTGCTCGAGGTCACCGACCAGGCCGAGTGGCTGGATCGAGTGGGCGCCGAGCGGGTCGCCGAGTTGCGGGCCAAGGCCGCGCCCGACTCGTGGCGCACCGACGAAGCCGCCCACCCGCCCGACCTCGACGCGCCGGTGAACGCGTGGGAGCGCGCGGCGGTGTGGGGCGCCCGCCATCTCGCTGAGCGGGTGCGGGTGACCGGCGCCGACGCGGTGCTGGCCGGAGCCGGGGTGGCGAACCTCGCGGCGTGGCTCGGCGTGCACCTCGCCCGGGAGGCCGGGGCCGATGTGCACCTCACCGCCGAGATCGGCCTCTGGGATTACGACGCGGTGCCCGCCGATCCGTTCGTGCTCAACCACCGCAACTTTCCGACCGCGACGATGCTCACTGACGCCCAGGGCGTGCTCGGGGGTCTCGTCGGCGGAGCGGGCACGGTGACGATCGGGTGCCTGGGCGGGGCCCAGATCGACCGGTTCGGAAACATCAACTCGACGCTCGTGCGGCCCCGGCCGTTCCTCGTGGGATCGGGCGGCGGCAACGATGTGGCGAGCACGGCCGCCGAGAACGTGATCGTCGCCACCCTCACTCCACAGCGCACGGTGGCCGAGTGCTCGTACGTCACCTCACCCGGGTTGCGCGTGCAGGCGCTCGTCACCGACCTCGGCACGTTCACGAAGCGCGACGGCGAACTGGTGCTGACCGCGCTGGCGCCGGGCGCGACGGTCGATGCCGTGCGCGAGCTCTGCGGGTGGGAGCTCGCGGTCGCCGCCGGTGAGCTCCCGGTGCTCCCCGAGGTGACCGGCGCCGACGTGGAGGCCCTGCGGCGCTGGGACCCGCAGGGCTGGTTCCTCCGGGCCTGATCGATCGCCGGCGGCTGATCCGGGCCGGGCGGTGGCCCGGAGCGCAGCGGCGCCCGCGGTCAGCGGGTGAGCAGGACGCAGCAGGCGTTGGCGCCGCGGCCGACGGTGTGGGCGAGCCCGGTGCGGGCGCCTTCGACCTGGCGGCCCCCGGCCTCGCCCCGCAGCTGGCGCACGATCTCGACCACCTGGCCGAGGGCCGAGGCACCGAGCGGCTCGCCCCGGCTCAGCAGCCCGCCGCTCGGGTTCACCACCACCGACGGCTCGGCCAGCATGCGGCCCTGGTCGCCGGGGGCGCAGAGTCCGAGTTCCTGGTAGGCGAGGAGTTCACGGGCGGCGTCGGTGTCCTGGCACTCCACGACGTCGAGGTCGGCCGGGCCGATCCCCGCCTCCTCGTAGGCGTCGCGGGCGGCGAGGGTCGAGGGCGGCACGATGTCGGTGTCGTCGATGCCCGAGAGCGGGGTGGCCTCGCCGAGCACGCTGCCGGGCAGGTGTGAGCGCAGCCGGGCTGCCGCGAGGGTGACGCCGCCCGGCTGGTCGTCGTCGCGGCGGAGCACCACGGCTGCGGCCCCCTCGTTGGGGGAACACAGCATCCAGAGGTGGAGCGGCTCGCACACCACCCGCGACGCGAGCACCTCCTCGGCCGTCACCGCGGTGCGGAACATGGCGTCGGGGTTGTGCACGCCGTTGGCGCGATTCTTCACGACGACCTCGGCGAGGTGCTGCTTCGTCAGCCCGGCCTCGCGCAGCACGCGCTGAGCCCGCAGCGCGAAGTAGGCCGGGGTGGCGGCAAGCCCGCCCTGCTCCCGCCACGGCTCGAAGAACGAGGAGCGGATGATGCCCTTGGGCATCTTCTCAACCCCGAACACGAGCACGCAGTCGTACTGGCCGGCCCGGATCGCGGCGGCCGCGAGCTGGAGGGCCGCGCCGCCGCTCGCGCAGCCCGCCTCGATGTCCACGATCGGACCGCCGGTGAGGGCGAGGGCGCCGAGCACCTTGTGGCCGGTGGCGACCCCGCCGTACGCGGTGCCGCAGAACGCGGCTTGGAACGCCGGGTTGCCGGCCTCGGCCAGCGCGGCCCGCACCGCGTGCACACCCATGTCGGTGATGCTGCGGCCCTCGAACCGACCGAAGGGGTGCAGGCCGACGCCGGCCACCTTCACGCGAACGCCCACGTCACCACCCCTCCCGGGAGCTCGTCGGCGACGAGGGTGAGCGGCTGGCCGAAGGTGAGCCGGTTCGGATCCGCCTCGCCCAGCCGGGTGACGATCCGCAGGCGCTCGGCGGTGAGCTCCACGACGCCGAACCCGTAGGGGACCGGCCCCTCGTAACCGGGCGGCGCGGCGGTGACCGCGGTCCAGGCCCAGAGCGTGGCTTCCCGTGAGAGCAACACCCGCTCCACGTCGGTCGCGCCCGAGTAGGGGCAGGTGTCGAGCAACGGGAAGTGGAAGCGGCCGCTCGTCGGCGACCAACCCCCGACGAGGGTGATCGTGCCGTCGGCGGCGGTCTCGAACAGGCCGTCGGCGATTGCGGTCACACGACCCCCGCGGCCCGCAGGGCGGCGATCGCGTCGGCGTCGAACCCGAGGCCGGTGAGCACCGCGTCGGTGTCGGCCCCGAGCCGGGGTGCACCCGCCGGGACGACCGGCGCCTCGCCGACGACGCGCGGGAAGGGGGCCTGCTGGCGCACCGGGCCGATCACGGGGTCATCGACGGTGACGAGGTCGCCGCGTGCGGTCATATGGGGGTCGGCGAAGATGTCGGCCGCGGTGTAGGCGGTGGCCACCGGCACGTCGTGGGCCACGCAACGTGCCTCGATCTCGGTGGCGTCGAGCGACGCGGTCCAGGCCGCCACGATGCCGTTGATCTCATCGCCGCGCGCGGCCCGGTCGGCGAGGCGCGCGAAGCGCGGGTCGGTCACGAGGTCGGGCTGCTCCATCGCCGCGCACAGGCGGGCGAAGTTGGCATCGGAGCCGGCCACGATGCAGACGAACTTCCCGTCGCGTGTCGGGTAGTTGTCGAGGGGCGCCGAGTTGGCGAGCCGATTGCCCTCACGGGAACGCACGACGCCGAGCCGGTCGTAGCCCGCGAGCGTCCACTCGAGGATGCGGAGGGCCGAGCCGTAGAGGGCGGCGTCGATCACGCAGCCGGTG
>JBJSXF010000032.1:0-14458 GCA_046086225.1 Actinomycetota bacterium | reverse complement strand
GAATCCGGCCAGGCCGACTGCGGCGAGCACGGCCTCGGTGTCGACCGCATCGGGCTCGCGCAGTCCCCAGACCACGTCGTCGGCGGCCCGCACGCCGAGCACCTGCGCCTCGGGGCGCTGGGCGACGAACGCGGTGCCCCCGATCTCACCGAGGCCGGGTGTCCCCGGTCGTTCGATCCGACCGGCATCGGGCGCGACCCGTCCGCCCACGATGCGGGCGAGGGTCGACTTCCCGACGCCGTTCGGACCGGTCACGGCGATGAGCTCGCCCGGTTCGATCCGCAGGGAGGTGCTGGTGAGGGCCGGACGACGACGGCCGGGGTAACGGAACTCGACGTCGTGGAGCGCGACCGGTACCGGGGCCACCGGTCCGGGGTCGGCCTCGGGCGCGGCGAGCCCCGAACGCGGCGGTCCGAACGCCCGGTGCACTCGCCGCAATGTCGGCGCGGAGACGCCGCACGCGACCCACAGTGCGAGCGGGACGAGGAAGGCGAGGAGGCCGGGCACCGTCACCCACCAGTGGTCGGTCATCCACGTGACCGCCGACTCGGTCCGGGCGGCCGCATCGCGGGAGCCGGCAGCCTCGAGAATGCGCAGGGAGCCCTTCGTCGCATTGCGGATCTGGTCGAGCATCAGCTCGCGGAGCGACGAGAACACGACCATCATCGTGTTGAAGAACACCGCGACCGGCGGCCACAGGACGAGGCTGCCGAGCACGATCGTCCTCCGACTCGATCGCCCTCGGCGGTCGGAGATCCCGACCCAGGTTCCGAGGAGGGCGCACGCGCCCATCGTCCAGAGGGCAGCCGTGCCGATGACGAGGAACCCGACGAACGCGGCGGCGACGCTTCCCGCGACCACGGCCCGCAGTCGGTGCCGGGACGCGGCGACGGCGAGGGGGACGGTGGCGAGCGCGATGAGGGCGCCGCCGAGCGGGACGATCTGTCCGGCGACCGCAAGCACGACCGCGAGGTCGGCCAGCAGGGCGGCCTCGGCGAGCTCACCCGCGCCGAGCGGTCGGCGACGGGTGCGGGATGCCATGCCCGCCAGGTTCGCGTATTCGCCGGGTCGGTGGCGGCTCAGGCGGGCGGACCCTCGCGGAGCCGGGCCGTGCCGCTGCGGCGCTCACCCGTCGGGTCGACCCAGGTCACCCGGACCCGATCCCCGGGGTCGAACTCGCCGAGGATGTCGCGCAACTCGTCGTCGTCACCGACGCTCCGGCTGTCGACCTCGACGATGACACTCCCCGATTCGATGCCGACGTCCTGCGCGGCCCCCGGGTCGGCGACCTCGACGACGAGGGCACCGCGGTCGACGGGCGGGGGCGGTGACCCGAACGAGACGTCGTCGGCGGGTTGCACGGAGACGCCGAGGAGCGCACGCGGCCCGATGTGCACGCCGTCGGACTCGTCGCCCCGGCGGATCTGGTCGGCGATGCCGATCGCCCGCTCGATCGGGATGGCGAAGCCGATGTTCACCCCGACGCTCAGGCCCCGTCCCGAGGCCGCGGTGTTGATTCCGATCACCCGGCCGTCGGCGTCGACGAGCGGACCGCCCGAGTTGCCGGGCTTGATCGGCGCGTCGATCTGGATCATTCCCCGGAGGGTCTCGGTGCGACCGCCGCGGCCGTCGCCCGCGGTGACGTCCTGGTTGAGGCCCGTCACTTTCCCCTGGGTGACCTTCGTTCCCTGCCCGAGCTGGTTCCCGATCGCGACGACCGGGTCGCCGACCCGCACTCGGTCGGTGTCACCGATCCGGGCCGGGCGCAGGTCGCTCGGGTCGGCGAGCTTCAGGAGCGCCACGTCGTCGGCGACGTCGTAGCCGAGCACGGTGGCGGTGCGGATGTCGCCCTGCCCGCCGACGTCGACCTTCACGTTGGTGGAGTCGGCGATGACGTGGTTGTTCGTGAGCACGAAGCCGTCGTCGGAGATGATGATCCCGGTACCGGCCGACTCGCCCGAGCGCATCGTCGTCATGATGTTCACGGTCGAAGGCACGACCCGCTCGGCGATCGCGTCGGCATCGATCGCGCCCGTTGCGCCGCCGCCCGGGCGAACCGGGTCGGTCGGGAACGCGGGCAGTGCCGGGAGGGTGATGCGGGTGGTCTGGCGTCCCTCGAACGCGAGGGCGACGATCGCGCCGATGCCGGCCGACGCGACCACGAGCGCGAGGGCCACGAGGGCGGCGACGAGGCGAGACGCGCCCTTCTTCCGTCGGGGCGGTTCGGGCGGCGGGCTCCACCAGCCCGGTTGCGGAACGGGGCCGCCTCCGGCGGGCGGGGAGACCGGGGGCGGCGGCCACGCGGCTGCGGGCGACCAGACCGGATGCTCCGGGGTCGACCACAGCGGAGGGGTCGACGCCCGGGGGGTCGGGTCGGGCGTCGGCGGATCAGTGTTCGTTGGCGGCGACGACGGGCCGGTGCCGGGAGCCCGGGGGGCCCAGGTGTCGTCGGGGTCCCAGGGCGAAGCCGGCGGCGGGGCGTCGGTGCGGTCGGGATCGGGCTGGTCGTTCATGGCGTCACGGCCTCGTCGTGGTGCTCGGGTCAACCCCGTGGGGTCGGATTCGATTCCCGGCAGTGTGCCCGCCGGGTCTGAACCGCGACTGTGGGGCAGGTAAGGACTTCCGGCAGCGACGGGGCCGGGCGGCCTATTCGGCCGGGGGCCAGAGCGGCTCGGGAACCTCGAACCCGACCGGTGCGCCCCACCGGTTGCGGAAGCTCACCTCGTGCACGGGGCGCCGCGCCGCGACCCCCCAGCGTCCGGTGGGGTATCCGAGGCACACGCACGAGGAGAAGAGCCAGCCCTCCTCCTTCGGGACGCCGAGGATCTCGAGCACCTCGTCGATGCGGAACATGAAGACCGTGGTGAGCGACGAGCCCACGCCCTCGGCCCGCGCGGCGAGCATGGCCGACCAGGTGGATGGGTAGATCGAGCCGCCGGTCGGGTCGTACTGCACGAACGAGAGCAGCAGGAGCGGGTACTCCTCGAAGTGATCCGCGAGGTGCTGGGCCGAGCGCTGGACGCGCATCATCTGGGCTGAATCGGGGTCGTCGGGCCGTTCGGCCGCGGCCGCGATGCGGTCCTTGTAGATCGTGTCCCAGAGCAGGGCCAGGCACTCGCGGTAGATCGGTCCGAGCTTCGCCTTGACGGCGGGATCGTCGACGAGCAGGAATCGCCAGTTCTGGGTGTTGCCGCCGCTCGGGGCGCGGATCGCGGCGTCGAGGATGCGCTGCTGCACGTCCTCGGGAATCGGGTCGGGCTTCACCCGGCGCATGGCTCGGGTCGTGTAGAGGGCTTCGTAGATGTCCATCGGGTGCGGTCCTACCACGCGTAGGCCTCGGGCGCTCGCCCGCCCGGGCCGGGGAAGATGTCGTCGAGGGCGGCGAGGGTGGCGTCGTCGAGCTTCAGATCGACAGCCCGGAGGCTTGCGCCCTCGAGTTGGTCGAGGGTGCGAGGCCCGATGATCGGCGCAGTCACCCCTTCCTGGTGCAGCAGCCAGGCGAGCGCAACGGCGGCGGGCTCCTCGCCCAGGTCGGCGCAGAGTCGCTCCCAGCGCTCGACGGCGTCGGCGGCCCGGGTGTACCGGGGTTGGAGCTGCCGCCGTCGACCCGTGTCGTCGTCGCTGCGGCCGGCGAGCATCCCGCCCGCGAGCGGGCTCCAGGGAATGACGCCGAGCCCGTAGGACCGGCAGGCCGGGAGCACTTCGAGCTCGATCGTGCGCGAGGCGAGGTTGTAAAGGCTCTGCTCGCTCACCAACCCGAGGAAGTGTCGGGCCTTGGCAGCCTCGTTGGCCTGGGCGATGTGCCAGCCCGCGAAGTTGCTGCTTCCGACGTAGATGACCTTGCCCTGGGCGACGAGCGTCTCCATGGCCTGCCATACCTCGTCCCAGGGGGCGCTGCGGTCGATGTGGTGCATCTGGTAGACGTCGATGCGATCGGTGCGCATGCGGCGCAGGCTCGCGTCGCACGCGTCCCGGATGTGGCGGGCCGAGAGGAGCCCGTCGTTCGGCCATTCGGTCATCGGCCCGAACACCTTGGTGGCGAGCACCACCTTCTCCCGGCGTCCGCCACCGCTCGCGAACCATGAGCCGAGGATCTCTTCCGTCGCGCCCGGTCCCTTGTCGCCGCCGTACCGGTTGGCGGTGTCGAAGAAGTTGATGCCGTGCTCGAGGGCACGGTCCATGATGCGGTGCGAGTCGGCTTCGGGCGTGAGCGGCCCGAAGTTCATCGTGCCGAGGCACAGGGGGCTCACCCGCAGCGAGGTGCGTCCGAGTCGGCGGTACTTCACGGTGCCCTCCTCAGGCCTGGGTGACGACGGCGTCGGCGAAGCGCCGGAGCGCATCGAGCTTCTCGTCGAGGGGCTGGGTATCGGGGCCCACCGTGTAGGGCCAGCGGAACCCGACGATGACGTCGGTGACGCCGGCGTCCTCGAGTCGGCGCACACCGTCGAGCGTGAACGCGTCGAGCGAGATCACGTGGATCTCGAACGGCTCGTCGGCCCGGGCCGAATCGGCGCGCAGTTCGCGGAGGCGGGCGATCATCCGGGTGAGGTCGCCGGGGTCGCCTCCGGCGTGGATCCAGCCGTCGCCCCGCTGGGCGGCCCGGCGCAGCGCCGGAGCGGCGTGGCCACCGACGAGGATCGGGATCGGCTGGGTCGGCACGGGCGTGATCTTGCAGCGGGCGACGTCGATCGTCTCGCCGTGGTACTCGAACCACCCGCCGGCGCAGAGGCCGCGCACGACGTCGACCGCTTCGTCCATCCGCTTGCCACGGTCGGCCCAGGGGAGGCCCATCGCCGCGAAGTCCTCGGGCCACGGGCTGATGCCCACGCCGAAGCGGAGCCGGTTGTCGCTCAGCACGGCGACGCTCGCGGCCTGCTTGGCGACGAGCACCGGCGGCCGGATGGCGAGCTTCACCACGAAGGTGGTGAAGCGCAGCGTGGTGGTGAGCGCGGCGAGGTAGGGGATGAGCGCGAAGGGCTCGAGGATCGGCTTGTCCTCGAGGAACGCGCGGTCGCCGTCGGCTGTGTAGGGGTAGGAGGTGTCGGACTCCGCCGGGAAGAGGACGCTGTCGGGCACCACGAACGAGTCGTACCCCGCTTCCTCGGCGGCGACCGCGAGTGGACCGAGGTACGTCGGGTCGGTGAAGGTCTCGGCGTAGCTGAAGCGCATGGTGCGGTCCTCCCGGGTTGCGGCGGCCACGAGTCTGCCAGCGGCACCGTGCGGAAGTCGCCGCCCCCGCCCCGGAGCCGGATCAGGCGTCGAAGACCTGGATCTCGCCGCCGTAGCAGGCGACCCACAGACGGTGCGCGACCGGCTCGTAGGTGATGCCGATCGGGTTCCCGCACACGGGCAGGGTCTCCACGATCGAGAGATCGCTGCGGCGCAGCACCGACACGGTGCTCGAGGAGTAGTTGACGACGTAGAGCGCCCGGTCGTCGGCCGAGATGGCCATGGTTCGAGGCTGGCTTCCGGTCGAGACGCGCCCGACGACCTGATCGGTCGCGGTGTCGATCGCGACCACCTGACCCGCGCCGTTGAGCGTGGCGTAGAGCCGCGAGCCGTCGGCCGAGAGCACGAGGTGTCGGGGGCCGCTCCCGACGCCCCGGATCCACGACACCCCGAAGGTCTGCAGATCGACCTTGGCGATGTCGTATGACCCCATCACGGCCACGTACGCAGTTCGGGACGCGCGGTCGACGGCGATGCCGCGCGGGAAGCGGCCGAGCGGCACCCGCCGCACCTCGCGCAGGGTGGCGTGGTCGACGACGCTCATGTCGTAGCTGCACCAGTTGGTGACGAGCACGTAGCGGTCGTCGGGCGTGACGGCGACGTACTTCGGGGTCTGGCCGACCCGGGCCACCCCGTCGATCTCGAGTCGGGCGAGGTCGATCCGGTAGACGAATGACGGCGTGAGTCCGCTCGGTCCGCCGCATTCGTCGCTGCCCTCCGGTCCGTGGCCGGTGCCGTACATGGCGTAGTTGCTCACGAACATCTTCTTGCCGGCCCCGTCGACTGCCGCCTCGACCGGCGCGCCCTGCGAGACGCCGGGGTGGCCCGTGACGCCGAAGCGGGCGAGGCGCACACCGTCGGGGATCGTGCGCACCAGGTTGCCGGCCCGGTCGTAGACCGTGACCGAGTGGTTGTACATCATGTTCTGGGCGAACACGCGGCCCTTGCCCGTGGCGACGACCGACTTCGGGGAGATGGCGCCGTTGATCGCCCGCACGCGCACGGGCGCGAGGGTGCGGGCGGGGTCGTGGGCGACGGTGGTGGTCGGGGCCGTGGTCGTGGGCTCGGTGCCCGACCCGGCATCGGGTCCGGGGCCGGTCCCGGTGTCGGGGGTGCGGTCGGTGCCCGATGGGCCCGACGGTGTCGCGCTCGGGGCGGTCGATCCGCCGTCGCCGTCGGGACCGACGAGGAAGACGACGGCCGCGATCGCGATGACGATGCCGAGCACGCCGCCCGTGATGATCCGACTGCGTGGCACGGGAGCAGTCTGCCAGGACGGTCGGTCTCGGTTGGGGCGCGGCGACGGATGGACTCGCGCACCCGGCGCGCGATCGGGACGCAGGCCGTCGCGCCGACCACGAACGCATTGCGGTCTCCGGGCGGGCGGTAGCGTCGGAAGCCGTGTCGTCCACCGAGCCGCTCGTCGCCGCCCGCGGGCTCGAGAAGCGCTTCGGCGCCTTCGCGGCGGTCGCCGGGATCGACTTCACCATCGGTCCCGGCGAGGCCTTCGGCTTCCTCGGTCCGAACGGCGCGGGCAAGACCTCGACGATGCGCATGATCGGATGCGTGTCGCCCCGCACGGGCGGAGACCTGCGGGTACTCGGGCTCGACCCGGCGGTCGACGGCTCCCGCATCCGTGCGCACCTCGGGGTCGTTCCCCAGGAGGACACCCTCGACACCGAGCTCACCGTCTGGGACAACCTCGTGGTCTACGGGCGCTACTTCGGCCTGCCCCGCTCGGTGATCCGCGAGCGAGCGGCCGAGCTGCTCGATTTCGTGCAGCTCACCGACCGGCGCGATTCCAAGGTCGATCCGCTGTCGGGGGGCATGAAGCGCCGGGTGACGATCGCCCGCAGCCTGGTGAACGATCCGTCGGTCGTGCTGCTCGACGAGCCGACCACCGGGCTCGATCCCCAGGCCCGGCACCTGCTCTGGGACCGGTTGCACCGGCTCAAGCGCCGGGGCACCACGCTCGTGCTCACGACCCACTACATGGACGAGGCCGAGCAGCTGTGCGACCGGCTCGTCATCATGGACGGTGGTCGGATCGTGGCCGAGGGTCCGCCCCGCACCCTGATCGAGCGGCACGCGACGCGCGAGGTCGTGGAGGTGCGACCCGACCTCGATCACGACCCGGCGGACGTCGCCCGGCACCTCGCCCGCTGCGGCGACCGGGTCGAGGCGCTCGCCGATCGGGTGCTGCTCTACACCGACGACGGTGACGCCACGGCCCGGGCGGTCGTCGAGGCGGGCTTCGGTGACGTTCCCAGCCTCGTCCGTCGGGCCGGCCTCGAGGACGTCTTCCTCATCCTCACCGGCCGCACGCTCGAGGACTGACGTGCGGCCCGGCGCGGTGCTGCGCGTGCTGGAGCGCGAGTGGCTCGTCTACCGGCGATTGTGGCGCGGCCTCGCGTTCACGATGTTCGGTCAGCCGGTGATGTACCTCGTCGCGATGGGCGTCGGGCTCGGCGCGCTCGTGGACGCCAACTCGGCGTCGGTCGGCGGGGTCGGCTACCTCGACTTCGTCGCCCCCGGCCTGATGGTCGCGTCGGCGGTCCAGCTGGCTTCGGTCGAGGCGCTGTGGCCGGTGCTGATGGGAGTCATGTGGATGCGGTTCTACGAGGGGATGATGGCCACGACCGTCGAGCCCGACGAGCTCTACGTCGGCGTCGTGGTGTGGACGGCGGGCAAGGCGATGCTCGGCGCGTCCGTCTACCTCCTCGTCGCCACTGCGCTCGGCGCGGTCTCCTCTCCGCTCGGCGTGCTCGCGATCCCGGCGACGGGCCTCTGCGCCGCGGCGTTCGCGGCCCCGCTCGCCGCGTTCGCGATCGGTCGGGAGTCCGACGTCTCCTTCACCTTCCTGCTGCGGGTGTTGGTGCTCCCCCTCTTCTTGTTCTCGGGCACGTTCTTCCCGGTCGATGAGATGCCGACGGTGCTCGAGCGGCTGGCCGTGTGTTCGCCGCTCTGGCACGGCACCGAGCTGGCCCGGGCGGCCACCACCGGCTCCGGTTCGGCGCCGGCCGTCCTCGGCCACGTGCTGTTCCTCGTCGCGTTCACCGGGCTCGCGGGCTGGTGGGGCACCCGGGCGTTCACCCGGCGGCTGCGGTCATGAGTGGGGCGCCGGTGCGGATCGTGCCGATCCCGGGCTCGCGGCGGGCGTTCCGGCTCGTCGAGCGCAACCTCCTCGTCACCCGGCGCGCCTGGTGGGTGTTCTGCTCCGGCTTCCTCGAGCCGGTGCTCTTCCTCGGCTCGATCGGTATCGGGGTGGGCGGCCTCGTCGGCGCCGTGATGGTGGCCGGCACGGCCGTGCCGTACTCGGTGTTCGTCGCGCCCGGACTGCTCGCCACGGCCGCGATGAACGGCGCGGTGCTCGACGCCACGTACGGGTTCTTCATCAAGTTCAAGTACCAGCACGTCTACGACGCGGTGACCGCCACGCCGATGGAGCCGGTCGACGTGGCCCGGGGCGAGATCACCTGGGCGCTCATGACCGGAACCGTCTACTCCGGGGCCTTCCTCCTGACGATGGTGCTGTTCGGCGATGTCCGGTCGCCCTGGGCGGTGCTCGCCCTGCCCGCCGCCATGCTCCTGGCCGTCGCCTTCGCGGCGGTCGGTCTGGCCGCCACCACCTACATGCGCTCGTTCATCGACTTCGACTTCGTGCAGCTCGCCACGATTCCGATGTTCCTCTTCTCGGGCGTGTTCTTCCCCCTCTCCCGCTATCCCGACGGGCTGGAGCTGCTCGTGCGCTGCACGCCGCTCGTCCAGGGCGTCGAGCTGGTCCGGGCCGCCACCCTCGGCCGGTGGAGCTGGGCGGTGCCGGTCCAGGTCGCCTATCTCGTCGTGATGGCTCTGGTCGGCGTCCGGGTGGCCGGCCGTCGGCTCCGGGTGCTGCTCGGGCCCTGAGCCCCGGCCCGGTTCCGGGCCCCGGGCCGAACTTCCGCACCAATCCCCTCAGGTCGGCCCCCGGATCGGCCGAAGAGAGAGGGAGTCGGGGAGGACACGGGAGGAATGCAGGTGGCTGCGAAGACGAGCGGTTCGAGGCGGAGCGCGGTTCCCGTCATGGTGCTTGGCGCGGGGGCGGCCTACTGCGCCTTCCGCGTCGCGCTCGCGCTCACGACGGACGAGACCGGGCAGGTGCAGATCTGGGGTGGGGCGACCGGCGTCGCCCTCTTTGCCATCCTGCTCGTCGTGCGCCGGGGTCGTCCAGCGGCTGCGACGACGGCGAAGCCGGGGCGCGGTGAGCGGCGGGCTGCCGCGAAGGCCGAGCAGGCAGCGGCGAAGGAAGCGCAAGCCGAGGCGAAGGCGGCGAAGATCGAGGCGAAGACGGCGAAGCAGTCGAAGAAGTCGGCGGAGCAATCGGAGCGCCCCACTCGGACCGCGGCACCGACCGTCGCTCCCGACGCGACCGTTGGCGAGGTCGCATTGCCCCGGCCGGTCGATGCTCCGGCCGACATCCCGGTGGTCTCGGCGCCGGCCGTCGCCACCGACAGCCGTCCGGCCGTGTTCGCCGATCTCACCTCGCCCGACACGGTCGGCTCCGAGCAGGTGGCCGGTCTCGCCCAGCGGGCCCTCGCCGCCGTGTCGGAGCAGCTCGCCGCGCTCGACGGTCGGCCGCTCGACGCGACGCTCGTCGCGGAGCTGCGGCGTCTGGCGACGCGGGTTCGCCGGAACGGCGACGCCCTCGTCGTGCTGGCCGGTGCGGCTCCCGCACCGGTTCGCCGTGGCCCGATGGACCTCGCGGTCGCCGTCGACGAGGCGCTCGAATCACTCGACGGCGCCGACCGGGTGCGCGTTCGGCCGCTCGATCCGGCGATGATCGATGCGCCGGTTGCCGCCGCGATCGCCGACATCGTGGCCGAGCTGACCGAGAACGCGCTGCAGGCCTCGCAGGCTCCGGAGCCGGTCGAGGTCTTCGGTCGCTCGGAGCGGGGCGGCTACGCCCTGGCGGTCGTCGACCGGGGGCCGGGGCTCCCCCCCGAGACCCGATCCCGGATCAACGACCGGCTCGCCGGGCGAGCCGCCGCCGCCGGCGGCCTCGGCTTCGAGGTCATCTCACGTCTGGCCGCGACCTACGACCTCCGCGTCGAGCTCGCGCCGGCCCGGGGCGGCGGGTGCGCCGCGCTCGTCGGCGTCCCCGCGCACCGAGTGCTCGACACTCGCCCGGTCGTCCGCCCGACGCCGGCACCGATTCCCGTCCCGGCGGGCGTCGATGTCGCCGCGGACGCGCCCGAAGCGTTGCCGTCGACCCGCATCGAGGGGCCCCCGACCGAGCTCCCGGAGCGCCCTGACCGCCCCGTTGTCGCCCCGGTTGCTCCGGCGGCTGCGATGCCGTCGGCGCCGAACGGCCACCCGGCCGAAGAAGTAACGGCGGCGATGGCCGGTGGTCAGGCTCCCCGCCCGAACCTCGGACTCGGCTCGTTCGCCGATCTGCACGCGGTCGCCCCGCCGTCGATGCCGTCGATGCCGTCGATGCCCAGGCCCGATTCCGGGGCGTCGTCTTCGGGACCCGTTCCGGCGGCGTCGGCCTCCGTGCTCGCGGCCGATCCTGCGGCCGATCCCGCGCCGGCCCGGTCGACCCCGGCACCGTTCGATCTCCTGGGCTCCGGTCCGGGCGACTCGGTGGCGTCGCTCGATCCTTCGCAGTGGGTGATCCCCGACGTCAGCGCCGATCTGCTCCCCGGTCGGGCGGGCAAGCGCGGCCGGGCTTTGACCGCAGCGAGCGGAAGCCGGGTTCCCGGTTCGGGCGTCTCGTGGGGTGAGGGTGCGAACGGCGCGGCCGAGGACGAGGCCGGCGCCGAGACGGGCGAGGAGCGCTCCGACTACTTCGATGCGTTCCGGGCGGCCGCCGACCGGGCTCGCGAGCACGCCGGGTTCGACGAGAACTGATCGGTTCCGTCGCGACCGATGGTGCCGTGACGCGACGACGCCGGCCCGTGGGGGCCGGCGTCGCCGAACACCAGGATGTTCGTCCGATCAGACCGGGCGAACGTTCTGGGCCTCTTCGCCCTTGCGGCCCTGACCGACCTCGAATTCGACGGTCTGACCTTCCTCGAGCGTGCGGTATCCGTCCATCTGGATCTGGGAGTGGTGGACGAAGATGTCCTTCTCCCCGTCACGCGAGATGAATCCGAAGCCCTTGTCGGCCTTGAAGAATTTCACGGTTCCTGTCGGCAACGCAGTTCTCTCTCTCTTACGTCCGGTGTGCTGCCCGGGTCGCCCCGGATCCGCCACCCGGGGCCCATGCCCCGGACGGTTGCCGGGAGCCTACGTCCTCGGCGCTCGGGGCGGAAACGAGCCGGGTGGGGCGGTCGGGGCCCGGTCAGAGCCAGCGCCGACGGCGGAAATACCAGACCTGACCGACGGTCGACGCCACGATGAGGAACCACGACCAGAGGTAGCCGAAGCGCCATTGGTACTCGGGGATCGTGCGGAAGTTCTGACCGTAGAGACCCACGATGAAGGTCGGTACGAGGAGGATCGAGGCGACCGCCGTGAGGCGCTTGGTGACCTCGTTCTGCTCGTTGGCCATCTCGGCCTGGTGGAAGTCGCGCACGCCGGCGAGGAGGTCGCGGGTGAGGTCGAGCGCGTCGGTCGCGCGGAGCAGCTTGTCGTACGCGTCGGCGAAGTGGAGCTCGGCCTCGCGGGGGAATAACTCGTTCGGACCTTCGGGATCGACCCGGCCGTCGAGGACGCTGCGGGCGGCGTCACGCGTCGGGGTGAGGATCCGTCGCACGTGAAGGATGTCGTGGCGGGTCTCGGAGATGCGGGACCGCACGACGGCCGACGGCCACTCCGTGATGTGGTCCTCGAGCTCGTCGATCTCCTCCTCGAAGCGGTCGATGACGGCGAGGAAGCGCTCGGCGATCTCGTCGACGACCGTGTAGAGGCAGAGTCCGGTGGCGGTTCCGCCCCGGGCGGCCGTGGCGACGGCGGCGTCGAACGTCAGCGATCCCGATGTCCGGGGCGTCTTGTGCACGGTGATGATCGTGTCGGCCGTGATGATCACCCCGATCTCCTCGAGCGAGCCCTGGCGGCCGTCGATGCCGGGGGCGACGAGGATGCCGAAGACGTATCCGTCCCGGGCCTCGAGTCGGGGGCGCGGGGGCATCTCGGTGTCGATCGGCCTCAGGAGCCGGGCGACGGTGATGTCGTGTGTGCCGGGCGGGAGCGCCGCCCGCAGCGCCGCTTCGTCCGGGGTCCAGAGATCGATCCACCGGGCCGCCGACACGGGGGCGAGGCTACGCAGGCCGACGGGCGGTTGCGGGGATTTCGGGCGGTCTCGCGATGATCACGTCGAACCGGGTCCGGAGCTCGAAGTCGAGCGACTCGTAGAGCGCGATCGCGGGCGCGTTGGTCGCCCGGGCGTGCAGCATCGGCGTCTCGCCCCGGGCTTCGATGCCGGCCGCGACCGCGCGCACGAGGCGGCGGGCGAGGCCCCGGTTGCGGTGGTCGGGGTCGGTGCACACCGCGCTGATCTCGGTGTGGCCGGGGAAGCGCATCCGCTCGCCGGCCATCGCGACGAGCCTGCCGTCGGTGCGCACGCCGAGGTAGGTGCCGAGCTCGTGGGTGCGGGCGAGGAACGGGCCGGGCTCGGTCCGGCGCACGAGATCGAGCATCATGGGCGCGTCGTCGGCGCCGAGCGTGACGAGCGCGGGGTCGGCGGCGCCGATCGGCCTCGTCGCGACCATCTGCACCGACTCGGAGACGGCGTTCACCGTCCAGTCGGTCGGGAGGGCGAGCGGGGCCACTGCGAAGAAGCCGGCGGGGGCGGGTCCGAGGAGCCGGGCCAGGTCGGTCCAGTCGGCGCGGGTGGGGTCGTCGGGTAGGCCGCAGAACCGCGCCACCTCGGGGTCGTAGCGGCGGGCGGCCCCCTCGGCGAGGGCGAGGTGGGCGTGGGGCCCGAAGAGCGCGTGCCAGACCGGGTTGTCGAGCGGCGTCACATCCGCGATCGTGTCACGGATGGGAACGTCTACCGCGACCGTCGACGATCACCTCGCCCGGGTGGACGCCGACGGCTTCACGATCCTCGAGGGGGTGATCGAACCCGACCTCGTCGCCGCGGTCCGCGACGCGATCCGCCGGATCGAGATCGACCTCGACGTGCAGCCCAAGGGCACCCAGGCCGAGGGCATCGCCACCAAGCGGATGTACAACCTGCTCGTCAAGGACCCGGTGTTCGCCGCGCTCCCCGTGCACCCCGCGGTGCTCCCGATCGCCGAGGGGATGCTCGATCGCGGGCTGCTGCTCTCGGGCATGACCGCGATGGACATCGGGCCGGGCGAGCGGGCTCAGCCGCTCCACGGCGACGACGCGGTGATGTCGCGCCATCTGCCCCGGCCCCACCCGCCGATGGTGGTCACCACGCTGTGGGCGTTCACCGACTTCACCGCCGCAAACGGGGCGACGCGTTTCGTGCGGGGCTCGCACCGCTTCGCGGCCACCCCCGATCAGCCGGGTGCGTTCGCCGGCCACGAGATCGAGTGCTTCGAGGCGCCCGCCGGCTCGGTGATGGTGCTGCACGGCTCGCTGTGGCACGGCGGGGGCGCCAACGCGACCGCCGACGAGTGGCGGTGCGGGGTGAACGTGCAGTACTGCGCGGGCTTCGTGCGCCAGCAGCAGAACCCGTACCTGGGCATCGCGCCCGAGGTGGCGGCCGCGTTCCCCGACCGGCTGCTCGAGCTCCTCGGCTACCGGCTCTACAAGGGGATCATGGGCCACATTGACGGGCGCAGCCCGGGCGAGGTCGTGTTCGGGGCCCGGATGGCCGAGACCGCCTACCGAGACGCCGAGGCCCGCGGTGCCCGGTCGATGGTCGGCGACCACGGCGGGGCCGCGCCGGCCTGATCCGCCGCCCGACGGGGCAGACGGGCGACGGGACGGTCGGTCAGTCCGCCGGCCGGTCGAGGCGCACGCAGTCGTTGCCGCCGCCCGGGGCGGGGCGGTGGCGCACGGCGCCGGTGGGCCGCACCGTGACGGTGGTGCCGTCGACCTCCGCGGTGCCATCGACGATGAGCGAGTAGTCGTCGGGCGCGGCGGGTGCCCACACGAGCGAGACCGCGGGTCGGGCCGCGGCGTTGGCGGCCGAGGTGCGCCCGACCGTGCACACGAGAGCGTCGGACGCGAAGGTCGGTCGGATCGCAACGGCGTGGGGTCGGCCGTCCGTGCCCACCGTGAGGAAGTACGCGAAGGGCTCCTGGCCGTCGGCGGCTTCACGGATCTCGTCGAT
>JBJSXF010000031.1:0-5260 GCA_046086225.1 Actinomycetota bacterium | reverse complement strand
CCCACCATCACCGACCGGGCCGACCGCACCCCCACCCTCACCACCGGCACCCCCACCGTCACCGGCACCGACCCCCGCACCTACAACCTCGCCGACGACACGATCAATTCGCGTGACCTCCTCCGCAGCTGTTTCGCCTCCCGACCGGAGCGGTGCATCCTCCGACGCGGCACCGGACCCCACCTCATGCTCATCGGCGACAGCAACGCCTATGCGCTGTTGCCCGCCTTCCAGCAGATCGCCGAACGCAACGACCTCACCCTCTCCGCCGCCGTCTCGGGCGGGTGCCCCTGGCAGCGTGGACTCGCCGCCGAACCGGACGCGAACAGGGCAGAGACCAATGCTCTCTTCCTTCGTGCGTGTCCCGAGAGGCAAGCCAAGCTCTACGATCAATTCCTTCCTTTCTTGCAACCCGACATCGTCGTTGCGGCAAACGTCGCGTACGAGCGAAACACACCCGGGCATCTCCACTTCGCCAATGAGGGAGTTTCGACGGCGCAGACGAGCCCGGAGAACGACGTTCGGATCCGCCGGGCCACGACGGCTTCAGCCGACGCAATCCTGGCGAACGGAGCCATCTTGGTGGCTATTGAACCGATTCCCCTCCCCGAAGACGACTTCGATCCCCGGAAGTGTCTGGCCCGAGCGACATCAACGACCGAATGCCGCTACCTGACTCCGACGAGTGCGACAATCGTCGAACGCACCTATCGCGAACTTCACCGGAGCCGCCAGCACTTCGTGGCTCTCGATCTCGATCGGCTCGTCTGCCCCTACCTGCCGATCTGCGACCCGGCCATCAACGGCCGGGTTGTGAAGGGCGATCATTCCCACCTCACGCCGACGTTCGCCGAGAGCCTCGCTCCGACGATCGAGCGCTTGCTACGCGACCGAGGCGTCCTCCCCCGCTGAACCGCCCGCGAGATCTAAACGCCGACGGGCAGAGTCTCACCGCGGGGCCGTCCCGGGTCGGTCCGACGGGGTCGGTATTCTCGCCGGCGGTGAGTGCCGAGTCGGGAGCACCGACGGTGACGGACGATCCGGAGTCCGGTTCGGTGACCACCGGTCGCTCCACGCTCCCCTACCGGCCGTACCTCGACGGGCTGCGAACCGTCGCGGTGGCGCTCGTCGTGGCGTTCCATTCCGGACTCGGCCGGTTCGACGGCGGCTACATCGGGGTCGACATCTTCTTCGTGCTGTCGGGGTTCCTCGTGACCCGTCTGCTCCTCGCCGACGTCCGCAACGGCGGCCGGATCGACCTGCTGCGCTTCTACGCCCGCCGTTTCCGCCGGCTGCTGCCCGCCGCCGCCCTCACCCTCATCGTCACCGCCGTGGTGTTCACCGCGCTCGCGAACCGCCTCGACGTGACCGAGACCGCCGGATCGTTTCGCGCCGCGTTCCTCTACGTCGCGAACTGGCATTTCATCCGGGAAGGCACCGGCTACTTCGCCGCTGATCTCGACCGCAACCCCGTCCTGCACTTCTGGTCACTCGCGGTCGAAGAGCAGTTCTACCTTCTGTGGCCCCTCGCGCTCACCGGCCTGCTCGCCGCGACCCGCCGGATCGGAGGCCGCCGACGCCTCCGCACCCTCGCCGTGATCGTCGCCACCGCAGCCTTCGCGTCAGCCGTCTGGGCTGTCATGCTCCGCACCCGCGACCCGCTCCGCTCCTACTACGGCACCGATGCCCGCGCCTACCAGCTCCTCGCCGGCGCATGCCTCGCCCTCACCCCCGCCGCCATCCGGGCCGTTCGCCGCCACCAAACCCTCGGCCGCATCACCGCCGCCATCTCCCTCGCCGCGACCGTCGCGGTCGCCACCAACCTCGTCGATCTCGGACCCGTCCCCCGCGGCATCCTCACCACCCTCCTCACCGTCGCCCTCATCACCTCGCTCGAAGCCACCGACCGCGGCGTCACCCGAAACGCCCTGTCCCGCCCGACCATGGTCGAGCTCGGCCGCATCTCCTACGGCATCTACCTCTGGCACTGGCCCGTCATCTGGGTCATCACCAACGAGTTCGACCCCACCCCCCTCCAAACCTTCGTCATCACCAACCTCGTCGCCACCGGCCTCGCCGCCGCCAGCAACCTCCTCCTCGAACAACCCGTCCGCCGCACCCCCCGCCTCGACCGCCGCACCATCCCCGTCATCACCACCGGCCTCACCATCAGCATCCTCGGCGGCCTCGTCATCACCCCCACCATCACCGACCGGGCCGACCGCACCCCCACCCTCACCACCGGCACCCCCACCGTCACCGGCACCGACCCCCGCACCTACAACCTCGCCGACGACGGACGCGACCTCCCCTGGCCCGAGTGCGAGGACGCCTCTCCTGATCGCTGCATCCTCCGACGCGGCACCGGACCCCACCTCATGCTCATCGGCGACAGCAACGCCCGCATGCTGCTCCCCGCCTTCCGGAAGATCGCCGAACGCAACGACCTCACCCTCTCCGCCGCCGTCTCGGGCGGGTGCCCCTGGCCGCGCGATCTCTACGCCTGGGGGCGCCAGAGCCGGGGCGCCGCGTTCGAAGCGGGCTTCGCGGCGAAGTGCCCGGGCCGCAAGAACGACATCTACGACCGAGTGCTCCCCGCGCTGCGTCCCGACATCGTCGTCGCCATGAATGCGCCGTACGACCGGAAGGTGACCGGCTCACCCGGATTCCGAGGCACGTCTGCCGATCCGCAGCGCCGCATCGACGCGAACCCGGCTTGGCCGATCGAGGCAGCCCGTCGCTCGGCCCGCAGCATCCGCGACCTCGGCCCCCGGCTCGCGATCATCGAGCCGATTCCCGTGCCGACCTCGGGACTCGACATTCGAACGTGTCTGCGCCGAGCCGAGTCACTCGAGGAGTGCCGCTACGTGGGCCCGCGCACGGTCTCGGGACTCGAGGCCGCGTACCGGAAGCTGGCCCGGGAGGATCCGGGAGTCGCCACGCTCGACCTCGATGGATTCGTTTGCCCCTACCTGCCGATCTGCGACCCGGTCGTCGAGGGGACACTCGTGAAATCGGACACGTATCACCTCACCCCGACGTTCGCCGAGAGCCTCGCACCGACGATCGAGCGCCTGCTACGCGACCGAGGCGTCCTCCCCCGCTGAACCGCCCGCGCGATCCGACCGGGAGCGAACATCCCGGTCGGCGAGTCAGCCCGCCACTCCGCGGAACCGCTCGTAGCGCTCGCCGACCGCCGATGCCCACACCGGATCGGGCTCGATGATCCGCTCGGTGCGCGCCCACCGTCGGGCTGCGGTCATGTCGGACTCCAGTCCGGCTGCACACCTCGCGAGGAACGCTGCTCCGAGCGCACCCCCCTCGGGAACCGCGCACACGTGCACCGGCAGACCCGTCGCGTCGGCGAGTGCCCGGAGCCAGCCGTCGACGCGCGTCCCGCCGCCGGTCGCCACGATGCGCCGAGCCGGTACCGGCGCCGCGTCGATGATTCGGCGGGCCACGAAGCCCGACGCCTCGAACGCAGCTCGCCGAACGGCAGTCGCATCGTGGGTGAGGTCGAGATCGACGAGCCGGGCCCGTCGGCTCGGATCCGAGAAGGGCACCCGCTCACCTCGGGGGTAGGGCGCCCAGACCGGCACGCGCCCCGGATCGGCCGGGAGGTCACCGACGGACGACCGACCGGCACCGGCCGCGAGGCGGTCGGCCCAATCGAGGAAGAGCCCACCGGCGTTGGACGGTCCGCCGACGAGCCAGCGGCCGGCGGCGGTATGCGGAATCGCGTAGTGCCCCGTCGCCGCCTCGGCCGACTCGGCCACGCACCAGGTGATGAGCGTCGTGCCGAGGATGACGAGCACATCGCCGGGCTCCTCGGCGCCCGCGACGAGCTGCTCACCGAGCGCGTCGATGGTGCCCCCCTCGAGCACGCACCCCGGGCGACCGTCGACCTCGGCGAGCGCCTGGGTCGCCGGTCCGATCTCGGGCATCTGGTTGGGCCGGGCGCCGCACTCGAGGAGTCGGGCCTCGTCCCACTGCACGAAGTCGAAGAGTGGATGCGCAGTCATCGCCACCAGGTTCGACACCACCGGCCGGCCGCACAGCGCGTGGTTCGCGACGGCCTGCGCCATCCAGTAGCCGCGAGCGTCCGGCGCGTGCGCGACGTGCCAGCGCAGGAAGGCCATGAGCTCGCCCGCCTCGGCGATCGGTGAATCCTCGCCCTCGTGACGACCCCGCTCGTCGCCGTAGAGCAGACCCGGCGCCCGGGGCACGCCGTCGCGATCGACCGCGGTGAGCGACGGCACCATGGCCGCGACCGAGAGCCCCCGGGGCGCGATGTCCCCGAGCGCGTCGAGTGCTCGTTGCGGCCCCTCGCGCCAGGCGAGAGCGGCGTCGTGCTCGAACCGGTCGGGAGTGGGCACCGAGAAGGGGTGCGGAACACGAGCCCGGGCGACCACGTTGCCGTCGCCGTCGGCTGCGATCGCCTTCACCGACGAGGTGCCGATGTCGATCCCGACGGTGACCTCGGTCACGCCGTTCCGCCGAGCGCCGCGAGCGCCGCATCGTGGAGCCGACCGTTCGTGCACACGAAGCTGCCCCCGTCCGGGTCGGTCCGTCCGTCGACGGTGCTCCACCGGGCACCCGCCTCCTCGAGGATGGGCACGAGGGCGGCTACGTCCCAGAGCGACACCACGGGATCGACCGCGATGTCGAACGCACCTTCGGCGACGAGGAGGTGCTGCCAGAAGTCACCGATACCCCGCGCCCGCCAGCAGCGGTGGGCGAGGCCGAGGAGCCGATCACCGAGCCCGGCGAAGGCACCGGAGGTGTCCCACGCGAACGAGAGCTGGGCGTCGGCCAGGTCGCCGACTTCCGACACCGAGATCCGGTCCCCGTCACGGAACGCCCCGAGACCCCGGCCCGCCCACCAGCGCATGCCGAGCGCCGGCGCCGAGACCACTCCCACGTCGAGTCGACCGTCGACCTCGAGCGCGATGAGGGTCGCCCAGATCGGCACGCCCCGTACGTAGTTCTTCGTGCCGTCGATCGGATCGAGGATCCAGGTGCGCTCGGTGCTGCCGCTCACTCCGAACTCCTCGCCGAGGATGCCGTCATCTGGTCGTTCCGCGGCCAGAATCTCGCGCAGCCCCTGCTCGACCGCCTTGTCGGCCTCGGTCACCGGGGTGAGATCGGGCTTCGTCTCGATCACGAGATCGTGCGAGCGGTAGTACGACATGGAGATCGCATCGGCGGCATCGGCCAGCCGGCGCGCAAGGTCGAGATCGGCATCCCAGTGATTCGTCAC